>JBJEXW010000026.1:0-41974 GCA_051886195.1 Clostridia bacterium
TAGTCCCTTAAAGGGCGCAATGAAAAACTACGGGTTATACCCGTAGATTTTTATTGTAAAAGTGAAATTTTTATGATGAATTACATTATATGTTGAAAAAAATATTACTTAATGTTATTATTTTAATATAGAGGTAAAAAAATGAGTAACTCAAGAAAAGGTTTAAAAAGAAGAAGTAGCATTATAACTATAATTTTGGTATTAGTTATTTTAGCTTTTATAGCTTTCTTAGTAATTAAAGTATTGGATAAAAAAGAAAAAGACATGGATGAAAATAAACAATATATATCTAATTTAGATGAAGAAGATATGATGCAATATGAATATTCAAAAATAGATGCAAGTCTAAATGGAATGTATGCTTTTGGAATACAAAATGATTATATAGTAGGAGTAAAGTCAAAAGAAAATATTGTAAATATTGTACAAATTGATCCAGAAAAAGATTATGATTATAAATATTATGATACAAAATTATATATACTTGAAAAAGAATGTGGAAAAATATCAGTTATTGACTTAAATGAATTAGGAAAAATAGATGAGATTATTGAATTAAATAGTAATATTAAATCATTTGATATAAATAAAAATGGTATTTTTTACATATCAGAAGATAAGTTATTCAAATATGAAAAAGGTAATATAGAAGAAATACTTGGAAAAGTAACATCTAATAATTTTATAATAAAAAACGATTTAATATATATTGTAAAAGATTATAACTTAATCAAGTTAGATATGAATAATAACGAAGAAATAATTGCAAGCAATGTAAATGAAATATATTATTATAATTATTATGAAAGAGATAGATTAATATATGATACAACATTAGATGATACTAATATATTTAAAAATATATATAATTTTTATACAGGGCAAATTACTAATTCTATAAAAAATAATACATATTTTGTTCCTTATGAATCTTCAAAATACGTTTATACTTCATCTGATAATATGAATGTTATATTAATAGGAAAAAATGGTACAAACGAATATTTGTATAAGTCAGAAAGTCAAATTGAAGATGCTGTTTTCTATAAGGAAGGATATATCACTCTTAAAATAAATGATAAAGAAATAGTAATTAACTTAAATACTGGAAATCAAATAGAATCTGATAACATAATTAATTTAAATAATATAAAATACTTAAAATAGTGTAGAAAAATAGCACAAAATTAAGTTATTTTTTTGTAAAAAGTCTTGACAAACTATGGAGCATTAGGTATAATAGAACATGTCAAGATGAGTGGGCGCTTAGCTCAGTTGGGAGAGCATCTGCCTTACAAGCAGGGGGTCACAGGTTCGAGCCCTGTAGTGCCCACCACTTATTATGGCCTGGTAGTTCAGTTGGTTAGAACGCTAGCCTGTCACGCTAGAGGTCGTGGGTTCGAGCCCCATTCAGGTCGCCATATTTTCTTGGTCAGATAGCTCAGTTGGTAGAGCAGGGGACTGAAAATCCCCGTGTCGGGGGTTCGATTCCCTCTCTGACCACCAAAATATAACTAATATGCGGGAATAGCTCAGTTGATAGAGCGCTGCCTTGCCAAGGCAGAGGTCGCGGGTTTGAGCCCCGTTTCCCGCTCCATTTTATATGCAATAAATGTTTATGACATTTTATTTTTTTTACAAAATTTAGAATAAAGTAAACAATTTATAATATAATTTACTAATGGCAACTTAGCCAAGCGGTAAGGCACGGGTCTGCAACACCCTGATGGTCGGTTCGACTCCGACAGTTGCCTCCAAAACGAAGCACCTTTTTAAAGGTGCTTTTTTCCATTAACTAACATTAAATTTTTATTAAAAAGTATTTACTTAAATAAATTTTAATGTTAAAATATATATAGATAGAGAAAACAAATTATATGAAAATCTACAAGCATATGATAGGGAGTCAGGAATAATACAACTTGTGTCGAAGACTCTATGTTTTGAGGATCCTAAGAGTTGTAACAAGACACCCACCTTTACACAAGGGTTTTATCATTATATCGTTATCTCTATCTTTTTTTGTATTTTAAATATAAAATTATGTCGACTAAGGAGCACTTATGATAAAATATGTAATGGATTTAAAAAAATTAGATAATAAAGAAAAAGAATTAGTAGATAGAGCATTAAGAAAGTTAGAAAATCAAATTAATATAATTGAAAGTACAGGAACACCATTTGAGAAGATTTTTAATAACGATAGTATAAAATATGATGTATTGGGAAAAAACTTTTATACGTATAAATTTGTGGCAGAAAATTCTTCACAAATTAGAATATTATATAGATTTGTTAGAAAAGAAGATAATACTTATGATATAGAATGTCATAAGGTTGAAGTAAAAAGAAGAAGTGGAAAAGAATATATAAAAAAGTTTGAAGAATATGTTAAATTGTATAATTAAAGGCTTTAAATAAATAAAAAAATATGGTAGAATTTTGTTGGTGATTATTATGAAAAAAGGGGTTCTTCTTCCAATATTTTCACTGCCAAGTAAATACGGAATAGGTGATTTTGGCTATGAAGCCTATGAATTTATTAAAATATTAAAAGAGAATGATATAGATTATTGGGAAATACTTCCAATTAATGAAGCTGGCCAATATCCATATTCTCCAATAAGTTTTTATGCACTAAATAAAAATTATATTTCTATTGATAAATTAATAGAAATGGGATTACTCGAAAGTGCAGAAGAAATACCTTCATGTGATAAAATTGTATATGATAATTACAAAGAAAAATATTATAAAAAAGCATTTAAAAAATTTAAAGTAACAGAAGAATTTTTAAGATTTTCTTTAAATTCTAGAATGCAAGAATTTGCAAAATATATGTCACAAATAGAGGGAGAAAAAGTCGAATATTATCTTTTCTTGCAGTATATTTTAGACAAGCAATGGAAAGAACTAAAAGATTTTGCTAACGAAAATAACGTAAAATTGATAGGTGATTTACCTATATATCCATCATTTAATTCATGTGAAGTAAAATATCACTCAGAATGCTATGAATTAGCAAATGGAAAGATGGAATATGTATCTGGTGCATCTCCGGATTATTTTAATAAAGATGGACAAAAATGGGGACATCCTTTATATAATTTTAATGAAATGAAAAAAGATAGATATAAATATTTGATTGAAAGATATGAAGAATTTTTAAAAAAATTTGATATTATTAGAATAGATCATTTTAGAGCATTTGATACATATTATAAAATACCAATTGAAAAAGATGCCAAAGATGGATTTTATGTAGAAGGACCTGGGAAAGACTTTTTTGATGAATTATTCAATTATACAACACCAGATAGATTTATTGTAGAAGATTTAGGAGATATAAGAAAAGAAACAGAGGAACTTAGAGATATATATAATTTTCCAAAGATGAAAATTTTGCAATATACTATAAATCTAAAAACTTTACAAGATGAATATAGTGATACTGATAATATGGTAGTATATACAGGTAATCATGATAATAATACAATTATTGGTTGGTACAACAGTTTAAACGATATAGACAAAGAAAATGTTAGAATCTTTTTAATAAATAACAATTGCAATTATCAAAAAATAAATGTTGCGTTTATAAAGTATTGCTTAAAGAGTAAAGCAAAAATAGTTATAATTCCTGTGCAGGATATTATTGGACTGGATGAGAAAGCAAGAATTAACGTTCCAGGGGATGAATATGGAGATAACTGGTGTTGGAAACTCAAAGATTTTGATAAATTAAAAGAATGCATTTCAGTACTAAGATAAATGTAAAAGTAGTAAAATGGAAGGAGAGGAGAAAAAATGAAAAAGATATATATTATATTAACAAATAGTGGTACAATTCTTTCACGAGTAATTAAACTATATACAAGAAAAGAATATACTCATGTATCAATTTCATTAGATAAGCGCTTGAGGAAAATGTATAGCTTTGGAAGATTAAATCCATATAATCCTTTCATTGGAGGATTTGTTCACGAGAGTAAAAATCATGGTACATTTAAAAGATTTGTAAATACAACTACTTGTATATACTCTATTGAAGTTGAAGATGAGCAATACGAGAAAATAAAACAAGCTATTAAGGAATTTAAGAAGCAAAGAAGAAAATATAAATTTAATATATTAGGGCTATTTGCCGTAGCACTACACTTAAAAATTAAAACTAAAGATTCATTTTATTGTGCTGAATTTGTAAAAGAAGTACTTCAAAGAGCAAATATGGCCAGTGGACTTCCAAATATAATTAAACCTGAAGATTTTAAATATCTTGAAAATATGAATATAGAGTATAAAGGAATGCTAAGAGATTATAATATAGTAGATAATATAGGTGCATAATTAAAAAACAATATTAGGGAGAATATGTAAAATTCTCTCTTTTTTCTTTACAATTTTTGCAAAATGAAATAAAATTTTAAATATAAGGAGAGGTTAGATATGGATGATTTAGGAAAAAAATATGGTAATTTTAGTTTTGACTCTAAAGGAATTCACCGTTCTACAGACGATGCCAAAGGAAAGATAGATGAATTAATGAATGATGAAGAACTTAAAGAGGCACTTCGTAAAATGAAAGATGGACCAGAGGAAAAGAGCTATGTTACTCCTGGTGCTACTGCAAAAGAAGTTGCTAAATCAGCAGAAACGGGACTAGATATAAAGCATTTTATTGATCCGGAAGCAGGAGAAAAATATCCTGTAGAGTTAAGAAGATTAGATTTGGAATGTATATATATAGGATTACTATTAAATAATCCGGCAGCAATAAGTATGTATTATTTTGTTTCAAGTTTGTGTCTTTTTGCAGATCCAAGAATGGTTAATATATATAAAGGTGTATTATTTACAGAAGGTGAAGCTTATGCTCCAGCTATTGCAAAAGAGAATTTCAATTTTGCAACTGAATCAGGAGATGTATATACGCTTAAAAGTGAACTTAAGAAAGCTGCAGCTAGAGGAAACTATGACTTTGAAAAAACATATACAGAGCTTAGAAAAATATTTATACTAAGAAAGGCATATAATGGTATACCAATCAAAGAAATAAAGGATAAAGTAGCAGCTATAACAAAATATGAATTATATGATCAAATGACTTCAGATGAGGTTGAAGCAGCGATAGAACAAATTACTGCTACTGCAAAATTTAAAAGTTCAATATTAAATGATGGATTAACAAGTTTTATTGTTAAAGGTAATAATTCATTAACTAATGGACTAGATATTCCATTTAGAATTTTATCTTCAGTATTTAAAGGAGTAAGACTGGGAGAAACAATGGCCTTTGCTATGCCATCTAACTCTGGTAAATCTAGATTTACAACAGTATTAGCTGCATATATAGCTTTTATACATAAAAAGAAAGTTCTAGTAATATCTAATGAAATGTCAGAAGAAAAAATAAAGCTATGTTTAGCAACAACAATTATAAATAATGCTCAAATACAGAATTTGCATGGTCAAAAATTAAGAAAAACAGAGAATGAGCTATTGGAGTTTAAATATAGACCAGATAATCCAAATGATGTAAAAGTGGATGAAGAAGGTTTTGTACTTAAAGAAGAAGGAGAAACACATGAAGATTTTGTAAATAGACTTACTCGAGTATCAAGTGAATTTAATATGGTTACAGCTGCAACAGATTGGTTAGATAAAGAGATTAGTAATTCAATTTATTTTATAAATATAACTGACCATACAAATGATGAATTAAAGAAAGTTATAACTAATTATTATTATAGATATAAGATTGAATATATGTTTTATGACACATTAAAAACAGATACTGCAAATATAGGAAATGGAGAGGAAATAAAAAAGACAGCTACTATATTATCTAATTTAGCTCAAAATTTAGGTATATTTATATGCTCTTCATTACAGCTAACTGAGACAGCGACTTTGCCTGTAAACTTAACAATTAATGATTTAGCAGTAAGTAGAACAGTAAAAGAAGTTCTTGATACTTTAATGTTAATTAAGCAGATACATAATGAGAATCTAGAAGATTATGAATATTCAGATGAAGAAGTAGATACTAAATATTATGATTTGGAAAGGTTTAAAGATCCTAATGTTAGATACTATGCTTGTGTAGTAGATAAAAATAGAGCAGGCCCTAAGCCTAAAGTTGTATTTAGATTAAATCTAGCATATAATGAGTGGTTTGAGCTTGGATATTTAAGACTAAAATCTGGAAAAAGTGGCCAATAGAAAATGAAGGAGAAATCCTTCTTTTTTTATCTTAAAAATGAAGAAATATATCATAATATGAAATATTTGTGAAAATATTGTAAGGGTATTGACAATTTGAAATTATGGTATTAGAATATATCGTATGGTAACTGACAATATTTTGGAGGTGAGTTATGGAGAAAAAAGTATTATATCAGATAAAGTCTATAGATAAATTAATTTTTAGAACTCTAATGAAGAATAATGGGATTAAAGATTGTGATTTTGAAATGGATAATTTTAAAGTGCCAACAACAACACAAATGCATATAATTGCCTATATTCTAAAAAATCCAGAAATGGAAGTCAATCAAAGAGATTTAGAAGAAATATTAAATTTACGAAGAGCAACTGTATCAGGAGTTTTACATACAATGGAGAATAATGACTTAATAGTAAGAGTTACAGATAAGAACGATTCAAGAAAAAAGAAAATAATATTAAATGATAAAGCAAAAGAAATATTTAAAAAACATAAAGAAAATCTAGAAAATTTAGAAGAAATAATAACAAGTGGAATTTCTGAAAGTGATTTAAATGTTTTTTTTGATGTGGTTGAAAAAATGAAAGAAAATATAATAAAAGAAAAAAATATTTAAAAGAATTATAATAATTTAAAGGAAAGGAAAATATTATGTTAAAATTATTAAAAAATTTAAATAAAAGAGACTGGATTTTGGCAATAATGTGTATTATTTTAATAATTGGTCAAGTATGGTTAGAATTAAAAATGCCAGATTATATGTCACAAATTACTAGACTTGTACAAACTGAAGGAAGTCAAATGAGAGATATTATTGAAAATGGTGCTTATATGCTTGCGTGCGCTTTTGGAAGTTTAATATTATCTGTTTTTGCAGGATTTTTGGCATCAACAGTATCATCTAATTTTTCAATGAGAACAAGAAAAAAATTATACGAAAAAGTAGAAAATTTAAGTTTACAAGAAGTTAAACAATTTTCCACTAGTAGTTTAATAACAAGAACAACAAATGATATTACTCAAATTCAAATGGTTGTTGCAATGGGACTGCAGCTTATGATTAAAGCTCCTGTAACAGCAGTTTGGGCAGTTCTTAAAATACTTAATAAGGGGTGGCAATGGAGCTTGGCAACTGGTATAGCTGTTATTGTATTACTTTCTGTAATTGCTGTTTTAGTTGCTATTGTTATGCCTAAATTTAAAATTGTACAAAGATTAATAGATAGATTAAATGGAGTAACTCGTGAAAATCTAAATGGAATAAGAGTAGTAAGAGCATTTAATGCAGAAGAGTATCAAGAAGGAAAATTTGAAAATGTAAATAATAAATTAACAAATCAACAAATTTTCAACCAGAAATCATTTTCAGTTTTACAGCCAACTATGAATATGGTAATGCATACATTAACATTATCAATATATTTCATAGGTGCATATCTAATTCAGGCAGCACTTATGACAGAAAAGCTAACTTTATTTAGTGATATGGTAGTGTTTAGTTCATATTCAATGCAAGTAATAATGTCATTTTTAATGCTTGCAATGATATTTATGATGTTGCCAAGAGCAGAAGTAAGTGCAGATCGTATTAATGAAGTATTAGATACAGACATAACAATTAAAAATGGAACAATAAAAGAAAGTAAAAAAGATGAAGTAGGAACAGTAGAATTTAAAGATGTTTCATTTAAGTATCCAGATGCTGATGAATATCTTTTAAAAAACATATCATTTAAAGCAAATAAAGGAGATGTTGTTGCATTTATTGGATCAACTGGTAGCGGTAAATCTACATTAATTAATTTAGTTCCAAGATTTTATGATGCAACAGAAGGTGAAGTACTAGTAGACGGAATAAATGTAAAAGATTATGATTTAGAATATTTATATAATAAAATAGGTTATGTACCTCAAAAGGCAGTTATGTTTAATGGTACTGTAAATTCAAACATTGCTTATGGAGATAATGGAAAAGGTGAAATAACAAAAGAAAAAGTTAAAGAGGCAATAAATGTTGCACAAGCTACTGAATTCGTTGAAAAAATGGAAAATGGTTATGATGCACATATTGCTCAAGGTGGAACAAATGTATCTGGAGGTCAAAAACAAAGACTTGCAATTGCAAGGGCTATAGCAAGAGATCCAGAAATTTATATTTTTGATGATAGTTTTTCCGCATTAGATTACAAAACAGATTCTGTGTTAAGAAAAGAACTTAAAAAATATACCAAAGATGCAACATGCTTGATAGTTGCACAAAGAATAGGAACAATAATGAATGCAGATAAAATAATAGTCTTAGATGAAGGAACTGTAGCTGGAATAGGAACACATAAGGAATTGCTAAAAAATTGTGAAGTATATCAGCAAATAGCTTTATCTCAATTAACAAAGGAGGAACTAGAAAATGGCTAATGAAGAAAAAAGTAATATAAGGCCTCCAAGACGTGGACCAATGCATGGTCCAGGAGGAATGAGTGCTCCAGGAGAGAAAGCTAAAGACTTTAAAGGAGCAGTAAAAAGATTATTTAAGGAGCTAAATAAATTTAAAATACTAATGGCAATATCTTTATTACTTGCAGCAATAAGTGCAGTAATAACAATTCTTGCTCCAGATAAATTAACAAAGCTTACTGATACTATTTCAGAAGGATTAGTGGTAAAAAAGGATAGCTTACAAGAATTAGTTATAAAAACAACTGAAAATTTTAATGAAAATAAATTAAAAGAAATTATGCCAGAATTACTTAACATAAACATGAATGATGAAGCAATAATGCAAATTATGACAGATTCAAATATTTCTTTTGAAGATAAGCAAGAATTTCAAAATGTAATGGTTAATATTTCTAAAATGACAGATGAAAATCAAATATTTAATGAATTATTGATTTTACCAAATAATGTATTAAGTATTATATTACCAGATTCTATATATGAAAATATAAATGTTACAACTGAAGATAAAATAGAGTTTTTAAAAGTAACTCAAAGTATTCAAAATAATAATATTAGTGATATAAATATACCTGAAAGTATACAAAATATATTATTTAAGGACTTTGAAATAGATAATATAACAATATCATCTAATGATCAATTTGAGTTCTTAAAAATAATGAGTACTATTGGAGAAGATGTTACAGCAGAACAATTATATAGTAAAATAGATGAGATGCCAGAATCTGTTCAAAACGTAATAAAACCATTTATGGACATAGAAAAGGTAAGAAAGATAGCAATTATATTATTTGTAATGTATCTTGCAAGTGCTATATTTGGATTTATTCAAGCCTTAGCAATGACAGATGTTGCAAACAAATTTGCAAAAAGATTAAGAACAAATATATCAGAAAAAATAAATAAGTTACCATTAAGTTATTTTGATCAACATGAAAAAGGAGATATTTTATCTAGAGTAACAAATGATGTAGATACAATAGCTCAATCAATGAACCAATCTTTAGCATCATTAGTAAGTAGTTCTGTACTATTTTTAGGCTCAATAATTATGATGTTTTACACTAATTGGATATTGGCAATAACTGCAATTCTTTCAAGTCTTATTGGATTTGTTGGAATGATGTTTATACTTAGTAAATCTCAAAAATACTTTGTAGCAAGACAAGTAGAACTAGGTAACTTAAATGGTCATATTGAAGAAATTTATTCAGGATTAAATGTAGTAAAAGTATATAATGGAAAAAAACAAGCAGATAAAGAGTTTGATAAATTAAATAAAAGAGTGTGTGATAGCAATAGAAAGAGTCAATTTTTATCTGGACTTATGCAACCACTGATGGGATTTATTGGAAATTTTGGATATGTTGCAGTATGTATTGCTGGTGCATTACTTACTGTTAATGGTAATATTTCTTTTGGTGTTATAATTGCGTTTATAGTTTATGTAAGATTATTTACAAATCCTTTATCTCAGATAGCACAAGCTATGACTTCTTTACAATCAACTGCAGCGGCAAGTGAAAGAGTATTTGAATTTTTAGATGAAAAAGAAATGTCAGATCAAAAAAATGCTAAAAAGAGATTAGATAAATCTAAAGTTAAAGGTAGAATTGAATTTGATAATGTTGTATTTCAGTATGATAACAATGATAAGCCAACAATTAAGAACTTTACTGCTATTGCACAACCAGGACAAAAAGTTGCAATAGTTGGTCCAACTGGTGCAGGAAAGACAACCTTAGTAAACCTTTTAATGAAGTTTTATGAGATTGATTCAGGTGATATACGAATAGATGGAGTTTCTACAAAAGAACTTACAAGAGAGAATGTTCACGAGTTATTTACAATGGTATTACAAGATACTTGGTTATTTGAGGGTACAATAAAAGAAAATATTATATATAATAGAAACAATGTAACTGATGAACAAGTAAAAGAGGTTTGTAAAGAAGTTGGAATTAATCATTTTATAAAAACATTACCTAAAGGTTATGATTCAAAGCTTAATGAAAATGATGGAATATCAGCAGGGCAAAGGCAATTACTCACAATTGCAAGAGGTATGCTTGAAGATGCACCATTTTTAATTCTAGATGAAGCAACTTCAAATGTTGATACAAGAACAGAAGAATTAGTACAAAAAGCAATGGACAAATTAACTGAGGGAAGAACTTCATTTATTATTGCTCATAGATTGTCAACAATAAAAAATGCAGATTTAATTCTTGTTGTAAAAGATGGAAATATTATAGAACAAGGAAATCATGAAGAGCTTATAGCTAAAAATGGAGCATATGCAGATCTTTATAATTCACAGTTTGAACTATAAAAGGTTAGAAGCTAATATTATTAGCTTCTTTAATTTTGTGTAAATTTTGTGAACTTTGTTGATAAATTATGTTAACTATGGTAAAATACGAATGGGCTAATGGTTGAATAGTATAATTTATAATTAAATTATATGAATGGAGGTTAGATAATTTAATGAAAAAAATTCGTATCGAACAAGGAAGGCTTGCTGCATACATTGAGCAGTCAGACGTGGAGACATTGATTAGGATTAAAGATGTTGTTCCTGCTACTTTTTTTGACGAGGAAACTATAAAAAGAGGTTTCCCAGATGAGGAAGGATATTATCGTATAGATAACTTGTGTGATGTAAATTACATTAAGACAGCCACTTTCATTCCAAATGAAGATTACTTAAATAAATTGAGTAATTTAGAGCTTGAAAAAATGCTTAAAAAAGCAATTTCAGACAAGCATAATTTAGGAAAAATCTTAAGAAAGCTATATGGTAGAAATCATTTAAGTCAGGAAGAAAAAGAAATACTTGAATCAAGTGATGCTTTAAAAACATCTTTAACAGATGAAGTTCAAAAAAAAGCATTTGCTAAAAATGATGTATATCAAGAGACACGCTTCATTGTACTTGAAGAAGCTTTACAAGTTCAATCTGAACATTATGCAGGTAGTATCGAGAGATATTTAGCAAAAAGAAAAGCAATGAAAGAGAATAAAGAAGGAGGAGTATCTAAAAAATTTTCTCTTAAGAGACTATTCAATAGTAAAAAGCAGTAATGGCTTTTAAGTTTGAGCCCATTTGAAGGAGAGTAATTTCTCCTTCTTTTTCTTTTCACAACATAAAATTTTATTCATATAATGTAATTGGAGGTAAAACAACATGTATAATGAATACAATAATAGATATTCGTATAATTATGGTTATGGATATCCAAGGAAAAACAGAAATAATACTGTAGTAGATGATGAAATAATATCTTTAAACGCTGCCTTAGAGCAAGTAAAAAGTTCAATAGGTGATGAAAAAAAAGATGAGCTTTTTTATGAACAATTAATAAATATGGCTCCAGATGAGAACTCAAGAAATATAATATCTAGTATTCGTGATGATGAGAAAAAACATAATGAGATATTAAGATTTGTATATAGTAATATAACAGGGGAAGTTTTAGAAACTCCTGATGAAAAAATAACTCTTGACGAAATGACATATATTGATTCTTTAGAAAAAGCATTTTTAGGAGAAATTGCTGCGGTAAAAAAATATAGAAGAATAATGGGGGCAATGCCTAATTCTAAAATGCATACATTATTAATGGCAATTATGACAGACGAAATAAGACACGCATCACTATATAATTATTTAATACATAAAAGTATGATATAAAAAAGATAGAAAAATTTTTTCTATCTTTTTCTATTTACTGTATAGATAATATAATATATAATTATTTTAAAGCAAATACTTATATATAAGGAGGAAGAAATATATGATTAAACATGCAAATGAAGAAAACTTTGAAGAAGTAATTAGCAAATTATCTAAAGTGGTATTAGTAGATTTTTATGCTACTTGGTGTGGACCCTGTCAAATGCTTTCACCAGTTTTAGAAAAAATTGCATCATCAAGAGCAGATTTTGATATAATAAAGATAGATATTGATGAATCAAAAAATCTTACAGAAAAATATAATATACAAGTAGTACCCACTCTAATTATATTTAAAGATTTAAAACAGGTAAAACAAGTTGAAGGATATTATAATGAAAATGATTTAGTTTCATTAGTTGAAGAATATATAGATTAGAGGTGAATTATATGAAGGGGTATATTTTAAATCCAGACAAAGAATATGTAGAAAAAATAATTGAAGGAATATATAGAAAAAACGGACATTGTCCATGCAGAGTGAATATAGACGATACAACTCTTTGTCCGTGTGATGAATTTATAGAAAAAGGAATGTGTAGATGTAAGTTATATATTCAAATAAAAAAATAATACTAAATTACTTTGACCTATAATATTATAGGTCTTTTTGTTTTCTTGAAATAAATAATATATTATGTTAGAATAGAGTTAATAGTTATTTATGAGGAAAATTTATGAAAAATAAAACAATTTTTGAAAGTATTAAATATGCAATAAGTGGAATTATATTAGCTTTTAAAGAGGAAAGAAATTTAGGAATATATGTAATTATAGCTTTAGTCTTTTTAGCATTAAATATTATATTAAAATCTACATACATAGAATTAATAATATATGTTATTTTATGTGCTTTAGTATTTGCAACTGAATATATAAATACTGCAATTGAAAGAGTAGTAGACAAGTTTATTTTAGCAAAGAATCCCGATGCTAAATATATAAAAGATGTAAGTGCTGCTTCTGTATTAACATTTGGAATTACATTTTTTATTATTGAGGCTATGATTTTAATACCCAAAATTATTAGTTAAGAGGTTAATTTATGATAATAAATATGTATATAACATTAATGCCAGTTATTCTAGCTGGAATTATGAACATGATATTTACAAAAACTTCAATATATAAGAAATATAGAAGTCCAATAGATTGTAATAAAAAATTAAAAGATGGAAAGAGAATATTTGGAGACAATAAGACTTGGATAGGATTTTTCTCAATGATTATATTTGGAAGTCTATCTCAGATATTATGGGGAATTGTTTGTAAAATATTTTTTAGTGGAAGAAATTATATATATTTAAATGTAGAAAATACATTTTTAAATAATACATTAATAGGGGCTATATTAGGTGCTACATATGTTATATTTGAATTACCAAATAGTTTTATTAAAAGAAGAATAGATATAAAACCTGGTAAGACTGAAAAAGGGATAAAGGGAATTGTTTTTTATATAATAGACCAAATAGATAGTATTATAGGAGTTACACTTTCACTTACTATTTGGTGTGAAATTCCATTTTGGCAATTTATATTATATATCTTTTTAGGTGGAGCAACACACATAATTGTTAATTTAGTTTTATATAAGTTAAAAATCAGAAAAAATATATAGAGGTGGTAATAATGTTTATTGGTAAATATAACAAATCAGTTATTGTTACATATATAGGAGCGTGTTTTTCAATTATAGGAATATATTTAACATTAAATGAAAATATTTCTGATGCAATAATTTGTTTGATATTTGCTGGAATATGTGATCTTTTTGATGGTAAAATAGCCAGAATGTGTAAGAGAGATGATGTAGAAAAAGAGTTTGGAAAGCATATAGATTCTTTAGTAGACGTAATATCTTTTATTGCATTTCCTGCGGTAATTGGAATGAAGCTATTTTCAGGTTTATATGCATGGACAAACATTGTAATTTTACTGTATTCACTCTCAGGAGTTATTCGACTTGCATGGTTTAATATAGTCTCATCAAAAGAGAAAGAAGTAAAATATTTTGTTGGAGTACCTGTTGCATAT
This sequence comes from Clostridia bacterium, assembly GCA_051886195.1. Classification (GTDB taxonomy): domain Bacteria; phylum Bacillota; class Clostridia; order TANB77; family CAG-465; genus CAG-465. Next base: position 14,460 of record JBJEXW010000026.1, read on the forward strand.
ATTGCATTAATTTTACCAATTATTTATGCAGTTCAATTATTTTTAAAAATTAATTTTGCTTTTATTTATCCAATATTATATGGATTATTTGCGTTCTTTTTTATTTTAAACATAAAAATACCTAAACCAAGAGGAATATGGTATGTGATTTTTTCTATAGTTGCAATATTTGTAACTATTATGGTTAAAATGGTAGGATAATATATGAAAGTATGGGATAGAGAAAAAAATATAATTTATGAAGAAAAAGAGTATGGTAAGAGGAAATTAGAATTTTTATATAATAATTTTTTTGGAAGGATATTATTAAAATTAGTTTTTACAACTAGATGGTTTTCTAATATTGAAGCACTATACCAAAAAAGTAGGTTTTCAAAAAAGAAAATTTTAAACTTTATTAAAAAATATAATATTAATATGAAATACTATGGTAATATTGAACAATATAATTCCTTTTCAGATTTTTTTAAAAGAAAAAGAAAAAGAAATATTCTTAATAAAAGTGATAATAATGAGCTTGTTTCAATAGCAGATTCAAAATTGCAATATTATGAAATAACTGAAGATTTAAAGTTAAAAATAAAGAATAGTATATATAGTTTAGAAGAATTAGTAGATGATAAAGAAATAGCTCGAAAATTTGAAAATGGAATATGTTTAGTTTATAGGTTAGCTATGGATGACTATCACAGATATATGTTTTTAGATAAGGGAAAAGTTATATCTTCAAAATATATTAAAGGAACTCTACATACGATAAGACCAATATCAAGTAAATATAATACTTTTACTAGAAATTCAAGAAATATTACAATATTAAATACTAAAAATTTTGGACAAGTAATACAAATTGAAGTTGGTGCAATGCTTGTTGGAAAAATAGTAAACTACGAAAAAAATACTTTTGATAAGCTAGAAGAAAAAGGCTTTTTTGACTTTGGAGGTTCAACTATTGTTCAACTATTTGAAAAAAACATAGTAGATATAGACAAAGATATAGTTGAAAAATCAAGAGAAAATATTGAAACTAAGGTTACTATAGGAATGAAAATAGGATATAAGAGGAGATAAATATGATTAAACGTTTACATTGTTATTTTAAAGAAATGTACCCAATAATTCCAAGACTAGTGCTTGGAGCGATAATATTTGCAGAGATTTATTTTATTATATTATTAAATTATGGTGTAACAGAATTTACAATTGGTATATCGGAGATTGTAGGTGCTTTTACTATTTTTAGTTTCTTATTGATGCTAAGAATAGCAGATGATTTTAAAGACTATGATCTTGATTGTAGATTATTTCCCCAAAGACCTTTACCATCAGGGAAAGTTAAAAAGAAAGACCTAAAAATATTTGTAACAATTTTAATTATAATTACAGCTATATTAAATTTAATATTTATGAATAATATACCATTTTTTATATTTTTATACGTATATGGTGGACTAATGGCTGTATGGTTTTTTCAAAAAGCTAAAATTCAACCCAACCTAATGATGGCATTAATTACACATAATCCGGTACAAATGATTATGAATATATATATTATATCTTTTACTTGTATAAAATATAGTTTAGAACCATTTACATATATTACAATACTTACTGCATTTACATTATATTTTCCGGCACTAATATGGGAAGTATCAAGAAAAATTAGAGCACCAAAAGATGAAACTGAATATGTAACTTACTCAAAGTTATTTGGATATAAAAAAGCTGTTAAGTTTGTATTATTTGTTACTCTAATAGATATAGTAACCAATATGATACTTATATATAATTTAAACAAAATTGCAATAGTAATATTATTTTTAAACCTTTTATGGTTTGTCATAGATTGTATAAGATTTATGAAACAGCCTGAAAAATTTAAATTTGTAAGCAAAGTAGAAAGATATACATATATAACTGAAATCACAATGATAGCTGTAGTAGTTATATATATGATAGTAGGTAAAATATAATGAAAGTAATAACAGAAAACAATTTCTTAAAGAATAATATTGGTTCTAAAGCCAAAAATTTATTTTTATTAAAGAAAAATAATATTAATGTACCAAAATTATTTTGTATTAGTTCACAAGAAAGATTAAATGAAGATGATATATATAAATATATAGATAATAATTTTAGCGATGATCAAAAATTTGCTGTAAGATCTTCAGGTTCTGTTGAAGATAGTAGTTATTTATCTTTTGCCGGACAATTTGATACTTTTTTAAATGTAGATAAAAAAGATTTAATAGATAAAATAGAAAAATGTAGAACAAGTATATATAATAAAAATTTAGATAGATACGCAAATAAGAAAGATATTAATATGAATGTAATCGTTCAGAAAATGCTAAATCCTGAAAAATCTGGAATAATATTTACTTCCAATCCTCAAGGAATACTTAATGAGTCTGTTATTGTGGTTGGAGATGGCATTGGTGAAAATGTAGTGTCGGATAGAATTTCAACTACTACATATTATTATAATAAAACAGATGATATATATTATTATGAAAGACAAAAAAATTCAGCATTGCTTGAAAAAAATCAAATAAATGAATTAATTAATATTTCTAAAAAAATTCAAAAAGTACTTGGAGAAAAACTAGATATTGAGTTTGCAATAGAAAATAATAAAATATATATTTTGCAAGCAAGAGATATAACTACATTAGATATGAAAGCAAAGATAATATTAGATAATAGCAATATTGTAGAAAGTTATTCTGGTATAACATTACCTCTTACACAGTCATTTATTAAGGAAGCATATTATGGTGTATTTAATGGAGTTCTTTATAGAATTACAAGAAGTAATGAGATATTAGAAAAGTATAAAGATGTTGTATCAAATATTATTGCAGTAGCAAATGGTAGAGTATATTACCAAATAAATAATTTATATAATATTTTAAAGCTATTACCTTTTGAAAAAAAATTAATACCAATTTGGCAAGAAATGTTAGGAGTAGAAAATAAGAATATAGAATGGGATAAAAAATTAAAAGTAAACTTAAATGTTAAAATAAAAATAGTTAATTCTTTTTTTAATTTACTTAAAACTAACATAAGTGAAATGAAGAATTTAGAAATATATTTTAAAGATATTGAGGAATATTATAACAATAATTTTCAAAAAAATATGGATAATGATTCTTTAATTAAACTTTATGAAAATATAAAAAATAAAGTTTTTGTTAAATGGGATATTACTCTTGTAAATGATATGTACGCATTTATATATACAGCTCTTGTAAAGAGGCAACTAAAAAAAGAAAAAGTAAGTGAATATGAAAATGTATCAAATATGTTAATCTCTAATTTGTCTAATTTAGAGAGTATGAAGCCTATTGAAAAGCTTATTGAATTAAGTATATTTGTAAAAGAAAATAATATAGACAAAGTTTTAGAGAAAATAGAAACTAATGAAGACTATTATAATTTAATTAATTCAAGTGTTGTAGATAAAGAATTTAAAATTAAAATACAAAGTTATATTCAAGAATATGGAGATAGAAATGTAGAAGAACTAAAACTTGAAAGTAAGACATTTAGAACGTCTCCAGTATTATTAATTAGAAAAATTATAGAGTATGTAAATGATGATAATCTAATAAACTATTTAAAAGAGGAAAATAAAAAATATAGTGTAACTTTAAATTTATCAAATAAGACAAAGGAGTATTTAAATAAAGCCGGAGAGGGAATACGTAGTAGAGAAAAATCTAGACTTGCAAGAAGTAAGTTATATGGATTTATGAGAAATATAGTATTAAATATAGGCAATAATTTTAAATTAGAAAATATAATAGAAGAAGTTGATGATATTTTTTACTTATATTATAATGAAATTATAGATATAATAAATGGGAAAAATATAAATGCAAAAAAAATAATTAATAGTAGAAAGCAAGAATATAAGATGTATAGTGCTTTGCCAGCTTATACAAGACTAGTTTTTTGCAATAATATAGTAAATAAAAGTCATCAAAATATAAATAACGATAAAATAATAGTTTCTGAAGAAAAATTAAAAGGAATTCCTTGCTCAAGTGGTATTATAACAGGAGAGGTAGTTTTTGTAGATAAAAAGAATTTTAATAATGTAGATGTAAAAGGAAAAATTATTGTTACAAAAATGACCGATCCAGGATGGGTGTTTTTAATTACCCAATCAATAGGAATTGTATCTGAAAAAGGGTCACTATTATCACATAGTGCTATAATATCAAGAGAATTAAAAAAGCCTTCTGTATTTGGTGTAAGAGGAATAACTCAAGCTGTAAAAAATGGAGATATTATAAGATTAGATGCAAACAATGGAATAATAGAAATAGTGGAGAAGTAATATATGAATAAAAATTATAAAGTAGTAGAATTGGATAAACAAGAAGAATATATAAAGAAATTTTTAAAATTACCGAAAAAATTATATAGTAAAAAAGAACTAATGCAAAATGAGGAAGAAGAAAGAAAGATACTTGAAGGAAATCATATATTAAGTAATTATTTTGAAATACATAGCTTTTTAGAATTAAATAATAAAGAAGAAGCTATAGCAAGAGCTGTGGTTACTTTTTATCCAAATGATGAAAATGCGTATGTCGGATATTATGAATGTATTGAAGATATTGAAGCAAGTAATTTAATACTTTCTTATATTGAAAAATTCATCGCAAGAAATGGATATAAAAATATAATTGGACCATTAAATTGCTCTTTTTGGATAGGATATAGATTTAAGACAAATAATTTTGGAAAGCCATTTACTGGTGAACCATATAATAAAGAGTATTACCCTAAATTTTTTGAAAGTGCTGGATATAAAGTTATGCAAGAGTATACTTCAAATGCTTTTTCAAAAGTAGATAAAAAACAAAAAAACGCTATATTTTCAGATAGACTTGCTCATATGAAAGAAAAAGGATATGAATTTATAGAACCAAATGATGATACTTTTGATGGACAACTTAGACTAATTGGTAGTATGATACTGGATCTTTATAGTAAATTTCCAACATATAAGAAAATAGAAAATGAAGAATTTTATGAATTATATAAAGATTTAAAAAAGATAGTAGACTATTCTATGATCAAGCTAGCGTATTTTAATGGAGAAATGGTTGGATTTTTTGTTGCAATTCCAAATTATGGAAATAGTATAAATATTAAAAATTATATAAAAATAATATTAAAAAAATTTCAAAAAAAAGAATATATTCTTATGTATCTAGGCGTTAAGAAAGAACATTTGGGGTTGGGAAGAGCGCTTGCTGAGTGTATGAAAGAAGAACTAAAAAGCAATGGAGCTAGTTCAATAGGAGCACTAATAAAAAAAGGTAATGCAAATAAAGCGTATTTTAAAGAATTGATTAAACAAGAGTATAATTATGTATTATTTAGTAAAAATATAGATTATTAGGTAGTTTAAAATTATATAAAGATAAATTAATAAATATAGTATTGAATATTTTAAATTAATATGATACACTCTTGTGTATAAGAGGTGTTTATATGCATTTGTATAATCTAGATACTAAGGTTACAGATAAGTCATATGAAATATTAAATAGTCATATAGAAGACCAAAGGCAATTGGATACTTTAAGAATTAATGAAATAAGATCTAAGTGCAGAGATATATTAGAAAGAAATGGGATATTTGAAGATAGAAAAAATGGGATAATATATCAAGTGATGGAAAAAGAGCTGGGAAATCTTGAAAGAAATATAGATTATTTTAATGAATATTACTTAGAAGAGTTAACAAAAAATAAAATAGATTTAAGTATAGATAACATTACAGCAAAAATTGATAGCTTAGAAAACAATGCAGAATTTTACTATGAAGATGATAATAGTAAATATAATAAGTCAAGTAGTGAAAGCAATATCAGAAATATGCTATTTACTTTTTTTGAAAGCTATAAAAATAATACTATAAATTTATTATCTAAAGCTGGATATAGTCAAAACACAATTGATGAAATTGAAGAAGATATTCTTGAATATGTTACATCAAAATCTTCTGATGTACTAACTGAAAAGATATCTCAGGATAGAATAAAAGCTGTAGATGCTTTAAACCAAAGCTTAAATGAGCTATCTGTTAAAGTTATAAGTGAAGCAGAAGCAAGGTATAATTGTGAAGTTAATGGGCAAGTTTTTGATGAATTAAAGGAAAAAAGGGATATTATAAAAGCTAAAGCTCATAGACTTGAAGAAATCAGAATGCAAATTGCTAGTTTAGATATAAAATCGAGTGAAATATCACAAATAACCAATAACGAAAGGGTTTATTTATAGGTGATAAGAATGAGAAAAACTAGAAGCTTAGCTGTAGTGTCTGAGGATAATCTTATTACAAAAATTATAAAAAGTTTAAAAAACTTCCTTAAAGTAAAACAAGACAATAAAGAGGAAGTAATAAATAGAAGAGCAATGGTAATTAAATCAGAAAAAATTGAAAGAATTATTAAAGCAGATATTACCATTAATGACTTAAATCAAATGGAAGAGAGCATATCTAAAGATATTACGTATATAGATAGATTAAATGAGGATGAACTAGATTCATTAGATGAATATTATGATACAAGAATAAATGAATTAGAAGCAATTCTAAATGATAAAAAATCTAAATACTTTAAACTTGTATCTTCAAAAAGAATATAAAAAAGGTATCATACATCATAGAAAGTATGATACCTTTTATTACTTTTAAAAAAAGTCATAAATTAATTAAAATTATATTACAATGTAGAAATAATATATTTTTTTATGCTATAATCAAATCAGAGGGGTGAATATATGATAGAAGATTTTAAAGTTTTATGTCATAGTGCAATAAGAATAGTAGCAGATAATAAAATAATTTATATAGATCCTTACGGAATAGAGAAAAAGTATAATGATGCAGATTATATATGTATAACTCATTCACATTATGATCATTTTTCACCAGAAGATATTTTAAAAGTAAAAAATAATGATAGTATCATTTTAATAACAGAAGATATATATGTAAACGTTTTAAAAATGGGATTTAAAGAGAACAAAATAGTAATAGTTGATCCAGATAAAAAATATAAAATTAAAGACTTATATGTTGAAACGATTAGTTCATATAATACAGATAAGCCTTTTCATCCTAAGTCAAATGGATGGGTAGGGTATATTTTGAATTTAGGTTATGAAAGAGTATATATTTCAGGAGATACAGATGTTACTCCAGAAGCTTTAAAAGTTAAATGTGATTTAGCATTTATACCAGTTGGAGGCACATATACAATGGATTACGCAGAAGCCGCAAAACTTGCAAATGCCATTGAACCTACTATAGTTGTTCCAATTCATTATGGAAAAATAGTTGGTACAGCCCAAGATGCTAAAAATTTTAAATGCCTATTAAATAATAAAATAGATTGCAAAATAATGATCTAATTTGGAGGTGTTTTTTATGATATATAATCAAGATGATGAAGAAAATTTTTTATCAGACAGAAAAGTAGGAGAAGTTAATAATAATTTAAATGAAACTAGAAGAAGAGGCGGAGCATATCAAGAGGAAGAAAATAAGACTACTAGACTTAATAATGAGGAAAAAGAGTCTAATACATTTAATAACATTATATTAATTATAGCGGTTGTAGTTGTAATAATTGCAGTATTTTTGCTTTTAATGGTTTTTAAAGAGGATTCAAAAAGTGGAAATAGTAACAAAAATAGTACAACAAATAAAGAAAATGTAAGTAGTAGTCAATCTCAAAATAATAGTAGTAATAGTTTAGCTATATCAAGTTTAAATGATACGTATAATGCATATAGCATAGATATTGATAGCGTAGTTCATGTAAAGGGTGGAAACTTTTATAACAATAATGAAAAAATAAAGGGAGATAAAGCTTATGTTGAGTATAAACAAATATCTGGACTAAAAGATAGTAATAAAGAGGAAAAAATTAATGAAAAGTTAAAATCTTTAGTTGTTGAGCTTTATGATAAAAATTATCTATCAGATGAGGATACATTATTTATAGATATTCATACTAAACTAAGTGTTAATTTTAATACTTTATCATATTTAGTTATAAAAACGTATGAGTATATAGACGGAAAAAGAAAAGATGAGAAAATTATCAGTTATAATATTAGATTAGATAATCTTGAAGAAATAAAGTTTGAAGATTTATTTGTAGAAAATACAAATATTAAAGAAATGTATTCAAAGTATATAAAAGATAAAGTCTCAGTATTTTATTTTGATCCAAAGTCAATTTATATTTATAATGATAATTTAGAAGAAAATATAATAGAAATGTCTAAAAATTATTCAAAAATAGCAATATATAATAGATATAAAGATAGTTCAAATATATTTAAGTCTACACCAACAAGTAAAAAAGTATTCTCAATTTTAGAAAGCACTGTAAGCGAAGAAACCAAAGATAGAGCTTTCGAGCAAGGCAAATAATAAAAATAGCACTTTTTAAAAGTGCTATTTTTTTCTTGAGATTATATATTTAACGTGTTAAAATAAGCTAAGAGGTGTTATTATGCAAGATAAAACAAATGTGATGAGAATATTAGATAGTAAAAAAATAGATTATATTCCACACTATTACAATGATAGTGATAATGTTGCAGGAATGGATGTAGCAATTTATCTTAACGAAAATCCAGATCAGGTATTTAAAACTCTTGTTACAAGAGCTCATAGTGGCGTATATTATGTGTTTGTAGTTCCTGTAAGTAAAGAATTAGACTTAAAAAAAGCAGCTAAATCAGTAAATGAAAAGAGTATTGAAATGATAAAGCAAAAGGAATTGCTTCCTCTAACTGGGTATATTCATGGAGGATGTTCACCAATTGGAATGAAGAAATTTTTTAAAACAGTTATAGATATTAGTTCAAATAATTTTAACACTATATGTATAAGTGCAGGAAAGGTTGGAAGCCAAATTGAAATAAAGGTAGAAGATATTTCTAAAGTAATAAAAATAGAATTTGCAGATGTTGTTAAATAGGAGATAAATGATGAAAAAAAGAGATGATGTATATGATACTTTTTGGTATTTTGCATGTGAAAGACAAAATATTTGGTATAAAAAATTAAATGGTGAAAAACCACCATATACAGAAGATAAGATACTTCAAGAGTATAAGTTTTGTAATGCATATAGGGTTTTAGATAGAGTATCACAATATATGTTAAAAAATGTAATATATAATGGAAAATATTATACACCAAAAGATATGTTATTTAGAATACTACTATTTAAGATTTTTAATAAAGAGGATACATGGGAATTTCTAGTAGCTTCATTAGGAGATATAACTTTAGATAATTTTTCATTTAAATTATATGATGAGTTACTACAAGAAATAAGAAAAAAAGGTGGAAAAATATATAATGATGCATACATATCTTGTGCAAATAAAGCTTATGGATATGAATTAAAGCATCAAAATCATTTAGCATTATTAGAAGAGATGTTTTTTAAAGATGATTTATATGGAAAAATAAACAAAAGCAGCTGTATGGAAGACGTATTCAATATTTTAAAGTCATATCCTTTAATTGGAGATTTTATGGCTTATCAACTTGCAACAGATATAAATTATAGCAATATAACAAATTATAGTGAGGATACCTTTACAATTGCAGGTCCAGGAGCAAAAAGAGGTATTGAAAAATGTTTTGAAAAATTCTCATCTTATGAAGAAGTTATAAAAGAAATGTATAATAAACAGGAAGAAGAATTTAAAAGGTTAAATTTAGATTTTAAATATTTAGGTGGAAGAAAGTTACAGTTAATTGATATACAAAATCTATTTTGTGAAACAGATAAATATCTAAGAGAAAAAAGACCAGATTTGAAAAGTAACAGAGTAAAGATAAAGAAAAAATATGTGCCTAAACCAACAAAGATTGAGTATGTATTACCACAGAAATGGAATGTTAAAATATGATTGAATATGAAATTGAAAGAAGAAAAATAAAAAATGTATATATATGTATAAAAAATGGAAAGATAGTTGTTAAAGCACCAATTAGAATTTCTAAGAGTAAGATAGATGAACTTGTAACTCAAAAAAGAGAATGGATAGAGAAAAAAATAAAAAATAAAAAAGAAGATAGACTAGTAGATATTAAGAATAAAAAATATGTATATATATTAGGAAACAAAGTAAATATAAAAGTTAGTTATATAGAAAAAAGAAGTATTAATGTAAAACTAGATAGAAATAGTTGTTTTGTATATTTACCTAAAGAAACGATATTTAATGATGAAATATATAGTATTATAAATAAAAAGATAGATAAAGAATTAAAAGAATTTTCTAAATATTATATTATGCTAGCCATGGAAAAATATATAAAGCTAACATCATTACAACCTAAAGAAATAGTTATTAGGAAATTTAAAAGTATATGGGGAAACTGTTCTAGTAAAAAAGTAATAAAAATTAATCAAAATATAATACACTATGGGATGGACCAAATAGAATATGTATGTTTACATGAATTAACACATTTAAAATATATGAACCATCAAAAAGAATTTTGGAATTATATAAAAAAATATATGCCAAATTATAAGAATATTTCCGATGTATTAAAACAGTAATGTTGAATTAACTTATTTTTTATTATATAATTACAAAAAAAGGAGGATTATATTATGAAAAACAAGGTATTAAAAATAGTATTAGGTATTATTGTTATTGCACTTATTGTTGCATTAATAGTATTTGGTATTGCAAAATTGCTTGAGAAAAAACCAGAAAATTCTATAAAGTCATTTGTAGAAGCACTAAAAAATGGAGACTTTGTAACAGCTCAATATTATGCATCAGATGAGACTATGAGTGCATTAGAAATTTCTGAAGATACTGAAAATGAAGATTTAGAAATGATGAAACTATATTTTAAATGTTTAGATGTAAAAGTTGTTGATGTTACAAAAGCTAAAAATCAGGCTGTTGTAAAAGTTGAAATTACAAATAAAGATTTAAAAACTATATTACAAAATTATATACAAAAAGCATTAGAGCTTGCTATGTCAAAACTTAACTCAAATCAAACAGAAGAGAGCATGGAAACTGAATTGTTAGAGTATTTTAAATCTCAATTTGATTCTGAAGATATTGAAAATGTGACAACAACAGTTGATGTTATACTTAATAAAGTAGATGGAGAGTGGAAAGTAGTTATTGATGAAAATCTTAGAGATGCTCTATTACCAGGACTTACCGATGTAAGTAATATGTACTCAACAGCTGCTTAGAATAAGAAATAGTTAGATTAATTCTAACTATTTTTTTATGAATTGTTGATTTTTATGTAAAGTATGGTATAATTATATAGTGCAATAAAGTATTAATCGAAAAAAATAATTTTAAAAAGGGAGGTATAATATGGTTAATAACATATTAAAAAAAGAGGCAATGCTAGCTACTTTGCCAAATTGTAGCTTTATTATAGGAAAGAAGAATATAATAATTTCGAAAATTATACTTGAAGATAAAATAGTATCTTGTTATAAGACGATTAATATTAAAAAAGCAAAAAGAGTAAAAAGATTAGCAGTTAATATGTACCTTATAGAAGATGATAAAATGGTATATTATGCTTTATCGTCGAATGATAATGAACATTTAGATTCTTATATTGCTATATCAGATAAGATACCTGTTTTAAATAAAAATTATAAAATTACTAGACTTATATATAACTATGGTACATGTTTTGAAAGCCCTATCACTACAAGTCCTGTAAAAAGCATCAAAAGAATTACTAGAAATTTATATAAAGTAAAGACAAAGCATACATATTATGTTTTGGTTAATTAAGGTTCATGATTAATTCATGAATCTTTTTTGTTGAAATTTACATAAAATTATGCTATAATATTTGAGCAAATTAGTTTTATAACAATATATATAATTATATTTTATTAAATTGCCGATTGGCGGAAAGGAGAGAGATTATGATAATATGTAAATCTCAAATTAAGATATTTAAAAAAGGAGAAGAGCCTAGCTTTAATTGTGAATTGTTGGTAAATAGAAACATCAAATTAAATTCTCAACAAGTTATATTAATTGCTCAAAATAAGGATGGTAGTTATCAAAATCATAATATTGAAGAACTTAGAGATACTCATTTTTATAGCTATCTAAAGAATTTGATTTTAAAACATGAAGAATATCAAGTACTTCCAGGAACAGAGTATTTATTATCTCTTTTTGAAAGTAATAATGCACAAAATTATATAGATATCAATGAATGTTCAGATCCTTTTTCATTTGAAGAAGAAATAGACAAAAAAGAAAAAATTTATGCAAAAGTAACAACTTATGAATTAGATTTTAATATGATTTTAAAAAACATTCTAATGGTAGAAGAAGAAAAAGATTTATATAGTGATACATTTAGTAACAGAATGGATAGATATATTTCAGAAAAAATAATTGAAAAAAAAATAATGGAGAAAATAGATTTTCTAAAATCTATAAAAGTACATAGGTCATATAATGGAGTTGAAGACATTGAAGTAAAAAAAATTAATGGACATAAAGTTTTTAATATAATCCTTGATTCATTAGAAAATAATGGTATAAAAATTGTAAATAGAGGAAAATTAAAGTATGCATATGTAAAAGGAATATATCGATATAACAAAAAAGGGAAAAGAACAAAAAATATTGAATTTTTTGAAGATGAATACGGTTTTTCTAAGCTTTTCATTGTAGATAGAGGAAAATACACTGTAGGTGAAATAATAAATATTTTTTGTATGAACTCTTTTATCTATTTTGATAATCTTGTAATTGGAGTTTCAACCATAGATGATGTTAAGCTGATATATGAGTTTTAAATAAAATGAAATTTAGGGCTTGAATGTATTTATTCAAGCCTTGTATTATTAATTAAGGAGGAATATAGCTATGGAGAAATTTAATGTTGATGCATTAAATATTAGAGAAGAATTAAAAGAGCCATTAAGACGGGGTGATTAATGGCTTAAGAAAATATAATAATTTTTATTCAGAAAAAAAGATAAAAAAATTTTTAAATGAACTAAGTTCTAATGTAATTGCAATTAAAGATGAAAGGGTATCTACATCTTCACAAAATGTTGCTAATGAAATTGATAGAATAGCATATAGCTATGGATATATTGATTTTGGAAGGGATAGTATAGTATATAATTCTAGCTTAAAAAAGAAAATCGTTATTTGGACAGAAATATTAGAGTATGGAGAAGATACTTTAGTAAAAGCATTGGCATTTCTGATAGAAATATTTTTAAGCATTAATGAAGAAAAAATATATATGAATTATGATATGCTAAGAAAAAGCATAAAAATAAATAACAAATTTGAATATACGATGCTCACAGATTTTTCTGATGGAAATATGCCAGCAATAGGTGGATTTAGAAAAAGTATTTTAGATAAGTGGTGTTGCTATTTAGACTTTGCAAGTGCCGATCTAATATCTTCATATATTACAGAAAAAAATTATATATTGCATAAAAGAACAAATTTTTTAAAGACATTACTTAAAATTCACAATTATTCAATAGAGGATTTAGTTGTAAATAAAAGAAATGACAATTTAGATTTTATAGAAAAAATGATTCCAAAAGAATATTGTACAAAGATTTCTTTATTATCAACAGTAATGGAAAATACAGACAATAGTACTAGATATTTACTATCCAAATATCAACTTGAAAATCAAATATATAGGTATATAAGTTATCTTTTTTATGAAAATAAATTGCAACGATTTAGTAATGATGAACAGGAAAATCTAATAGAGGAACTACTTTCTCAATGTAATACATTATATAATCCAGATATTAAACTAAATTGTGGTATAATATAATAAGAAGAGGAGAAAAAAGTATGAAAAAGAAAATGTTAGTAGATTTAGATTATGTTATATGTCTTCCTGGTTTTTTAAAAATATTGAATGATTTTTGTAATACTAATTATAAAGAAGATGATTTTTCAGAATACATCATAGACAATGTTATAGGTTCACAAGAAAAAATAAATGAGTTTTATGAATATTATTTATTACAAGATGGATATAAGGATGCTATCTTAATAGAAGGTGCAAAAGAATCATTAAAGAGGCTAAGTAAAGTTTATGATATTTATATTTGCTCAGCATGTGTAATGTTTGGTGTAGAAAGAAAATCTGCAAAATTATTTAAAGATAAGTTTGAGTATTTAATGCGTGAGTTAGATTTTTTAGATCCTGAAAAAATCATATTTACAAATTCTAAAAACATTTTTAAAGCAGATGTTCAAATAGATGATAGATTGCCAAACTTACAGGGAGATGTAAAAATAAAACTTCTTTTTGATGCATATCATAATAGAAAGATTAGTGATGAAGAACTAATAGAAAATAAAGTCATTAGAGTAAAATCTTGGGACGAAATTGAAGAAATTTTAAAAACTAGTTATTAAATATAGCTAGTTTTTTTCTTTAAATGTCAAAAATGTTTACATCATTAAAAAAAAATGGTATAATGAAATATCTACTAAAAAAAGGAGTGAAAGCAAATGAAGATATTAGTATTAAATTGTGGAAGTTCTTCTTTAAAATTTCAAGTAATTGATATGGAAAATGAAGAAAGAATAGTAAAAGGAAATTATGAAAGAATTGGTGGTAAAAGATCATGTCTAAGACTTAATGTAAGAGGTGAAAAATCAGAAAAAGAAAAGGCAGCAAGAAATTATGAAGAAGCTATAAAAACTGTTCTAGATCTTATACAAGATAAAAAATACGGTATAATTTCCTCTCTTGATGAGATTGGTGCTGTAGGACATAGAATTGTACATGGTGGAGAAAAGTATAGTGAATCAGTACTAATTACAGATGAAGTAATAAAAGAAATAGAAAACTGTATACCACTAGCTCCTTTACATAATCCTGAAGGGCTTGAAGGAATAAATGCTACAAGAAAGGTATTAAAAGATAAACCTATGGTAGCTGTTTTTGATACAGCTTTTCATCAGACATTACCTGGAATGGCATATATTTATCAAATACCATATAGATATTATGAACAATATAAAATTAGAAAATATGGTTTCCATGGAACTAGTCATAAATATGTTGCAAATAGAGTTGCAGAAATAGTTGGAAAAGATATAAAAGATTTAAAAATAATAAATTGTCATATAGGTCAAGGAGCCTCACTTTGTGCAATAAATGGAGGCAAATCTGTAGATACTTCAATGGGACTAACACCAACAGCAGGATTACCAATGGCAACAAGATCAGGAGATATAGATCCAGCAATAATACCATATATTATGAGAATTGAAGATTTAGATGCTCATGAAATTGAAAGAATGCTTAATAAGAAATCTGGTGCTTGGGGTGTTTCTGGAGTATCAGAAGATTATAGAGATATTGAAAGAGAATATGCAAATGGAGATGAAAGATCAATTCTTGCTCTTGATGCACAAGCTTATAGAATAGCACAAAATATTGCTTCATATATGATTCCATTACAAGGCGTAGATATTATTACTTTTAGTGGTGGAGTTGGAGAAAGAGGAATACAAACAAGAGAAAGAATATGCAAGTATCTTGAATGTTTTGGTATAAAGCTAGATAAAGAGAGAAATAATGTTAGAGCTGAAGAAAGATTAATCAGTACTGATGATTCAAAAGTTAAACTATACATTATACCAACAAATGAAGAATTAATGATTGCAAGAGACACATATAATATTGTAAAAAATATATAATATTTAATTAAGAAGTTTGAAATTATTTTCAGACTTCTTTTTTTCTTGAAAAATAAGCTATAATCTTATATAATTTACATATAAAATAATTTAACTATAAAAGATATAATTATCAAGGAGGGATTTGTATGGAGATTAATTTAAATCCATTTATGATTTTAACATGTATTTTTCTTGTTAATTTAGGTTTTTGCTACGTAGTAGTTAGAATATTTAATTCAGGAAAAATTAAAATTAGTGAAAAAGGTACAAACAAGTATATTCTAACAATTGTTATAATTGTTGTAAGTGCATTAGTATTAACTTTTTTAATTGCAATATTATTTAATATTGGTATTAATATTGAAGAAATAATTAAAGGTATTAAGATTGGTTCTTAGTACCTTTTTTAAAATTATTTTTGACATTATAGAAATATATATGATATAATTTTACTAACATATCATAAAGTTATCACATATTTATGTTAGAATTTGTTTATGTAAAATTAAAGGTGGGATATTATGAGAGTACTAGTCGTTGACGACGAAGAAAAAATAAGAAATGTAATTAAAGAGTATGCAAAATTTGAAGGATATGAAATTGATGAAGCATCAGATGGAATGGAGGCAATAGCTAAATGTAAATCTGAGGACTATGATATTATTATTATGGACGTTATGATGCCAAAATTAGATGGCTTTTCTTCAATTAAAGAAATCAAAAAGCATAAGGATATACCAGTAATAATGCTTTCAGCACGAGGAGAAGAATATGATAAGCTTTTTGGATTTGAAATTGGAGTGGACGATTACGTTGTAAAGCCTTTCAGTCCAAAAGAATTAATGGCAAGAATTAATGCTGTTATAACAAGAAGTAAATCGAGTGCATCAAACAGAGTTGAACAAGAAAAATATGTGCTAGATGGACTTGAAATAGACTTACTTGGAAGAAATGTATATGTTGATGGTGTAAAAAAAGATTTAACACCAAAAGAATTTGAATTGTTACAGTATTTTATTGTGAATAAAAATATTGCATTATCTAGAGAGAAAATATTAAATGAGGTATGGGGATATGACTTTTTTGGAGAAGACAGAACTGTAGATACTCATGTTAAAATGCTTAGAAATAATTTAGGAAAATATAGAGATAAAATTGTAACAGTAAGAGGAATGGGGTATAAATTTGAAGAGTAAAAATAATAGCTCAAAATCATTAACCTTTATGTTATGGGTTTATTTTATAATTTTAGCAATTATTATATTTGTACTTTTATGGTTTATGCAAGTTGTTTTATTACAAACATATTATAGTACAATGAAAAAAGCAGAAACAGCCCAAATTGGAACAGAGGTAGAAAATATATTTAAAAATGCCTTAGACTATAAAGACCAAATAGATAAGACAGCATATAAAAATTCAGCTTCTATATATATTTTTAATATGAAAGGCGAATTGTTTTATACAAATACTTCTTATGGTGGACAGAACTATTATGGTCAAAATCAGACAGGAATGTTGGCTCAAATGCCAGGTAGAAATGTATCAATAGATATAAGTGATATTGCTACAAAAATATCAGAAAGTCCAACAAAGAAGATTAGTTATACACTAGAGATAGATAGACTTAAAACACAAATTTATGTTTATGGAAAAACTATACCAGATACGGAATATTGCTATGTTATTTTAATGTCAATTGATCCGATAGATGCAACATCAAGTGTAATAACTAGTCAGCTTATATATATAACTATAATTTCTTTAATTATATCTACTGTAATTTCATTATTTATGTCTAAAAAAATATCTAGACCTATAAAACAAATGAATGATACAGCTAAAAAACTAGGTAAAGGAGATTATAACATAGTATTTGAAAAATGTGGTTATGAGGAGCTTGATGAACTTGCAGATACATTAAATAAAGCTACAACTTCTCTTGAGAGAACAGATGAAATAAAAAGAGAACTAATTGCTAATGTATCTCATGATTTAAAAACACCACTTACCATGATAAAAGCTTATTCTGAAATGATAAGAGACTTATCTGGAGATAATAAAGAAAAAAGAGAAGAGCATTTAAAGGTAATTATAGATGAAACAGATAGGCTGACAAGGCTTGTAAATGACATGATGGATTTATCTAAAATTGAATCAGGAATAATTACTATAAATAAGGAAAATATTGATTTTTCCGAACTAGCAAGTTCATTAGTAGATAGAATTAAAATGTCTAATATTGATACAGAACATAATATAGAATATATAATACCAAAAGATTTATATGTATATGCAGATAAAACTAAAATAGAACAGGTATTATATAATTTAATTATTAATGCTATAAAGCATAGCGGAGAAGGAAAAAGAAATATTTTAGTAAAAGTAACTGCAACCCAAAAAAGAGTAAAAGTTGAAGTAATAGACGATGGAGTAGGAATTTCTAAGGAAGATTTAGAACATATTTGGGATAGATACTATAAAGCAAGTGAATCATTTACTAGAAATGTTCAAGGTAGTGGACTTGGTCTTTCTATTGTAAAAAATATATTAATTAAACATTCATCAGATTTTGGGGTAGAGTCTGAAGTTGGAAAAGGAAGCAATTTCTGGTTTGACTTAGAGAGAATATCTAAAAAAGAGATGGAATCAGAAAAATCAAAGAAAAACTAGTTAAATAGTTTTTCTTTTTTCTTTCATATTTCATTATTCATACATATATTTTTCACAATACTAGATTATAATCATATCAAGAAGTTAAAAATTATAGTATTTTATAATCTCTAACATAAAAAATACCAAATTTTATGCTTCATACAAATTTAACATTATGTACATATATTTTACACAATTAATATGTATAATATAGTTAAAGAAAGAGGTGATATGATGAAAAGAGGAGTTTTGTAAATTTAGGCTTAAAAATTTACGTTATTCATAATTATGTAAAAATAAAAAACAATTCCTATACAAAAAATAATAAAATGAACGAAAATAAAAGAAAACAAATAATATAAATAGTTTTTTCATATATAAACTTGATTTTTTTAGAAAGCGAGTCCCGTTGACTTGCTTTCATTTTTTTACTTAAATTTATAACTTATTGATGCATAAAATTTTATCTTGACTAAAAAAGTAATTTGTGCTAACATCTTTTTGAGGTATTTAGATTATGAAAAAGTTAAATATAGAACACTCTGTTTTACCTGGACTTAGAATAATTAAAACAATTGTTGCACTCGTAATCGTTATGATTATGAGTATATGTAGTAATGGTGTCCTTGCACCATATGATATGGCTGTTGTTGCAATACTTGCTATGCAAGATGATGTGGCAAAGAGCTTTAAAGAGGTAAAAAATAGAATTGGATCAACTATTATTGGAGGAATCATTGGTACAATAGCAATGGTTATAGGTTATATAACAAATGAAAGTATTTTAAAACTTTTAATGGTTCCACTTGGTATTTTTTTTATATTATATTTATGTAGCAAATTAATAAATAGAACTGAGTTCATAATAATAGCATGTTATGTGTTCTTATCTATTACTTTAGAAGAGGCTCCTGAGATAAGTTGGATTTACCCAATTAAAATAATGATTACTACGATTGTTGCAAGTATTGTAGCAATGATTGTAAATTTATATGATCCAAGAAAAAAACAAAGAGTAAGAGTGTATAATGAAAAGAATAAATAACAAAAAAGATTATACTTTAATAAAAAGTATAGTCTTTTTTATTTAAAAAAATATGTTAAAAATGGCGCTATATAGCCATTTTACCTTGACAGAAATTTCCATTTAAAGTATAATAATCAATATATGTAAAGGGGGCTTTTAGATGAGCGTATCAAAAGAAGATGTAAAGCATATTGCAAATTTATCTAAATTAAATCTTACAGAGGAAGAATTAGAAAAGTATACTACTGAATTATCTGATATAGTTAATTTTGCAAATGAACTTTCAAGTATAGATGTGGATGGTGTAAAACCAACTGCACACATATTAGATATAAAAAATGTATTTAGAAAAGATGAAGTTCAACCTTCATACGATAGAGAAGAAATACTTAAAAATGCACCAAGTAAAGATGCAGGATGCGTAAGCGTTCCAAAAGTTGTAGAATAGGGGGAAAAATAATGGATTTATATAGTTTAACTTTAACTGAAGTTGCTAAAAAGATAAAAAACAAAGAAGTTACAATAAAAGAAGTTCTAGATGATATTTATTCTAGAATTGATGAAGTTGAGCCAAAAGTTGATGCATATATTACTTTAACACGTGAAATGGCTTATGAAAAGGCTGAAAAACTACAACAAAGATTAGATAACGGAGAAGATATTGGGGTACTTGGTGGTGTTCCAATAGCTATAAAAGACAATATTTGTACAAATGGTGTTAAAACAACATGTGCATCTAAGATGCTAGAAAACTTTACGCCAATATATGACGCAACAGTAATAAAAAAATTAGAAGAAGCTGGAGCAATTATTATTGGTAAAACCAATATGGATGAATTTGCCATGGGATCATCTACAGAGACAACATACTTTAAGAGAACAAAAAATCCATGGGATTTAACAAGAGTTCCAGGAGGTTCTTCAGGTGGAAGTGCTGCAGCTGTATCATCACAAATGGCATATGCTGCCTTAGGATCAGATACAGGTGGTTCAATTAGACAGCCTGCATCATATTGTTCTGTTGTTGGATTAAAACCAACATACGGATTAATTTCAAGATTTGGTCTTATTGCATTTGCTTCATCACTTGATCAGATTGGACCATTTGCTAGAACAGTTGAAGATGCAACATTAATGCTAAATGTTATTGCTGGACATGATAAATTAGATACAACATCTGCTGATATAGAAAAGCAAAATTATATGGAAGCTCTTGTAAATGATGTAAAAGGAAAAATAATAGGTATTCCAACTGATTTTATTACAGAAGGAATAAATGAAGATGTTAAAAAAGCCTATGATAATGCAATAGAAACATTAAAAAATGCAGGAGCTGAGATAAAAGAAATAAAACTTGAATATGCAAAATATTCTTTAGCAACATACTATATCATAGCGACTGCAGAAGCTTCATCTAATTTAGGAAGATATGATGGAATAAGATATGGATATAGAGCAAAAGACTTTGACGATTTAGATGATTTATATAGAAAATCTAGAACAGAAGGATTTGGTCCAGAAGTAAAAAGAAGAATAATGCTTGGTACATATGTATTATCATCAGGATACTATGATGCATATTATAAACGTGCTCAACAAGTAAGAACACTTATTGTAGAAAACTTTAAAAAAGCATTTGAATCTTGTGATGTAATAATGATACCAACTGCACCAAATACTGCATTTAAATTTGGAGCACATAATGCTTCTCCACTTGAAATGTATCTTGAAGATATATATACAGTTCCTGTTAACATGGCTGGTTTACCAGGAATATCTGTGCCAGGTGGTTTTGATAAAGATGGACTTCCTATAGGAATTCAGTTCATAGGAAAAGCATTTGACGAGAAAAATCTATTACAAGTAGCGTACACATTTGAACAAAACACTACTTATAGTAAAGAAATACCAACAATAGAGGAGGGAAAGTAAAATGAAAGAATATGAAGTTGTAATAGGACTTGAAGTTCATGCAGAACTTTCAACCAAAACAAAAATATATTGCAATTGTGCTACAGAATTTGGTGCTGATCCTAACACTCATTGTTGCCCAATTTGTACAGGAATGCCTGGAACATTACCAGTGCTTAATGAAAAAGTTGTAGAATATGCTGTTAAAGCAGGACTTGCTACTAATTGTGAAATTTCAAGATTTTCAAAACAAGATAGAAAAAATTACTTTTATCCAGATTTACCTAAAGCATATCAGGTATCACAATATGATTTACCTTTATGTTTAGGGGGCCATATAGATATAAATGTAAACGGAAATAAAAAATCAATAGGTATTACAAGAATACATATTGAAGAAGATGCTGGTAAATTAATACATGATGCATATACTGGAGACACATTAGTGGATATGAATAGATGTGCTGTTCCTCTTATTGAAATTGTATCTGAACCAGATATTAGAAGTGCAGATGAAGCTGTTGCATATATGCAGACATTAAAATCTATTTTAGAGTACTTAGAAGTTTGCGATTGTAAAATGCAAGAAGGATCACTAAGATGTGATGTTAACTTATCTGTAAGACCAGTAGGTCAAAAAGAATTTGGAACAAGAACTGAGACAAAAAATTTAAACTCATTTAAAGCAATACATAATTCAATTGAATTTGAAATTCAAAGACAAATTGAAGTGCTAGAAAATGGTGGAAAAATTTACCAGGAAACAAGAAGATTTGATGACGTTAAAGGCGTTGGATATGCAATGCGTTCAAAAGAAGATGCTCAAGATTATAGATATTTCCCAGAGCCTGATCTTGCACCAATAGTTTTAAGTGATGAATATATAAATAATATAAAAGACAATCTACCAGAAATGCCACATATTAAAAAGGAAAGATATATCAAAGAATATGAACTTCCAGAATATGATGCAGAAATACTTACATCTTCAAAGAAAACAGCAGCTTTCTTTGAAAAGACAAATGAAATATGCAATAATCCAAAAGCAGTATCAAACTGGATTATGGGAGATTTTGCTAGAATGTTAAATGAAAAAGAGATTGAAATTGATGAATCTAAAGTTACAGAAGAAAATTTAGCAACTTTAATTTCATTAATAGATAAAGGAACAATTTCTTCTAAAATAGCAAAACAAATATTCGAAGAAATGTTTGAAACAGGTGAAAATGCAAAAGATATTGTTGAAAAACGCGGACTTGTTCAGATTTCAGATGAAGGAGCAATTAAAGAAATTTGTCAAAAAGTTGTAGATGCAAATCCTCAATCTATTGCGGATTATAAGGCCGGAAAAGATAGAGCAATTGGTTTCTTAGTTGGTCAAATAATGAAAGAAACAAAAGGAAAAGCAAATCCTCAAATTGTTAATAAATTATTACTTGAAATAATAAATAAATAGTGTATAATATTAATATAAATATATTAAGGAGTTGATTGTGATGAAAAAGACAAATATTATACTAGGTATAGTAATAGCTATATTTATAATTTGTGCAGTTACTATTCTTGTAACAGCTATAATAAATAATAAAGAAAAAGAAACTGTACCAGTTAATGTGGACTTTACAGCACTTTCATCAAATATAGAAGAAATTACTAATATGGATAATACGAAAATGCAACAAATTTCGATTGAAGAATTACAATCTGAGTTTAATATTAGTCCTG
This sequence comes from Clostridia bacterium, assembly GCA_051886195.1. GTDB lineage: Bacteria > Bacillota > Clostridia > TANB77 > CAG-465 > CAG-465. Next base: position 37,552 of record JBJEXW010000026.1, read on the forward strand.
AATGGATAAAACAAGTTATTGGTGTTAAACCATATGTAAATGTTTCTTCTAGTATGTATGTAATAGTAGAAGTTACAGATGGAAATACAAATAATGTAATTAACGCATTTAAAGAATATGGTAATAAGTATGATGAGATGTGGAAAGATTATCTAGCAGAAGAATATGAAATTGTTAAAAATAGACAGATTGGTTCAAAAGGAAATTATGTGTATTTTATTGTAAGTGATTATTCAAAGGATATAATAGATTTAATAAAATAAATTAAAATTTTAGGGAGAAAGAGATTTCTCCCTTTTTTTGCTATTTTAATTAGTAATATAATGCACATATTATTAATGTAGTATACTTAAAATTTTAATTAAATATGAAAAAAATATAAAAAAAATATTACCTAGATATTACATAAATATAAAAAGATGTCATAATAGTGAAAAGAATGTAAAGATAAGATATAATTAAATAAACGAAAGAAAGGTATATGGAAAAAGGTTATGAAGAAAAAAAGAATAATATTTATATCACTTATTGTTATTATGATCATTGCTAGTACAGCTATAATCCTGGCAGCTCCAAGTATTAATTTGTCTGTAACCACTAATAATAATACAGCAAATTTAAGTTGGACTAATAATGATAGTGTAAAATCATACAACTATGACGTTCAAAAAAGTGTAAATGGAGGCTCTTTTTCAAGTCTTACAGGAAATGAAGGAAATGAAGTAACAGTATTAAATGTTTATCCAGATAGTGCTTCTGTAGATCAAACTACAACATTTACAACTTACGATGGAGAAAATATAACAATAAAAAAATCTGCATCCTTAAAAGAATGGATGGAAAAACCAAATTCAACAGATTCAAGAGGCTGGGGAAGAGGATTAATTGAAGTTACTCCAGTTTCAATAACAGATTTTAATGCAAATCCATCAGCATATTTAAAAAAAGTTAATGGAAAATATAATTATGATGTAGTTGTATTTGGAACTTGGGATGCATATGGTGGTCAGGATATAAGTGATTCTGCTAGAAGCGTAATGAATACATATTTAGCAGAAGGAAATAGCTGTGTTATGGGACATGATACTATTAGAGGAGATGGTGGTAGAGCCGCAAATTTTGCTGCTTTAAGATCATACTTTAATATAAAGACAGCACTAGATGACGGAGTAACGAATACAAGTGGTGTAAATCCAGGAAATATTAATGGAGATAATACAGGTTCTACTACTCAAGTTAAATTAAGAACAAATAATGTATTTACTACTTATCCATGGAGTATTGGTAGTGCAGGTACAATACTAACAGTTCCACAATGTCATTGTGTACAACAAGTTGCATATGGAAATGTTGAAATAACATTTGCAAATGTTTCAGATATTACAGACCAAAATGGTAGAGGAAACTGGAATTATTATTTAACAGTAAATAATAACTGTGCAATGATACAGACAGGACATTCTAGTGGTGCCGCTACTGCTGACGAACAAAAGATTTGGGCTAACCTTTTATTCTATTTAGGAGATATAAATAATTCTACTACAGCAGTAGATAATAACTTTGTAGATATTGATGCTCCAAATATCCCAACTATACTTAATGCTTCGTTACAGGGATTAAATGGAAGTGTTTCATATTCTGCAACAGATAATGGAACAACATATAATTACTATGTAGTAGCTTCTGAAAGAGTATCTTTAGAGAAGACTAGTTCAAACACAATAACAAAGGTGAGAAAAACAGAAGTAGCTGGATATAGTTATGTTATAGATACAAGTTCTTCAACTACTCCAGATGGAACTATTGATACAACAAGCACTAGCATAAATTATACTTTGGGAAATGGCCCAAAAACATATTTGCATATTAGGGCTGTAGATGGTGCTGGAAATGCTGGTCCAACTGCACATGTACTTTTACACGAAAATGTACCTCCAGAACTAACTTTATCTCAAAATCCAACAGAGTGGACAAATGGAAATGTAGTAATAACTGCTACTGCTTCAGATAGTGACGGAGAAGTAGTAAGTATAAAGAGACCAGATGGAACAGTAGTAAGCGGAAGTAGTACAACATATGAGGTAGAGAGCAATGGAACATATGAATTTGTTGCAACAGATAATAGTGGAGCAACAACTACCAAAAGTATAACAATAACAAACATAGATAAAGTAAAACCAGAAGCAACAACAAGTGTAGAACAACCTACAGAAACAGTAAGAGGAGCAACAATAACAATAAATGCGACAGATGATGCATCAGGAGTAGCAAAAATAGTAAAGCCTGATGGAACAGAAGTAACAGATGTTACAACAACATATGTAGTAACAATACCAGGAGAATATTCATTTACAATATATGATGTTGCAGGAAATAGTAACGTAATAAAAGTACCAGTAACAATTGTATCAGAAGGTGTTGAAGTAAAATATATAGATCAAGTAACACAAGTAGAAATAGCAGATAAAGTAGATATAACAGGAAATGTAGGTGAAAACTATACAACAACAGCTAAAGCAATATCAGGATACGAATTAGTTTTAACACCAAATAATGCAAATGGAATGTTAGCAATAGATAAAATAACAGTAGTATATGAATATAGAAAACAATCAGATGTAACAGCAAAGTATATAGATGAAATTACAGGAAGTGAAATAACAAATTCAGTTACAAAAACATATAAAGAAGGAGATCCATATACAACAGAGCAAAAAACTTTTGGAGGATATACACTAACAAGAACAACAGAAAACACAACAGGAACAGTAGGAAGAGCAAATATAGAAGTAGTATATTATTACAAGAAAAATGCAACAATAATAGCAAAATATATAGATAAATATACAACAGATAAAGTGGCAGAAGAAGTAACAATACAAGGATTGGAAAAAGATCCATACACAACAGAACAAAAGACAGTATCTGGATATGCGTATGATAGCGTGGATGGAAATACAGCAGGAGAGATGCCAGCTGGAATAACAGTAATAACATATTATTACATAAAAGAATCAGATGTAACAGTAAAATATATAGATGAAAATACAGGAAATGAAATAGATGGAGTAGATTCAGTTACAACAACATATAAAGAGAAAGATCCATATACAACAGAGAAGAAAACAATAGAAGGATATACATATACAAGAGATACAGAAAACACATCAGGAACAGTAGGAAGAACAAATATAGAAGTAATATATTATTACAAGAGAAACTCAGAAGTAACAGCAAAATATATAGATAAAAATACGCAAGAAGTAATAGCAAGTGAAGTGAATATAAAAGGATTAGAAGGAGATGCATATACAACTAGTCAGAAAGATATTGAAGGATATGTATATGACAGTGTAGTAGGAGATGCATCAGGAAACTTAAAAGCAAATCCAACAGAAGTAATATATTATTATATAAAACAATCAAAAGTAATAACAAAATATGTAGATATGTATACAGATGGAGAAATAGCAGAAAGAGTAAATATAACATATAAAGAAGGAGATTTATACTCAACAACAAGAAAGAATATAACAGGATATACATATGAAAAAGTAACAGAAAATGCAAGTGGAACAGTAGCAAGAGAAGATATAGAAGTAACATATTATTACAAGAAAAATACATCAGTAGCGGTAAAATACATAGATATATATACAGATGAAGAGATAGCAGATAGCGAGAAACTATCAGGAGTACAAGGAGACCCATATACAACAATACAAAAAGATATAGACTCATATAAATTTGTAGAAGTATCAGGAGATACAGAAGGAAATATGGGAGCAGACCCAAAAGAAATAGTATATAAGTATGTAAAACAAGCGGATGTATATGTAGAATGTATAGATGAAATAACAGGAGTATTAATAGGAAGAGTAGATCCAGTAAGATATAGTGAGAAAGAAAATTATACAACAGAAAGTTTAAGTATAGAAGGATATACATTAACAAGAAATAGTGGAAACACAAGTGGAGTAATGGGAAGAGAAAATATACTAGTAAAATACTATTACAAGAAAAACACAAGTGTAACAGTAAAATATATAGACATGGTAACAAAAGAAGAAATAGCAAATAAAGAAGTAATAACAGGACTAGAGAAACAAGACTATGAAACAAGTAAGAAAACTATAACAGGATACGAGTATATAGAAGTAACAGGAAAAACAAGTGGACAAATGGAAAGAGAGCCACAAGAAGTAGTATACAAGTATAAGAAACAATCAAATTTAATAACAGAACATATAGATGCAAATAGTGGAGAAAAAATAATAGACGATATAGTAAAGACATATAAAGAAGGAGACACATACGAAGCATTAGCACAGAACTTAGGAGGATATATACTTGTAGAAGAACCAGAAACAAAAACTGGAATAATGGAAAGAGAAGACATAGTAAAGACATTTAAGTATAAGAA
>JBJEXW010000027.1:0-41752 GCA_051886195.1 Clostridia bacterium
ACTCATCCTGCAATTCATTTTGTTATACATCATCCTAAACTTCGTGATGCTATTGAAAATTTTATTGCACCAGTAGTAGAATAAATATACATGAATCATAGAGCAGATAAATAAATTTCTGCTCTATTTCTTACATTATTAGCTTTATTTCTTTCTAAAAGATTAATTTTGTAAATAAAAAAGAGTTAAGCATATATAAAATGTTTAACTCTTTAATTATAATTAATTTTGAAATTTTAGATATATATAAGTTATATATCTTAATTTAGTTCTTGTAATCCTTGCTATTACTGATTTTTTCCATAACAATTCTTATACTTCTTACCACTTTCAAAAGGAAATGTACATTTTTCTACATATTTGTGAACTATTCTTCATATAAGCATAATTTGGTAATAATTAATAATGTAAACTTAATTATTACATATATCATAAATATTTATTAATATATATCTATATTTATATCTAAAATCAACTCACTTTTCTTACTGTCATTGTTGAAACATCTAAAACATAATACTCTGTTCCTAAACTTAGTTCAGCTACATTACTTCTTCCTTCGTAATCATGTATTCCTGTATAAGAGATTCCAAAAGGTATTTCTTTTTCACCATCAAACATATAATAGCCGCTATTAATTTCTACATATTGAATTATGTATTTATTAATATCTGTTTTTTTAGTTTCATTTACACTACCTTCTGCCAAAATATCTGGTAATGAATTTATTTTTTCATTATAAACGTTTTCAATTATTTTAGAAAAATCAATTTCTTTTATAAAATTGTTTGTTTTTGATAAATTCATATCAACCAAATATACTTTAATTTCTCTAAAGTCTATAAATCTATTATCTTTTTCTCTCATTTCAGCTTTATCAAAAGCTAAATAGTATCTTCTTTTAAATTGCCTTCCTTCTAACAAATAGTATTGACCTTCCACTACATTTAACTCATCTTTTTTTTCTTCATTTTCTTTTAATGTTTCATTAGTTTGTACGTTATTTGTTGTTGAATCATCTTTTGATAAAAATTTATCGTAATAAATATAACCTACTAATCCTATAATAATCAAAACTAATATTACAATAACTGCTATTGAACTTTTTTTCTTTTCTTCCATACTAAGTACTCCTCTCTATTTTATATTTCAATTATACATCAAAAAATACTTTTAGGAAAATTTAATGACATTTAGGATTATTTAAAGATGCATCAATATCATCTTCTGGTAATACTTGATTTTTGTCTTTTCCATAAATTGATTCATAACCATATTGAAAAGATTCTTGCATTAATTTTTTAAATTCATTTATATTATCACTTCTTAATTCGATTAATTTCAAGAAAATCACTCACTTTCAAATTACTGTTTGTCTCTCTATATTATTATACAATAAAAAGGACAAATACTAAATACTTGTCCCTAAATTGCCATAAAAACGTATCTAAAACGTATCTAATGGTATTTTTCTTCCACTTTTGGATTTTAAAAATCCTCGCAATCCTTTTATTTATGGGCTATTTACCACAACATTGTTTATACTTCTTACCTGACCCACATGGACAAGGGTCATTTCTGCCTATTTTCTTTTCAGCTTTTACTGGTTTTCTTTTTGGAGTATCTTCTCCACCACCACTTGTCATCATATTAGTGATTTTATTATTTACATTAACATTCATTACTTCTTCTTTTTTTCTTGGTTTTAATGAAAATACTGCTTTTACAGCTTCTTCTCTTATTGATTCATTTAATTCTTCAAACATATTGTATGATTCAATTTTATATGCTTGAAGTGGATTTGTTTGTGCATAAGCTCTAAGTCCAATTCCTTCTTTTAAAGCAGTTATTGCATCAATATGATCCATCCATTTTTGATTAACTGTATTTAATACAAGATACTTAGCAATTCTATTAAATTCACCTTCAATATTTAATTTCTTTGCTTCATCAATTCTCATTTGGTAAATATTATCTATTTTAGAATTTAATAATTCAATCATATCTTCTTCATTTAAGCTTTTTATATCTTCTTTTGAAACAATATTATCTTCACCAAATAAATTCTTTAAAATAGCATTTACAGCTGAATAATCCACACTTTCTATATTATCTGCACTTGCAAAATATTCATTTGCTACATTAACTAGTATACCAGAGTATAACTTTTTGATGATTTCAGAAATATCTTCTGCTGCAATAACTTCCCTTCTTTGAGAATATATTATTTCTCTTTGTTGATTCATTACGTCATCGTACTCTAATACATTCTTTCTTATACTATAGTTTCTACCTTCAACTTTCTTTTGAGCAGACTCAATAGTATTAGTTAGCATTTTTTGTTCTATAGGCATATCATCTGGTAAACCTAATGCTTCAACAACTGCTGTCATCTTGTCTGATCCAAATAATTTCATCAAATCATCGTCCATAGCAATATAAAATCTTGAAGCACCTGGATCTCCTTGACGTCCTGAACGACCTCTTAACTGGTTATCTATACGACGAGACTCATGTCTTTCACTACCAATAATTCTTAGTCCTCCAGCTTCAATAACTTTTTGTTTCTCTTTTTGAATTTCTGGTCTATATTTTTCTTCTATTTCTTTCATATCTTTTTTAGCTTGAATAACTCTCTCATTTCTATTTTCAATTGGAGTAATTGCAAGCTCAATTTCTTCAGGTGTATATCCTTTTTTTGCAAGCTCACTTCTAACAATAAATTCAAGGTTACCACCAAGCATAATATCTGTACCACGTCCGGCCATATTAGTAGCTATAGTTACAGCTTTATATTTTCCCGCTTGTGCAATAATTTCTGCCTCTTTTTCATGGAATTTAGCATTTAAAACTTGATGTGGTATCTTCTTTTTCTTAAGTAGTCCACTAATTATCTCAGATTTATCTATTGATACTGTACCAACTAGAACCGGTTGACCTTTTTCATAGCATTCAACTACTTCATTAACAATAGCATTAAATTTTGCAGCCTGATTTTTATATATTACATCATTATAATCTTTTCTAATTACTGGTTTGTTGGTTGGTATTTCAACTATATCTAGTTTATATATTCCTTTAAATTCTTCTTCTTCAGTCTTTGCTGTACCAGTCATACCAGCTAGTTTGTTGTATAATCTAAAGTAATTTTGGAAAGTAATTGTCGCAAGAGTTTGTGATTCATTTGCAATTGTAACTCCTTCTTTTGCCTCAATTGCTTGATGAAGGCCATCACTATATCTTCTTCCATCCATTATACGACCTGTAAATTCATCTACAATTAATACTTTCCCATCTCTAACAATATAGTCTCTATCTTTTTCCATAATACCATAAGCTCTTAAAGCTTGGTTAATATGATGTGAAATAGCTAAATTTGAAACATCTGACAAAGCTTCAATACCAAAATATTTTTCTGCCTTTTTTGTTCCTGTATTAGTTAAAGCAACAGTTTTTGCTTTTAAATCTATAATATAATCATAATCTTCATCTGATTCGTCAAATTCCTTATCATTATTTTCTATTATTTTTCTTGGTTTTAATCCTCTAGCAAAAGAATCTGCTCTTTTATACAAGTCACTTTGCTTATTTACATTACCAGAAATAATAAGTGGTGTTCTTGCTTCATCAATTAATATACTATCTATTTCGTCTACAATAGCATAGTTCAATTCTCTTTGAACCATAGACTCTTTATCCATAGTCATATTATCTCTTAAATAATCGAAACCAAATTCGTTATTTGTTCCATAAGTTATATCTGCATTATATGCTTTTCTTTTTTCTTCAGGGCTCATATTAGGTACAACTAATCCAACAGTTAATCCTAAAAAATTATATAATTTTCCCATCCATCTGCTATCTCTTGTAGCTAGATAATCATTTACTGTTACTACGTGTACACCTTTTCCAGAAAGTGCATTTAAATATACTGGTAAAGTTGCAACTAAAGTTTTTCCTTCACCTGTTTTCATTTCTGCAATTCTTCCTTGGTGAATTATTATTCCACCAATAAGTTGAACTCTAAAATGTCTCATTCCTAAAACTCTACTTGATGCCTCTGCAACAGTAGCATATGCTTCAGGTAATATATCATCTAATGTTTCTCCATTTTCAATTCTTTTCTTGAACTCATCTGTTTTAGCTCTTAGTTCTTCATCAGATAAATTTTTTAGTTCCTCTTCTATTTGCTCTATTTTATCTACTAGTGGTTCAATCTTTTTTATCTCTCTTCCACTATATGTTCCAAATATTTTTTCTAATAGTTTCATACTTTATGCCTCCATTTAAGCCCAATTATATCATAAATATTTCAAAAATAAAATAGGTATGTAAAATTAATACTATTATTTTACTTTAAGCTGTATATTTTGTAATAAATAGCTTAATTTCTAATATATATTTAGTAGATTAAATGGAGGAATTTTATGTTTGTCTTAAATATAAAAATGAATTATAAAAAAGTATTAATTATCTGTGTAATATGTGCATTAATAATTGCTTCAATTGTTGAATTTGGAGTAAAAGATACATTTGTACTAACAAGCTCAAGTATAGATAATTTTGATTATGAAATAACAGATGATAATTTTATTACCAATATAGAAAAAATACATAATAATATAGATGAAAATATTGGTAAGACCATAAAAGTATCTGGTTTTGTTTACACTATGCCAGATTTTAAAGATGGCTTTTTTATATGTGGAAGATATATAGAAATGGATAATGAAACACAAGTTGCAGGCTATTTATGCAATTATATTGGAGAAAGAACATTAGAAGAAAATGAATGGATAGAAATTACAGGAAGTATAATTAAAGGAGATTATAATGGAGAAATACCAGTTATTAAAATTAATACTATAACTAAAATACCAGCTCCTGCTAATATGTATATAGAAAAAAAGTAAAAAAAAAACAGTTAATTAACTGCTAATTTCTCCATGTCAATTAATATTGACTGATTTATAAAGCCTAGGAGGAGGCTTCACAAAGATGTCTAGACATCAAGTCTTACAGGCTTGCTGTAACTTTCGTCGATAGCTTTTGCTTTGAAGTATTGAACTTCTGCTTTTGCCATCAACTCATCTTGAGTCATGTCATCAATACCTGTCCAACTTGCAAGCTCTATAAATTGTCTAAATGACAACTTAAAGACTTTGTCTTGTAGTTTATCATAAGCACTTACATGGCATAAGTACTTAGGTGGATAAACAATGCCCAATCCAGTTTTGAAACTAGCTGTTTCAAGATAGATATCTTGACAATCACTTGCTCCAACTCTAGAGAAGACTTTATACAAGTTTTCGTCCTGAGCTTGGTAAGAATCTTGATACTCACGTATCGCATCCCTTACGATGTCATTAGCTAAAAGTGCACACATTAGTTGTATAAAATCTGGCTGTGTTCCTCCAATGTGTACAACTGTAATACCTTCACAGTCAACCTCTACTGCCATCTTACAGTATTTAGCTTTAGCCTGTTGCCAACCATAAGAAGCTGGTAACTTGTAGATTTCCATATTATTATCACCCCTTTAAATTATTTTTGGAATATAATTATAAACTTAATTAAGTTTATATATTTTCCTTTTCTTATTTATATTATACCTTTATATTATGTAAAGTTCAAATATGTATATTTTATACTCAATATAAGTTATACTTATACTGTTTAACAAAAAAATAGATTAAAGTAATATATCACTTTAATCTATTTTTTATTAGACATTTTTATTCATTTTTTTCTTTATATCTTCTAATATAGTTGTATCAATATCTTCATCTTTTATTTCAGGCTCTGATGAAGTATCACTAAAGCACATTCTAACTTGTTTTGAATTCTTTATTTTTTCAATATGAGCCATTATTGTAGTGTATAAAGTAATATATACTTCTACTTCATATCCTTCTTTTTCTATTAATTTTTTCACATATTCAACAGTTTCTGTGTCTTGTGGATTTGCAAAAGCAATATGAACTTTATTACCAATTTTTTCAAATGGTAAAGCCCTATATGTAATTATAATATCTGATGGAAGAAAATTAGTTGGATTAACTGATAACTTTCTTTCAATTATTGCAGATTTTACACCAAGATTTGAAGATAAGACTTCAAGTAAATCTTGTTTATCACACATATCAAGTACATCCACGATTTCACCAAATTTAAGTTCTGGATGATCATCTTGATAGTTTAAAACTATATTAACATCTTTTTTTGTAAGTATTTTTCTTTTTATAAATTCCTCACCAATAGGTAGCTTCATTTCGTTTTCCATAAATTTATCCTCCTTAAACAAATAATTATTGTTTACGTATATATTATAACATAAAGAAATATATTTTTATATATTTAAATAAAAAAAAGATGAAATCATCATTTAAATTTCATCTTTTAATTTTCTTATTCTACATTTAAATATGTTATTTTTCCAGATTTATCTATGCTATAATCTTTTAATTTTGTATAAATGCAAGTATCAAATTCAAGAGTTTTCAAAGATACTATATATTTTGCTTCCTCACTATTATCTTCTGCCACTTTGTATTTTTCGTTTCCATCAACTTGCTCTTTTACAATATATTTATAGTCATTATCTACTTTTGTAACAAAATATATATCTATATTATCTAGGCTGCCTATGTCCGCTACTTCAACTTTTATATTCAATTCTTGCTCAATTTCAGCTATTATTTCAGATAATTTTTTATTAGATGAATCACATAAATATTCAGATTCGGCTTGAATATTTTGCCTTTGAATATCTTGTTCTTTTTCAATCATCATATCTGATTTTAACTTTAATCCTAACAATATTCCTAATCCAACAAAAATTATTAAAACAATAATCGTAAGTAAAATACTAAAAAATTTCTTCATAAGAATTATTTGCTCCTTATTTTAAAATTAAACTATCGTAGTTGTTACTCCACCATTCAGGTTCTCCATTTTCAAATTTAACTTTTACTAGATCACCCTCAACGACATAAAAACTAACACCTTCATAATCTGATACTTTAACTTTTAAAGTTGTTTTAACATTTTCCATATTTAATTTGTATGATTTTGTATCTTCATCGTACTCTTGAGCACTATCCTCTTCAACAAGTGTTGGAAGTAAATTATCTTGGTTATCTTTTATTTTTTCTCCTTCAACAGTTTTTCCTAGTAGTATTTCCTCTTTAGAATATACTCCAAATGCATCTGAATATGATGCTCCAACGTAATATGACAAATTAGATTGTAATTCCATTACATCTTCAAAAAATTCTGTGCCCTTCTGAGTAGTTTTGTACCCATTTGGCCCTAAAACAATATATGCTAGTGAAAAACCTAGTAATATAACTAATAATATTATAATTAAAATGCTCTTTTTATCTCTCATTAAAATTCCACTCCTTAATTTAAATAATCAATTTTATACTATCATAAATAAAATCTTTTTTCAACACTATATTTAATATAATATCATTTGTTTTGTTTTTAAACAATAGTTATTAAAGAAAAAAAGATATCTTTAGGATATCTTTCACATTATTCTCACATATTAGTTTATATTTTCTATAGTTATATCATTTGCATCTACATTTAGCTGATCTACTATTGTCTGCATAATCTGTGCAGCAAGAGTTTCACTAACTTCTTCTGCTTTTATTATAACATTTGCCTTTTCACTATTAGTAATAACTATTACAACATCTTCTACTCCCTTTGATTTTATTATATTTTCAACCATTAATATTTGATTTTTTTCTTCAATTAAACTACTTAACTTTTTTTGATATTCAGAAATTGTGTCACTACTAGAATTTGAATTATTTATAATTTGTGAATAATTGTTAGCAAGTTCTGAATACATATTATCTCTATCAGTTCTAAAAGATGTTATTTTATCTTTATTATTAAATACTGTTCCTGCCTCTTTATATATGTTTACCTCATCATTACTTGAATTAACATATACAGTTTGACCTAAATCTTTTTCTCTTTCTGGATTATACTTATAATTAATATATCCTGCAATTGATATCATAAAGCAAAAAGATATACAAGCTATAGAAATTCTTTTTAATTTTTCCTTATTTTTTATCATAAAAACCTCCTATTTATCAAAAACTTGAACTTTATATGAAGCAACACCTAATAAATTACCTATTGCAGTTGCAATTTTTTGTTTTAGCTCGCTACTATCCACTCCGCTAGCCACTATTATAACTCCTTCAACAGTAGGTGTATTATACATTTGTATAATTGCAGTTTTACTACCACTTTCTTCATTATAAGCTACAGTCTTTTCTACACTCAAAACATTTCCATTTTCATTTAATGTTTGCTTAGTATCATATACCACATCATTTTTTCCATTATCTGAATAGTTTATTATAACTGAAGCATCTGTTATGCCCGATATTTGATTTAAAACTTGAGCAATTTTTATTTCTAAATCCACTTTAGAACTAGTTTGCTCATCTGTAGTATTTTCTACTTTATTTTCTTTTTCATTTTTATCCTCTTTAAATATATAGTTTATACTAATTAAAAGTATTACTAACAATACTAGTAAAAGTATTAAATTTTCTCTTTTTCTTTTAGAATCTTTTGTAATATTTTTTATTGTATCAAGATAATTCATTTTTTACCCTCCTTTTTGTATAGTTATTTTATTTTTATCTATATCATATTCCTTACTAATAAAGGATGTAATATCAAATGAAGTATCACCATATAGCACAATATTTATCTTTTCAATATTATAAGTGTCTGTAATTTGTATATTTACATCAATATTATTGTCTATACATTTTATTAGCTTTGTCTTTATATCTTCTTCAACATTATTTTTAAAATTTTCTTTTACATTATTTTTATTTATCTCTTCATAATTTGAAATATTTGTATAATTTACATCCGAAGCCTCTACACTATTTGTTGCATTTAATAAAATATTTTTTATACTGCCTACATTATTTCCTTTTATTAAAGATATTACTGGACTTACTATAACTATTATTGTGACTATTCCCATAAGTGAATATATATATTTTTTTAAATTTGTATTTGGCAAAATAATTCTAATAACAGTAAATAGTATACCAATTGCAAGAATTGAACTAATCCAATTTTTAAATATTTCAACCATACAATATTCCCCCTTTTATTATCCACTAATTGTACTAATCATTCCCATAATAATTCCTGTACTCATAACAAAAAGAACTATTATTCCAATTAGTATTCCTAACATATCTTTATATGTCTTAGCAAAGCTATCTATAAACGTTGAAATAGTTTTGTCTTCATTAATTGGCTCACTAAATGCAGAAAGTAATTTATATAAAACAACAACAATAAGTATTTTAATTAAGGGAACACTAACTAAAATTATAACTGTTATTAATGCAACTGCTCCTCCAACTTTACCAATTAATTCTGTAGCTCCAAGTACAGTATCCAGACTATCTGATAAAAATTTACCTACAACAGGAATCACATCAGATACAATATTTTGAGTTGTTTTAAAATACACATTATCTATTGATTTTGTAATTGTAGTTTCCATTGATAATACTAAAATAAATATTGCTATTATTGAACTAAAAATATATAAAGATGACTTTCTAAACATCTCAGATATTTTATCTAGTTTTAAATTATCTGAGATTTTAGATACTATATTTATAGCAATAGAAATAGTAAAAAAAGGAATAACAATATATTCTGTAACTACAAAAATAAAACTAGCTATAAATACTAATAATGGCTGTATTATACCTGTAGATGTAATCTTACCACTTGCTATAAGTATTCCAGTTAAAAATGTTGATACAATTTGCATTGCACTAGATAAAACCTTTACAATATCCTTAAACATATTTACTATTTCAATATAATTTTTTAAAAGTATTGAGCTAACACATATTATAACTATTAATTTACTTATTTTTACTACATCACTATTTTTATCTAATTGTAAACTTGAAAGAACAGCCATAATTACTATTATAATAAAAAGAGTAGATACCGTTTTGGCACTTTCTTTAACTTGAATTACTAAATTTGAGACAAATATATCAATTATATTATTATAGTTTACTCCTTGTCCAGATATTAATTCTGAATATATACTTTTTATATCAAATCCTTCTATATTATTTTCTTCTATAAATGTTTCAAAGGAGTTCAAATATTTATTAACCTCTAAACTATCCGAAACACTTTCTGTTACATCTTCTGCCAAAACTATTATGTTTATATTTATAAAAAATAACACTAATATAATATTAATTTTTAATAACTTTTTCATCATATAATTTGTGATACAATTTCAATAAGTGAAGCTATTACAGGAATTGAAACTGATACAACAATTACTTTTCCTGCCATTTCAATCTTATTTGCTATTGCACTTTCTCCTGCATCTTTACAAATATCTTTTCCAAACTCAACCAAATATGAGATTCCTATTACTTTTAATATAATCTTTATATAACTACTATCAATAGAAGAATTTAATATTAGAGAATTAATTAAACTTATTACAGATTTTAGCTCGTCAAAAATAAAAGCTAGCATAATTATTGATGATGCTATGACGCAAATAAGTGCAATTTCAGGTTTTTGATTTTTTAATATGATAATAAGTGAAACTGCAATTATTCCAAACCCAATTATTTTAAAAATAGTCATCACTTTTTTTCCTTTATAAGTTAAATGTATTTCTTACCGTATTAAACAATTCACTAATTTTAGATATAACCATCATTAATACAATAATAACTCCTGTAAGTGTTGTCATCATAGCTTGATCTTCTCTTCCTGCTTTAGATAGCACCTGATTTAATACCGCTATAAGTATTCCAACCCCAGCTATTTTAAATAATAAATCTATATCCATACACATTCCTCCTTATATGAATATAACAACAATAATTAATCCTGTAATAACTCCCATTGTTCTATAAACCTTAGAACTTTTTACTTTATTCTCGTTAGCTTCTTTAATTTGCTTCTCTACTATACTAATTGCATTTTCTATAATATTGCTTTGCGAATTAATATCACTTCTTCCTAAATTTTTTAAGGTAGATATAATTATATCCTTATCGTAATCGTTTAATTCATCTAACATATTAATATTATTTGAAATACTCATATCCACCTTACTAATACCAAATTCTGACATATCCACTACAATAGCTCCTATGGCATCTTTAAGTCTTGAATTAATCCTTTGTCTTGCCATTTCAAAAGAAACTGGCAAGCTATTTGCCATATAGATCATTTCATTTTGAACAAGTCTCAAAAACGTTATATAATCTGTTAATATCTCTTCTCGTGACTTAAGTGAAGACGCCATTTCAATTCCTATATATGAAGTAATACATAAAATAGCTATTGATATTATTATTTTTATAAATATCATGCAGCACCTCCTAACTTTTCAGTATCATAAACCTTTTCTATTATTCCAGGTATTTTTCCATTAGATAAAATCACTATTTTAGAAAAAATATTTAAATCTAACAATTCTTTTATATTTTCATTTTTTAATATTGATTTAATAGAATCACCATGCATAGTAAAAACAACTCTTACTCCTGAAAGTATTGCCTCTTTAATTGCTGTTATATCCTCTTTTTTGCCAATTTCATCTGTTGCAATAATATCTGGTGCCATAGAGCGTATCATCATTTTCATTCCTGTAGCTTTATTCACATTACTCATTATATCTGTTCTAATTCCAACATCTAAGCTTGCTACTCCTTCGTATACAGACGCAATTTCTCCTCTTTCATCAATTAAAGCTACATTTTTTCCTCTAAAATTAAGACTAGGTATTCCATTACTTAATTGTCTAACAATATCTCTAATTAGTGTTGTTTTACCACAACCAGGAGGTGATACAATTAGAGTATTTAAAAAATCGTTTCCAGCTATTAACTTTGGCAAAATACAATCTGCACATCCGTATATTTGTCTAGATACACGTATATTTAAACTGCAAATATTTTTTATATTCTTAATATTTCCTTCAACATATACCACTTCACCGCTTATGCCTATCCTATGTCCACCTCTTATTACAACAAATCCGTTATTTATATCATTTTGAATAGCATATATTGAATTTTTTGATACATTTAAAAGTATTTCAAGTATAATTTTCGGAGTAACAATACAATCTAATATAATCTCATTTTTCCCACACACTATTATTATTTTGCATTTTGTTCTAAGTCTAATTTCAGTTATATTTTGACTGCAATTTAGTTTAATGATTTCATTTGAAATATAATTTGGTAATACCTTTAATATTTCATCTATCATAATAACCACCTCTTAGATAATATATTTATACTACTATAGATATAAAGATTTTGTAGAAAAAAGATTAACATTTATAAAAATATATTCTAAAAATAGCGAAAAAAAAGAAGAGATTTTATCCCTCTTGCAATAGTTAAATTTCTAATATGTTCTATCTAAATTATATCTAATTTCTTCCTCAAGAAATTTACACATTTTAATTATTTCAGTATAATTATCTGTATTTTCATATTTTTTATGCATTGCATTCAATACTCTACATAAAGCAATAAATGGCTTTAATTTATTATAGTTTTCCTCGTTTTCTATTGAAAATTTACTTATTATTAATTCTTCATTTTGTATTTCAATACTATTCTTCATAATTTAATTCCTTTTCTTTAAAACTCTTGTTGTATTTCTTAAATAACGTTTTTATTTTTTCTCTTAATTTTAATGATGAATTGTATATATACTTTTCTTCTTCAAGTCCTTTTAAATGGCATAAGCCAGTATCTAAAACTCTAATTCTAAAAGTTTGATCATAAAAGTCTTTTATTTCAGATATTAACTCCTTTTTTGAATTGTGAGCATATAAAATAAAATCATATGCAACATAATCTTCTTTTTCAGGATCATATTTTACATCTGAATATAAGTTATGTACTCTTAGCAAATTTACCGCTATTTCATGATTTAATGTTTCTACTGCTTCTTTATATTTTTTCTCTTTATATAACTTTTTCCATTCCAAATTTTCTTTATATTCCATATTGCACCTCTATCTCTATTATACATAATATTTTCATCACATTCAATAATATCATAAAAAAATGAGAAGACAATTATGAAGTAAACCCATTTAGTTCATTTCATTATATATCTTCTCATCTTTACTATTACTCAAATAATCCTAAAAGCTCTTCTTTTGACATTTGAGATATAAATGTTTCTCCAGATTTAATCACTGACTCTGTTAAATCTTGCTTTTTATCTTGTAATTTTTGTATTTTTTCTTCTATACTATTCTCACTAATTAACTTAAATACTTGAACATTATTTCTTTGTCCAATTCTATAAGCTCTATCTGTTGCTTGATTTTGTGCAGATAAATTCCACCAAGGATCAAAATGTATAACCATATCTGCTCCTGTAAGATTTAATCCTGTGCCTCCAGCCTTAAGTGAGATTAAAAATACTTTTATATTGTCATCTTTATTAAATTCATCTACCATTTCAATTCTTGTATCTACTTTAGTTTGACCTGTTAATATAGAATACTCTATTCCTCTTTTTTCAAGTTCTTTAGTTATAATATCAAACATAGAAGTAAATCCTGAAAATAGTAATATTTTATGCTTTGCAGCTATAGCTCCTTCTATTATTTCAAGACATTGATTTAGCTTAGCGCTTTCTCCTTTATAGTCTTCTAAGAACAATTGAGGATGACAGCAAATTTGTCTAAGTCTTGTAATTAATGATAAAATTTTAAATTTGCTCTTTTCAAAGCCATTTGATTCTATCTCTTGTTTCATTTTTACTTTAGCAAGTGCAAGATATGAATTATACAATTTTTGCTGTTCATCATCCATTTTACTATACATTATCTGTTCAGTTTTATCTGGAAGCTCTTTTAACACTTCTTTCTTAATACGCCTTAATACAAATGGAGCAACTAACTTTTGAAGTTTTTCCATTGTTGCACTATCATTTTCTTTTATTATTACAGTCTCAAATTCATCTTTAAATTTTTTATATGAGTACAAGTAACCAGGCATAATAAAATCAAAAATAGACCAAAGTTCGGCAAGTGAATTTTCTATAGGTGTTCCAGTTAAAGCAAATCTAACTTCACTTTTTAGTTCTTTTAGTGCTTTTGCATTTTTTGTATTATTATTTTTTATGTATTGTGCTTCATCTGCTATTACATATTTAAATTTTATATCTTTATAATGTTCAATATCTCTTTTAAGCAAATCATATGAAGTAATTACCACATCATAATCTGAAACCTTTTTAATCAAATTTTCTCTTTGCTCTGCATTACCAGATATTATTAATGTATTTATATCACTTGAAAATCTGTTAATCTCTTTTTCCCAGTTAATATATAATGAACTTGGACATACAACAATAGATGTTTTTCCTGTTCTATTTTTCTCGTCTAATAACAAAGCAATAATTTGAATTGTTTTTCCTAGTCCCATATCATCTGCAAGTATACCACCAAATCCATACTTTTCAAGTGTTTTTAACCAACTAAATCCTGTTTTTTGATAACTTCTTAAAACCCCCTTCAATTCCTCAGGTTCTTCAAATTTAGTATCGTCAATATCTTTTATGTTCTTAACTATTTCTCTAAAATCATTATCTAAATTAATCTTTAAATTTGAATTAGTATTTTTAGCAAGATTATCTATATACAAAGCTCTATATCTAGGAATTTCAACATTTCCATTTACTATATCTTTTTCTGTTATATTTAAAGTCTTTGCTAAATTTACTAAAGTACCAATGCCATCAGAATCTATGTTAATAAAGCTACCATCTCTTAATCTATAGTATTTTTTTCTAAGCTTATATCTTTTAAAAATATCTTTTAATTCATTTTCATCTAGCCCTAATTCATTAAAGTCTATTTCTAAGAAGTTATTTTCTATTCTAACACCCATATTAAATGTTTTTTGAGTTATTATCTGCTTATTTTTTAATTTATCTGTAACAAGTACTTCAAACTTTTCCATGAATTTATCTATACCTTCTGTTAGGAAAGTATAAATATCTTCTTCATTTGATAGATATATAATATGTTTTTTGAAATTAATAACAAAATTATACATTTTAAATAGTTCTTTTGCTCTAGCTTCTTCAATTATATTTCTGTTGCATGTTATATTTAAATCTTTATCAAAAGGATTAAATTCATCATTTCCATAGCAAAATTTCACTTCAGCTATAATATTTCCCTTGCTATCAATATCTAAAAATATCTTAGTTCCAAGTTTTTCAGCTCTATATTTTTCTAGTATTTTTTCGTCAATTTCAAGATTTGTGCTGTCTTTTAATGCAGGTATAACGTATTCACAAAAACTTGTGGCACTTCCTTTAGATATAGTAATCTTTCCTTCTGGATCTTTAGATAATTTCTCTACTAAAGGTAATACTTTAGTTTTAAATTCTTTACTACATCTATGTAGCTTATCTTTATATAATATATATGAATATTCTTGACCTTCAAATACATAGTATTTATCACTATTAGATATTACATCTAATCCTTTTTCTTGCATATCTAATATCTCAATGTCAAAAGAAGGATCACTTTCTTCAAGTGTAATCATTCCATATGCTTTTTCATAATCATATCCCTCTATTACTATTTTTTGATTATTTAATAATTCAAACATTTCATCTAGTAATGAATACTTTAACTTGAAATTTGTCTTATATCTTTTATTAACAGTAAAATGATATGTTCCTAATTTTGAAAACTCATTATATTCTAATGCCTTAGATACAATTAATTTTGCAAGAGGTTGTGACTTTTTTGTAAATGACTCGATTGAGTGCTTAAATTCAAGTTCTTTTCCGTATTTATTTACAACTCCTTTTTGCATATCTTCACTGAACTTATATAAATCACGAAGTATATACATTCTGTCTTTTCCGATTTTAAAAGATACTTCTAATTCTTTTTGTATATCATTTGTTAAATATAATATAGTTTCAACATTAACTGTCTCTTTATCTATGTTTCTACTTAATTCAAGATTTTCATAATATGCCATAAGTCCATTATTTTCTCTTTGTTCATTTATCTTATCTTTATATGACTTATTTTCTACAACATCATCATCTATATCCGCTGATTCACTATTTTTTACGTAATTTACATATGATGCCTCATTAATATACATATCAAAAACCATTGCAACAACATGTTTACATGGTGTATCTTTCTTTGATGACGAAGGACATTCACATTTGTATGATAATACTCCATTAGTTTTTCTAATTTCTACCTCATATATATATGTTCCTTCTACATATGCCTTTGCAACATAGTTATTTTCTGATACAAAATTAAAGTCTGCTACTTTTACTCTATTTTGTTCAAAATACTTTTTTCCTCTATTTGTAACATCTGTTCCAGCTTCAAATAAGATACTATTGATTTCTTCTGCATTTATTAACATCACTTCATCTCCCATATAAATTAGTTTTTCATAAGTTATATTATACTATATTTTGGTTGATTTGTGAACGTTTTATGTTAAATTTTATATAAAAATACTTTTATTTTACTATATAAAGCAATAAAGCATATATGTTAAAATTGTTAACATATATGCTTTTAAAATATCTATTTTAATTTTTCATATAATAATTTCCAGATATCTTCTGTTTCAAATCCTTTTTGCCATGCTGTAATTCCTGCTAAATTATAATTATTAACTATATCTGCTCTTTTAGACATTGAGTCTGCATCTTCTATCCATAACTTATATGATATACCATTTAGATTTAAAGCAATATAATTCTGCCCAGATAAATTATCCATTGTTGGAGTTAAATTATACTCACTTAAAAACTCTTTTGAATCGTTCATAGTATAAACTTTGGTAGTTAACCCATCTTCTTCTGACTCCATCCATAATCTTGTATAAAATGGTACACCCAAAACTATTTTAGAAGATGGAATGTTAGAATCATTTATTAAAGACTTAATATTATTTTCTACCCAACTCACCTCAGAAATTGAACCAGCTTCTTTTGACCAATTTCCTCTTTGATCATAGCCCATTAGCATTACATAGTCACATGCTTTTCCTACTCCTTGTCTATCTATATAATTTGTAAAATATATATCTACAGATAATTTTGCACCAATCTCTTTAACTAAAGGATATAGTTCTCTTAAAAATTGAGTATACATATATTTATCTTCTTCAAGCATTCCTTCAAAATCTATATTAATTCCGTCAAGTCTATTACTTTTTATTATTTCTACAATGTTTCGAATAAGATTTTCTCTTTTTTCTTCACTATTCATAATTTCTGATGTTACTTGCTTTTTATCCAACTCTTTATTATCTATTCCATTGGTAATTATTGGCCATAATTCATATCCATTAGCTTTAGCCTTATTATAATAGTCTTTATTATAGTTTATTTCAACACTGCCATCACTATCTGAAATAGCATACCACGTAGGCATTACAACATTTACGCCCTCAATTTTTTCACCTAAAGTTTCAAGATTACTGCCATATTGCCAAAACATTATTAGCTTTTCAGTATTTAGATTTTCATTTTCAACATTATTATCTAATTCTTCGTTTTTTCTAACAGTAACAGCACCTTTTTCGATATATCCAATTTTACCTGTATCAGATTTAACCTTATACCACCTATTATGTTTTAAACTATCAGTATATACAGTTACTGTATTATCTTTATTTAACGTTTCTAGTATTTTAGATTTAGTGCTAATTTCACTATATAATTTTACTTCATTATAATTCAAATGGATATCACTAGTGTCTAGTTTATCTATAGATATAGTATCTGTTTCCTGATTATATTCGCATTTTATGTTATATATATCTTTTACAAGATTCATATCTATATATGGCTTTTCAGTTATATACTTACAGCATGACTTTGCATCAAATTCTTTTAAATTCTTTGTCGCAATATTACTTCCTATTGTATATTTATATAATGCATCTTCAGTTGTTATTATTATCTTATTTGTTTTAGAATCATAAAATAATTCCTCGTCTATAAATTCTGATACTGTATCAACAGATAAATATATTCTATCATTTTCTATAATAGGATTATATCCACTTGCTATAGTATCACCATATATTATTAAGCTTGCATTTTTACTTGCTGTTATTTCTTTACTATATTCTTTTGAATTAACAAATAATACTAGTACAATCACTAACATTATTATACATTTTATTATACTTATTATTCTATCTTTCATATATTATTCCCCAATCATAAAATTATTATACTATAAAAGCAAATCTTTGTGAAGAAAATACAAAAAAATTTTATTTTATATATAATAAATTAAGTGGACAACTTTTTTAGCTGCCCACTTCAATATTATTTTTTCCCAGTCATATTTAAAATATTCACATCTGTAGAATAAGTTATCTTATCTCTTCTTTCTTTTCTTTTAATAGCATACCTAATTGCTCTATCCAATAGATTACTAAATTCTATTCCTTTTGGTTGCCATAAATAATATGATAAAGAACCAGGAATTGTATTTATTTCATTAACATATATTTTATTATTATCTCCATCAATAATAAAATCTATTCTAGATATTCCTTCACAATTTAATATTTTAAATGTTTCTTTTGCTAACGAATAAACTTCCTCTTCTTGAGATTTAGTTAGTTCTGCAGGAATTTTTCTAGATAAAGATGCCATTCCTGAGCCCTTTGCTCCTCCAAGCTTTCCGGATTTTGCTCCAAGTTTTCCACTTTTTGAACCATCTCCCATATATTTATCTTTATAGCTTAATATTTCGTCATTTTTTATTGGTTCTTCAAGAACTGACACCTCTTGTTCGTTATAATTTCCAAGTACAGAGCAATTTATTTCTCTTAGATTTGTTACACATCTTTCAACAAGAACACTATCACAAAAAGCAAATACATTTTGCATTTTATCTTTAAATTCTTCTTTTTGTTTAACAATTTCTATTCCAACACTTGAGCCTAAATTTGCTGGTTTAATAATAATTGGTAAAGATAATTTTCTTGTTATTTTTTCATAAGCTTTATCTACATCTTCTTCAAATTCAGAAATATTTAATGTTTCATACTCAACAACAGGTAGTTTAGATGCTTCCAAAACTTTTTTAAATATAATTTTATTCATGCCAACTGCTGAAGAACAAACATCACATCCCACATAAGGAATATTATACATTTCAAGTAATCCTTCTAAAGTTCCATCTTCAACATTTATTCCATGAACTACTGGAAAAGCAATATCTATTTTAGCAAGAACTTTTTTAAATATTCCTTTTTTAGAATTTAATACTAATTTTGAATCTTCTTGAGTAAAATATACTTCGTTTGACATTCTCTTTGTTTCTTCTAAATCTTTAAATTCTTCAATTCTTGTTAATAGCTCGGATGTATAAAATCTATTATCCTTTGATATATATACAGGAACTACATCATATTTCTCACTATCTAGATTTTCAATAACCTGCATTGCAGATATTATTGAAACTTCATGCTCAACACTTTTACCTCCAAAAAACACTCCAATTACTGTTTTCATAATAACATTACTTCCTTTCTATTTTATATAACTATCTGGTAAATCATTTTCAAAAAGAGCAATCAAATTCTCATGACTTACTTGAATTTCTTGTAATTTAGCAAAAGCTTCATACAAATCATTTACAACTATATAATTATTAAATCCTTTATTGTCCATTCCTTTTTTTATACTTTCTGTTGTCACCTTACCAACTAGTATCACAAAATCTAGGGCTGTTGCATATTCTCCAAATTTTTCATTTAACTCATCTGTTTTATCTCCCAGCTCTATCATGCCAGGTGTAACCATTACTTTATATTTATCTTTAAACATACATAAAGTTTCAATAGCTGCTTTTGATCCTTCAGGATTAGAATTAAATGCATCATCTAACGCAAGTATTCCACCCATTGTTTTTAGTTCTAATCTATGCTCTACTGGCTTTATTTTTCTTATTCCTCTTTTTATTTCTTCATTTGTCATTCCAAGCTCTTTAGCAATTGCTATAGCACACACTATATTATATATGTTGTGTTTTCCTAGCAACTTTGTTTCAACTGTTATCTTGCTTTCTCCATCTAAAACATCAAAAATACTACCTTTATCTGACATTCTAATATTATCTACACTATATCTTGTACCTTTTTGAGATAAACTATAATCTATTACATCTACATCTTTTGCATATAATTCTATGCCTTTTGTTATATACTCATTATCTGTATTTAATACTGCTTTTCTATTTTCCTTGGCATTGGTAATAATTTCAAATTTTCCTTTTATAATATTATCCATCGATTTAAAACTTGTTAAATGCTGTGGTCCAATAGAAGTTATTACAGATATATCTGGTTTTGCTATTTCACATATTTCTTGTATTTCTCCAAGTCTTGCAGCTCCCATTTCACAAATAAATACTTCTGTGTATGGTTTAATTTGTTCACGAATTGTCTTTACTACACCAAGAGTCGTATTATAACTTTTGGGAGTCATAACTGTAATGTATTTTTCTTCTAGTAAAGCAGAAACAATATTTTTAGTTGAAGTTTTTCCGTAGCTACCTGTAATACCAATTATCTTCATTTTACTATTAGATTTTATTAT
Organism: Clostridia bacterium; assembly: GCA_051886195.1. Lineage (GTDB taxonomy): Bacteria > Bacillota > Clostridia > TANB77 > CAG-465 > CAG-465. The sequence goes on from JBJEXW010000027.1 coordinate 20,719, forward strand.
TCTTTTTGCTTCGTTTATATATCTTAAATTTAATAATTTAAGCAATGGTTGAGCAATTATATTTCCAATTAACATGATAACTATTGATACTAATTTATATAACGACAAAACAACATAGGTAACTGAAATATACTTTAAATTACTAAGATAATATACACCTACTATACTTAGAAGTAATAATATAGCAATTATACAATATGTTATCTTTACTCTATTAGTATATACAAATTTCTTCTTTGCTACTGGTCTGTTATTTATTGTTTTATATGCAATAAATATACAAGTAATTGCATAAAAAAATAGTATGAACGGATAGAAAAATGATAATATCGCTAACGCAATTAGTACAACTTCATATATTTGCATTTTACAGGATTTAGTAGTCTTTATTGCTGGTAAAAATTCATCTATTTCATAAAAAGATTGTTGAAATATATGCATATATTTATTTATATTAACAATAATTAAAAATAGCGATATAAAATATGTTAAAACTACCATTACAGACGTCATCTAATCACACTCCTCTAAAAATTTATTTACTATTAATAAAAAGTAATTACAATTATCTAAATAACTAAAATGGCCAGCTCCTGGAATAGTAATAAGTCCAGCATCAGGGATTAAGATTTCCATTTTTTTAGCATCAGAAATTGGAGTATCCATGTCATTTTCTCCCCATATTAAAAGGGTTGGAACCTTTATATTTGGCATGTACTCAGTTAAGTCTTCATTAATTACATTTTTGAATACTTCTTTCATTGTATCGTCTGCGTTTCTATAATCTTCAGAGCCCATTTTATTTTTAAATTTATCTATTATTTTTTTAGATTTTTCTTTTCCAAATAATAATTTAGCTACTTTCTTTATACATTTAAATATTCCTTCTTTTATTTTTCGTTTAAAAGTCTTTTTGGGACGTATTCCTGCACTATCCACAAGTATTACTTTTTTTGGTTTAAACCCAAGTTTACCAACAAGTTTGATAATTACTCTACCACCAAATGAATGACCAATTAGTACTACGTCTTTTAATTCTTTTTCTTCAATAAATTTTAATATAATTTTGGAATAATCTTCTACATGATAACTCTCATCTGGTTTTTGACTCAAGCCAAATCCTGGAAAATCTATTGCATAAGTTTTAAATTTTTTAGATAAATTTTCTATTACAGGATTAAATGCAGCAATGCTTGCTCCCCAGCCATGTAACAATATAATGCTAGTATTTGTTTTTGGCCCTTTTTCTATATAATTTATCTTTAAATTATTTATTTCAATTTGCACATTATTCACCTACTCCATAATTCTTTCAATTCTGTTTCCTAAACCGGATATAACTTCATATACTATTTTATTTGTTATTTTTGCTATATTTTTCAAATCATCTGTATAATCCCATATAACAACTTCATCATTTATTTTAACATTATTTACTTTACTTATATCTACCATCATTAAATCCATACAGATATTTCCTACTTGCTGACATTCTATTCCGTTTACTTTTACACTTATTTTATTTGATAAACTTCTATTTATTCCATCTGCATAACCAATTTTTACAACAGCGATTTTCATATTTGGTTTAGCAATAAAAGTTCCACCATACCCAACTTTTTCATACTTATCCACATTATTAACATGTATAATTGGAGCAGTAAGTTTTAAAATTGGTCTAGTATTTTCACTATATCCATACATCATTATTCCAACTCTAACATGTGTATCTATATCCACTTTATCTATATATTTTGATACGCCATCGGAATTTAATATATGTATATATTCAAATTCTTTTACTTTAGATAATTTACTTACTATTTTTTTAAATTCTTCTATTTGATTATTTGTATATTCTTCATCCGAGTCTGCACAAGATAAATGCGTATATATTCCCTGAATGTTAATATTTTTTAATTGTATAATTTTATTAATAATACTTGTTAAATAGTTTATATTAAATCCTAGTCTTAACATTCCTGTTTCAATTTTTAAGTGAATATTTGCTACCTTTCCAATTTTTTTAGCAATTTCATCTATTTTCTCTATATTATCTAAATCTGATACAGACATTGAAATATCATTTTCTATTGCCTCTTTAATTTCCTCTCCTATAACTACACTTGTAACAAGTATCATTCCTGATATACCATTATTTCTTAGTGCTATTGCTTCCTCTATATTTGCCACTCCAAAATCTGTTATCCCTATTTTTTGGAGCTCGCAAGATATAGCATTAGCTCCTATACCATAGGCATTTGCTTTAACCATTGCTATTATTTTTCTTCTATTTCCAATTTTATTTTTTATATAATTTATATTATACATTAAATTATCTTTATTAATATATAGCTTTGCTTTCATAAAAATCCTCACTTTTTTCACGCAAACATATCTCATAATTATTTTCTTCTTTTTTTGATTTTTTCTTTAAATTATGCTATAATATTGGTGTTTATATATTTATTATACGCAAAAAAATATATTTTTGCAACATATATTAAACTACAGTTAAAAAGTTAAATCCACACTAAATTCACAAAGGAGTAACAATGAACAAAAAGAACTATGTTAAATTAAATAATAACAATAGACACTTATCTTTAGGCAACTTATTTAGAATATTAAAAGAAGAAACAAACAATAAAAATTTTACTATTCAATCTGAAATATTTTGCATATTATTTAATATTGATTCAATTTCAGATACTACAGTAAATAATTATTGTACAGGAGTTAGAGCAATTAATTCTAAATATAAAAATATATATGTAAATTGGAGACAAAAATATAGTAAAGATGAAACAATATTTAAAGATATTATTCTAAATATTATAGCTACAATAGATAATAAAAATGTATATATTACTAAAGATTATTTTAAACAATCTATTGATGCAATAAATAATAATACAAAATTTAGTAAAGTTTGCTTAAGACTATATAATATTTCTAAAAATGATTTAGAAGTAACTAAGGAATTTTCGTCACAGTTAAAAAGGCTTTTAGATTCAAAAAATCTATATAAATTTTTTGTTGAAGTTTTATTTTTTGTAGTATTAGATAAAAAACAACCAGTATATATTGAAGATAAATTTATGGATACTCTTGATGATTTTCTTTACTCATCTGAAGTATCTTCAGACGATGCAATAGACTTTGTTACAGTACAGCTAAAAGGTGGTCTATGGTCAATTAGAGGAATTCATGAACTAGCCAAAAAGGGAAATCCTTATGCTTGCTTTGAGATGGGCTCACTTGAATTATATGGTCAAGTTGCAGGATATCCTAGATATCAAGAAAGCTTTGAATATTACAAAACAGCAGCACAAAAAAAGCACCCTAATGCAATTTGGGCTTTAGGTCACTTATACTATAATGGGTTTGTTGGAACAAAATCTAGAGACGATATGAAAAAAGCATTTCATTATTTTAATAAAGCGCGAAAAGTTAATTGTATAGCTGCCATAAATAGCTTAGGCACTGTATTTAAAGAAGGAAATATACCTTTTATCCATAGAGATTTAAAAAAAGCTAAAAAACTATTTGAATTTGCGGCTGGAAAAAATTATGTTTATGCTATAAATAATTTAGGTATAATGTATGAAGAAGAAGGAAACTATAAAAAAGCATTAGAACTTTTTAAGTCATCATCTTCTCAAGGAGAAAGCTGGGCATCAAACAAACTTGGGCAAATGTATAGACTCGGTCTTGGCACAAAGAAAAATCTAAAAAAAGCCTTTGAATATTATACTAAGGCAACAGATGCTACGCTATATTCAATATGTTTTTGGTCAAAATATAATTTAGCACACTACTATTATGAAAATGGTGTTCCTGAAATTGGTATTGCTAAAGATATAGATAAAAGTATATCTCTTCTTGAAGAATGTATACATCATAACATTACTAAAGCGTATGAAGATTTGATATATATTTATTATACAAAATATACAGAAAATGGAAATTCACAAGATTTAGCTAAAGCTAAAGAATATGCCTCAATTTATGAAGCAAAAGAGGATTGTGATATAGATAAAATCAATTCAATAATACTAGATATAAAAAATAAAAAAGTAAATAAAATAGTAATTTAAATATTGGATAAAATAAAGGCTAGAATAAAATTCTAGTCTTTATTTTTAAACCAATTTGCAAATTCTTGCAAAGATGAACCTGTAACTCTTCTTCTTTGCTCTATTTCAGAATCAGATAATTCTGAAAGTGTCCTTGTTGGATCATAAGAATCTTTGTATATGTGCCATAATGGACTCCATTGCTTTTGATTATCTTGTCCTCTATATTCTTCTGCTAAAGTTCCTTTATGTTCATAAAAGAAATATTCTATTTTGTTGCCATCATAATATGCAACACATTCTTTAAAAGAGCATTTTCTGTTTTCTTTTCCTTTCATTATGTCTAATATTCCTTGTACTCCTATTGTATCTAATGCAAAATTTACAAAAGCTCTAGGGAAGCCATTTAGAGCTTCAATGTAAAATCCAGAATCTAACGCAATACATGGTTGTTTAACTACATCATACGCTTGTAATACTTTCTGTCTTGCTATTTCTTGAATATCGTCTGTCCTAGGTTCAACTAATTCATAATTGTATGGTTCAACTTCAATATCTACATCTCCTAAGTATTGTTTTGCTGTTGATATTTTTCCTTTATTTGTAGTAACAAAAGTAATTTTTTTCATTATATTATCTCCTTATTCATCATCTTTTAAGATTTCAAGAGGCGTATAATTTGCCATTAATCTCTTAAATCCAGATCCATCAAACATTATTTCTAATTTGTAATCATCTCCTTCTGGCTCGATATTTTCAATTATGCCAATTCCAAATTTTTTATGTTTGACTTCCATTCCAACTTTATATTTTACTTCTGATGCTATATTAGCTTTTGATTGAGCTGGTACACCTGCTATATTTTTCAAGAATGAATCTACACTAATACCAACATTTGGTCTAACTTTTCTTTCTACAGTTTCATTTACTATACCTCTATTAGATAAGTATGTTTCAACTCTTTTATATTCATTGTCTAACCATCTATTTTGTGTATTTTGACCTCTATTTTCCTTATTATCTATTGAATCTTCTGTAAGTAAAGTATCTGGTATTTCATCAATAAATCTTGATGGAATAGAAAAACTTGTAGAACCATAAAGTGTTCTTTTCTTTGTATTTGTCATAAATAAATGTTGTTTTGCTCTTGTTATTGCAACATAACATAGCCTACGCTCTTCCTCTGTTTGAGCATCTTCTTCTATTGAACGTTTAGATGGAAATAATCCTTCTTCCATACCAACTAAAAATACGTTTTCAAATTCTAGTCCCTTAGCACTATGCATAGTCATTAAAGTTACTGCCTCTGTTGTTTCATCTAAGTTATCTACATCTGAAACAAGAGCAATACTCTCTAAAAAGTCTCCAAGAGAATTTTCAGCATTTTCATTTTCAAATTCTATTGCTACACCAATAAATTCCATAAGATTGTCAAAACGTATTTCTGTTTCTTTTGTTCCCTCTGCATTTAACATATCTTCATATCCAGAATTTTTTAAGACTTTCTTTATTAATTCAGATACTTTTATATTATCTTTTTCTTTTATTAATTCGTTCATCATGTCTCTAAAAAGAATTATATTTCCTGAGCTTCTTATTCCAGATAAATTATTGCTATCCTGTATTAGTTCAAAAATAGATACGCCTTTTTCTGTTGCAAGTATATCTAATTTATCTACTGCAGTGTCTCCAATTCCTCTTTTAGGCTCATTTATAATTCTCTTTAAAGCAATGTTATCATTTCTATTTTGTATTAGTTTTAAATAGCTAATTATATCCTTTATTTCTTTTCTTGCATAGAATTTTATACCACCAATTAATTTATATGGAGTACCAGCTTTCATAAAAACTTCTTCAAGTACACGTGCTTGTGCATTAGTTCTAAATAATACAGCAAAATCTGAATATTTTTCATTTTCTTTTTTGCATATTTCATCTATCTTGTCTACTACATATTCAACTTCTTCATATTCATTATTTAAAGTTTTATATTCTATCTTATCTCCTTCTTTATTTTGAGTCCATAAAACCTTCTCTATCTTAGACGAATTATTTTTTATAACTTCATTTGCTGCATTTAATATATTTTGAGTACTTCTATAATTTTCTTCTAGTTTTACTATTTTAGCATTTGGAAACTCTTTTTCAAAATTTAAAATATTGGTTATATCTGCACCTCTAAATCCATATATACTTTGAGATTCATCTCCAACTACACATATATTTCCTGTTGCAGAAGATAGTAGACTAATTAATAAAAATTGTGTTTTATTTGTATCCTGATACTCATCTACTAAAATGTAATTAAATTTATTTTGGTAATATTCAAGCCTATCTGGATGCTCTAGAAATAATTTTACGGTAAGCATTATTATATCATCAAAATCAATTGAATTGTTAGTTCTAAGTGTTGCTTGATACATATTATATACTTTTGCTATTTCCTCTTTTCTAAAATCTCCTATTGCATCTTTTTGATAAGCATTCTCATCTTTCATTACTTCTTTTGCTTTACTAATTTCAGATTTAATTAATCCTACCGGATATACTTTTTCGTCTATATTTAATTTTTTCATTACTTCTTTTATTACTTTTTCTTTATCTATTTCATCAAAAATATTAAAATCTCTTGTATATCCTAATAATTCAATTTCTCTTTTTAATATTCTAACACAAACAGAGTGAAAAGTTCCTAGCCACATATCTTGCGCTACTTGTCCAACTAATCCTTCTACTCTCTCCTTCATTTCCTTTGCTGCCTTATTTGTAAATGTAATAGCAAGAATTTGCCATGGCTTTACAATTTCTTGCTCAAGTAAATATGCTATTTTATATGTAAGGACTCTTGTTTTTCCTGAACCAGCTCCAGCAAGTATTAAAAGTGGTCCATCCATATACTCAACAGCTTCTTTTTGTCTATTATTTAATCCATTTAATAATTCACTCATTTTACACCTCTAATATTCCACCATAATCTATTACATCTAAATCTTTAAAATCTATTAATTTTAAATTTCTTATTTTAATAAAGTTTCTTATTTGGTTTTCTTTATCTATTTTATTTAAATCTCCAAATACTATAATATTATTATCTACTTTTCCAATAGCTCCACCTATAAATCCATTCATATTGCTATAATTTCCATACTCATCTTTTAGCTTTATATCTGGAGTATAATCTAACAATAGCACACTAAAATTATTAGCTAAAAGCTTTTCTGCTATTTTTTTATCTGTTGTAATTACACTTGTATCATCTATTACTGCAATTGAACAATTGGTATATCCTTGCTCAACATTTATTAACTCATAGCCATTATCTTTTAACATTTTTAACACTACTTTATCTGTATATTTAAAATTATGTATTGCATAATTTCCAGCAATACATACATTATATTTTATATCTTGTGGATAATTCATCTCTATTTCATCTTTACCAGAAATGATATTATACTCACTTTCTTTTAACATAAAAGCCAAATCTTCATACTTGCTCTTTTCAACTACAAGAGTATCACCAATTTTTGTAGTAAAAATATCAACATGGGAAGAAATTTCAGGATATACATTATTGCTTTTTTCAATTGGAACTAATTTGTATCCTAAATATTTTAATGTATTCTTTTCTATATTTCTCATTCTATTATCTATTAAAATGTACTCCATATTTCACCCCTAAACCTTTGTTTGATTTACATGATTTATTATATCAAAAGTTACATTATAATTCAACGAAATTCAAGATAAAATATGACAAAAATTTCGACAAGAAAAAGGTACACTTTAAGCATGTGTACCTCTTAAATTATATTGCTAAGGTTCCTCCCGGAGTATCAAGTAAAATATATATTTTTTCTTGTACTAAAGTATTAGCATTTACATATACGAGAAACTTTTTATCTTCAACACTACCTTCAAATTCATAAACTAAAACTTCATCTTTTGAATCTGTTGGAATAATACAAAGTCTTTCATTTTCAATCTTTAAATCTGAGTATAATACCTCTTTTGCCTCTTCTATTGTCTTAACTGGATTTATATCTCTTTCCTTATGATTATATATATACCCATTTGCTTCAAATGTCATAATCTCACCATCATCTAAAGCAACCTTAACTTTAATTAAATCTGAGTATATAACTACATCATCTTGAAGAGCTGCAAAAGATATAGTAAGCATATTATCTGCTTTTAAATAGTATGTTGGTTCAATATCATATATTCCTAAATCATTAATAAAATTTATCGCCTTTTGCTTTGCTTCTTCTATTGTTATATTTTCCATTTCAACTTTTTTATCTGATATCATCTGATAAATTTTTCCATCCTGTTTTGTTGCATAAATAGTTTTTACATTCTCACAATTATTTAATTTAACTTCATAGTCATATAAAGCAATTTTTCCGTCTTGTTCTCCTTTATATTCAATTACATTTATATCTAACTTTTCTTTAAGAATCTTTTGAACTTCCTCGTTAGTTAATTCTTTATCACTTAAATATGCAGGCTTTAAAGTCAAAATATGATTTGAAAAAGCTCCATCATATATAATTCCTTCATATTCTGTAAAAGTCTTTCCTATTGAATTTACACTAGATACTTCCTCTTGAGCATTACTTTCTTTAATTTTTTCATCTCCTACTTTTCTTAATTCATCCCACTTAATACTACCACTATTTAAATCTAAGTATATTTCTTCAGCAACATTAGATAGCTCAGATATTTTGTCATATAAAGTGTCAATATTATCTTTATAATTTGCTATGTCATCTCCATTTATGATGTCTCTCATTAATGAATAAGAAAAATCGCTTAATTGAGTTAAAAATTTTGAAACATTTGAGATACTGTTTGCAGAAAATGGTAATATATCTAAGTTTGCTTTTGCACTATTAGATTTAGCAAAAATACTTGCAAGTGTAGTCATTGTATATGTATCATTGTTAGAAATTCTTAGCTTTAAAATCTCACTTTCAACATTATTAACGTTTGCTACAAAGTCATACACAGCTCTATTATATCCATCTTGTACTTCTTGCTTTTGAATTTTAAATCTTTTTAAAAGAATCATCATTCCAAGAACTATTATACATACTATAGCAAATAGTATTATTCCAATATTTTTCTCTCCAAGCTTTCTCTTAATTTGAGCTACTTTCTTTTCAAATTTATCTAACATAGCTATTCCTCCACCGCAAATACATGCTTACCTATTGTAGTTACAGTTTTTAAAGAAAAAAGCCATTTGCTTTTAGTTTTTGATGGATTATAAAAATATAGAGCACCATTAGTTGGATCAATACCATTCATAGCATCTTGAGCAGCTTTGTATACAGTTGAATTTTCATCTATTGCGACATCAAATTGTCCATCAGTAACAGAAGAAAATTGTTGTGATTGATAAATGACTCCCGCTATAGTATTTGGAAATGAAGGATCTTTTACCCTATTCATTATTACCGCTCCAACTGCAACTTGACCAGTATATGGTTCTCCTCTTGCTTCTCCGTTTATTAATCTTGCTAATAACTCGACCATATTATCTCCAGATGCCTTTGTTGTAGAAATAGAACTCTCTGCTTTTTGAGTCTGAGCATAAACAACTAACCCAAACATAAAAAAAGCAATAAAAAAAAGGCATACTATATACTTCTTGTTCATAACTTTCACCTATTTTTATTTTGGTTAAGTTATGCAAAAAATATACAATATGCTTTATTTTATATAAAAAATCCAATAATTATTAATGCAATAACACCAGGAACTCCTAATATACCTGCAATTAATGCTGTTACGATATTAAATGGAATTGTAATACCTATTGTACTACCAAAAGTATTTACAAGTATTATCATTATAATTCCAAGAATTATATTAATTGCTAATTTTAAAATTTTCTTTACAGGCCAAGCTAATAGTTTAGCTACTATTATAACTGCTATTGCTGCAAATATTAAAACAACATAATTTGCCATATTACTCCCTCCTATATTATTCTAATAATATCCTTTATTGTTACAAAAAATGTTAGTGCAAGTAATAATCCAAGGCCTATGTATGAAATTGTAAGTTCAACTTTTTCAGACACTTTCTTTTTAGTTATTGCTTCAATTAAAACTAGTACTATTTTTCCTCCATCAAGTGGTGGGAATGGTAAAATATTTGCAACTCCAACGGCCATACTTATCATTGCCATTAAATAGAAGAAATTTAATATTCCTGAACTTTTAGAAACTACTTCACCAATTCCAACTATTCCAGACATATTTGAAATTGATACTTTTCCTGTAAATAATTTAACATATGAGCCAACTATATTTTTTATATTTTCTACTGTTTCAATATATGAATATCCAATATTTGATTTTGTTGTTGCAACACTTTCAATTCCAAGGTCTAATACAGTTTTATCTTCTGGAATCACTATAAAATCTAGTATTTCCTCTCCTCTTTGTACTTTAATATTAACTTCTTTTCCACCCTGATCTTTTATTTCATTTATAATAGTTATTGCATCAGGAGTAGAAACTTCATTAACTGTCAAAATAATATCTCCAGATTTTAGTCCTACTTTTGCAGCACTTGTTCCAGCACCAGTAAGCTTAATAACATTTGTTGAATTTCCATATTCATCTGTTTCAAATGTTATACCAATTTTTCCTTCTTTTTTCTGAGCATCTTTGACTGTAGTAGTATATGTTTGACCATCTCTTTCATATACTAGCTCTATATCTTTAATGTCACTATCTAAAGATAAATTAGAAATTTGTGAATATAACTCTACTTTTTTTCCATTTATTGATAAAATCTTATCATTTTCTTGCAATCCTGCATCTATAAGAACAGAATCTGAATGAAGAGATTTTATCTGAGTTGTTGCAACATTTCCTGGTAAATATACACATAAAAATACAACTGAAGCTAATATAAAATTAAATATAACTCCCATAGAAAGTATTATTATTTTTTGAAGTGGACTTTTCTTTTGATAAGAAGTATCACTACTTTTATTTTCTTCTGTTTCTTCTTCTCCTTCAATTGCACAATATCCACCAAGTGGCAACCATCTTAGAGAGTACATTGTTCCTTTAAATTTTTTTTGAACTATTTTTGGCCCAAAACCTATTGAAAATTCGTCAACACCAACTCCTAATAGCTTACTGGCAAGGAAATGTCCAAATTCGTGTATTGTTGCAACACAAAGTATTATTGCTAATAGTTTTATTACAGTTATTAAAAAACTAACCAATATTTTTCCTCCTTATAATAAATTCATTAAATACATAAATACATATAATATTGGTGATATAAACATTATGCTATCAAATCTATCTAATATTCCACCATGACCTGGTAATAAATGACTAAAGTCTTTTTGTTCACAATATCTTTTAATAGATGATGCTGCCAAGTCTCCAATTTGACCAACAACACTAAATATTGCTCCCATAAATATCATTAATATTATATTAAACTCAGTACCAAAATATGTATTTGCTATATAACAAGTTACACCAGTAGTAATCATTGCAGCAATAATTCCCGCAGTAGACCCTTCAATACTTTTCTTAGGACTAACTACAGGTGAAAGTTTGTGTTTTCCAAATCTTGATCCAATTTCATAAGCAAATGTATCAGTGGCTGTAGCACAAACAAATGCAATAATTACCAATATTCTACCATGTGGCTGAATAAATAATAATTTTATAAATGAAAACATAAATGGTACATATAATATTGAAAAGAATGTAATCGCTACATCTATAATAGTAACTTTTAACTGCTTTATAACTATATATGCAAACATTGCAACCATAAGTATAGGTAATGCAACTAAAATTATTCTCAAAATTTCTTGAGAACTAATATTACCAATTAATGGTATTATTAGACAACTTAAATACCCAATAATAGAAACTGGATGGTGTCCTTTTGCTTTAAAACACCTATTGTATTCATATATTCCAAGTATAGACAATAATGTAACAAATAAGGAGTCAACTATACTATTATTAATAACAAGGACTGCTATTACAACAACCATAAATACAAAACCAGTTGTTATTCTTTTTATTCCCTCTTTCAATTTATATTTCTCCTTACTTTATTAAACTTCCATAACCTCTTTTTCTTTTTCTGCAATTATTTCTTCAACTTTATCTGTATATTTATCTGTTATTTTTTGTACTTTTTCCTCTGCACCTTTTAATTCGTCTTCTGTCATTTCTCCACTATTTTTTAATTTTTTAGCATCGTCAATTCCATCTCTTCTTACATTTCTTATTGCAATTTTTGCTTCTTCACCTAAAGCTCTAACTTCTTTAACAATTTGTTTTCTTCTTTCTTCATTTAATTCTGGAAATGTAAGCCTTACTCCATTACCATCATTTATTGGATTTACACCAAGTTCAGCAACTTGAATTGCTTTAGTTATTGCTCCAAGAAGTGATCTATCCCATGGTGTGATTAAAATTTGTCTAGCTTCAGGTACAGATATAGCACCAATTTGATTTAATGGTGTTTGAACTCCATAATATTCAACTGTTACTTTGTTTAATATAGCTGGATTTGCTCTTCCAGCTCTTATACCTGCTAATTCTTCACATAAGTAATCTATTGCTTTTTGCATTTTTTCTTCAATTTCTTGATATTCCATAATTTAACTCTCCTTTAAATTTTCTCATATTATAATTATACATTAAATTTACAAAAAAGCAATAATTAATATCCATACAAATACTCATTTCTACTTTTTTTAAATTTAACAACTTTATTTCTGACATAACTTTCTAATTTGTTCATGAATTCGTCAGCAGAAATCTGCTTTTGTTCCACCATAGCTAAACCTTTTTCCCAACTTGCTGTAAGCTCTGGATTTAAAATATCTGGCATAGTATTAGCTACAATATCATATATAGCTTCACCTCTTTTGGTAGGAGTTAAAATTTGGGTTTTAGCATTAGTAGCTATATAATCTATTCTCTCAAGTTTTTTTATTATTTCTCCTCTTGTTGCGCTTGTTCCTATTCCACTACCTTTTATCTGTTCACGAAGTTCTTCATCTTCAATTAATTTTCCAGCATTTTCCATAGCCAGAATCATTGCACCTGAATTATATCTTTTAGGTGGTGCTGTTTCTCCCTCTTTTATATTATATCCTTTTATATTTAATACATCATTTTTCTTTAAATTTGCTAATATATTTATATCATCATTTATGCTTTCATCCTCTTCTTTTTCTCTTTCTTCAGAGGATGTTTTTACATTTTTATCATTCTTATATATTTCTAAATATCCCAAATTGGTACATACTTTACCATTTGCAAAGAAACGTTCTTTACCAACCTTTATCGTAACCGATAGTCTATTATATTCTGCAGCTGGAAAAAATATTGCCAAAAATCTCTTAACAATAAGTTCATATACATTTTTTTCAAGTTCTGTCAACTTGGATAAATTTTCTTTTCCTTCTCCTGTAGGAATTATTGCATAGTGATCTGTTATTTTGCTATCATCTACATATTTTGTTTTTTCAAGTTTAGTACTATATTTTTCTTCTGCCATCTTTTTAATAATTTCATTTATTTCTTCGCTTATATTTAATTTTACTAAACCATTTAAATTTTTAGTAATAACTTTTGCAATTGCAGAAGAAAGTACTCTAGCATCAGTTCTTGGATAAGTTACTAATTTTTTTTCATATAAGCTTTGTATTGTTTGCAATGTTTGATCTGGACTAATTTTAAACTTTCTTGTACACTCATTTTGTGCTTCTGCTAAATTAAATAATAATGGTGGATTTTCTTTATTCTTCTTTTTAGCTATATTTTCAACTATTGCTTTATCTTCATTTTTTAAATACTCTATAAATTTTTCAGCGTCTTGTTTTTTCTTAAAACCAGTTTCATTGTATAATTTTGGTGATTCAAATACTGATGATCCCTCTACTGCCTTAAAATCTCCAAGTATGTCTGCCTCTTTAGCAAAATTTCCTTGTATTTTATAAAAACTTACTTTTTTAAAGTTTCTTATCTCTCTTTCCCTATTTACAATTAAACCTAATACACAAGTCATAACTCGCCCAATAGAAATAACCGCTCTATCCTCATTCATTATTTTAGCTAAATTTTTAGCATACATTAATGAAATTAATCTTGAAAAATTAATACCAATTAAATAGTCTTCTTTTGCTCTTAAATATGCTGCATCAGATAAACTATTATATTCACTAATATCTTTTGCTTCTCTTATTCCTCTTAAAATTTCTTCTTCTGTTTGCGAGTCAATCCATACTCTTTTTAATACTGCATTTGGATTGGGTTTTGCCATCATAAAGACAAGTCTTTGTATGTATTCTCCTTCACGTCCAGAGTCTCCAGCATTGTATATAACTTCAACATCATCTCTTTGAAGTATAGATTTTATTATATTAAATTGCTTTTCTTGAATCCCTGGTAATACCTCATACTTCCACTCTTTAGGTAAAAAAGGTAAAGTATCAAATCTCCACATTTTTAATTTTTCATCATATGCCTCAGGATAACTCATTGTAACTAAATGCCCATAACACCATGTTATAATCCACTCGTCAGATTCAATATATCCATCTTTTCTATTTGTATTTATCTTTAAAGCTTTTGCAAACTCCATTGCAACGCTTGGTTTTTCCGTAACTATTACTTTTTTTGCCATATCTATCTCTCCAAACTTATTATATTATACACTAAAAAAAATAATAAATCAAAAATATATGTATAATTATCCTATCAATTTTTGAAAATAAAAAATCCCAATTCACTTAGAATTAGGATTTTATATTTTATTGCCTTCCACTATAAAACACTTTTGTTTTAGTAGTATCATAATCTTTTGCGTCAAGTAATTCTGATACAGTCACCATTTGGTAACCAGACTCGTTTAATTGAGAAACTATTTTTTCTACTGCAGGTACAGTCGTTGCATGTATATCATGTAAAAGAATAATATCTCCATCTTGAACATTATTCATAACAAGAGGAACAATTTTAGTTTCATCTCTACTTTTCCAATCAAGAGAATCAATATTCCACAATATCAACGGATAATTTAATGCAGATTTTACTGTATCATTTATGGCACCATAAGGAGGTCTTACTATTCTAGGCTTCTCACCAGTAATATCATAAATTGCATTTGATGTTTTTTCTACTTGAGTTGCAATTTCTTCTGAAGAAAGTTTAGTTAATTGCTTATGATCCCATGTATGTATACCAATCTCATTACCTCTATTATATACATCTTTTACAATATCTTTATTATTTACAACATTTTGTCCCAACATAAAAAATGTAGCTCTAGCATTGTATTTATCTAATATCTCTAATATTTTTTGAGTATTAGTAGAGTGTGGGCCATCATCAAAAGTAATTGCTACCATCTTCTTAGATTTATCCACTACTTTTAAAAAAAGCTTATCATATTCCTCTTGTGTAATACTAAAATTTTGAGCTGTAAGAAGCTTTGATGAAGCATATCCTTTAAGAAGATTATATGTACACGTATTATTTTGCTTTTCTTTATAAAACTCAATACCATTATGCACTAATAAGTAATCCTCAGAATATATATCTGATATCTTATCTTTATATCCATACTTGAATAGCTTATCTAAGGATATTTTTTCTTTATCTTCTATGTTATAATTAAAAGTCTTAATGCTAGTATTAAAATATTCCTCATAAACTTCTTTTGTAATAGTAGTAACTCGAATACCCACAATGCTATCATTAACCTTATATGTATCTATTACATTTTTTAATACAGCTTTATCCTTAGGTGCTATACTTTCGATTTTTGAGTTACTATTTTTAAAATCCTCTATTAATTTGTCTATGTAACTGTTTACATCAAGGTTAATAAACTCATCTGAGTCAATTTTTTGAGAATAAATCTCATAAACTTTAGTTATTTCTTCGCTTTGAATTGTAGTTCCATATTCATTGCTTATAGATGAAAGCTCTGGTATTTCAACTGGTTTTAAAAAATTTGTCCAAATCAAGTTAGCAATAATGAATAATACAGCAATTATAATTACTGAAATAAAAAATTTGAATATTTTTCTCATAAAATATTCCCTCCTTCTAATAATTTTTTTCCAATGATGCCTATAACTTAAATTCAAGTTATATCATATAATTAAATAGCATATAAATTATACACCTACTTGTATTTAAATGCAATACTTTACATAATTTTAATAATTAAAAATTAAAAAATAGGATGTTATTGGCATCCTATTTCTATTCTTAGTTAGTTACTGTATCATTCATTACAAATTCATCACTACCTAATGTTATTTCTCCTTCTTTATATTCTCCTGATCTATAAACTTTAATTTTAACTTTATCTCCTATTTGTTTTTGATTTTTTATATCATTTATTTCTTGAGTTGTTTTTACAGTTTGACCATCAAATTCAACAATTATATCACCCTTTTGAAGTCCAGCTTGCGCTGCGGGAGAATCACTATATAGTTGATATACATATATACCTTCAACAAGCCTATTTCTTTTGGCTGTTGTTTCATCTAAATCTAATCCATATATTCCTATATATGGTCTAATTATTTTTCCAGATATTTTTAACTCTTCAATTATTTTTAAAGCATCTTCACTTGGAATAGCAAATCCTATTCCTTCTACTGTTTCGTCACTTATTTTTACAGTATTTATTCCTATTACTTCACCTTTTGAATTAACAAGAGCTCCACCACTATTTCCTGGATTTATTGCTGCATCTGTTTGTATTACATGATATGTTCTACCATCTGTTGTGATACTTCTATTTAAAGCAGATACATATCCAACTGTTACAGAACCGGCAAATTCCTGTCCTAGTGGATTACCGATTGCTACAGCTAATTCTCCAACTTCTAATTCTGAAGATTTTCCAAAAGTTGCTGCTGTTAAACCTTTTGCTTCTATTTTTAACAAAGCTAAATCTGTTACTTCGTCACTTCCAACAATTTCAGCTTCGTATTCTTCTTCATTAGACAAAGTTATCTTTACTATTGCACTTGATGAATTAATAGCATCCTCTATAACATGATAATTTGTAATAATATATCCATCTTCTGAATATATTATTCCAGATCCTTGAGATTCCCCTTCAGCTAGTTGCCCTGTAAACATACTCTGTTCATAGTATTTTACACTTACACCAACAACAGATGGACCAGCAATTTTAGCAACTGCTACCACTGGATTTTCAACGTTTTCCACACTATATGTAGTATTATTTGCTCCACTAATCATTAAAGCATTTCCCCTTGTTACTAAAAAGTATGTTGCAAGAGAACTTATTACAGATACTAAAATTACTCCTATTATAATTATTAATATCATTGGTATTTTACTTTTTTTCTTTTCAGAAAAAACTTGTACATTTGCTTGTTTTTCATTTTCTTCCATATTATCATTCCTCCTTAATTTTTTCCAGCTGCAACAGCTGTTGAAAAAGCTATTTGTAAATTAAAACCTCCTGTTAATGCATCTATATCTAACACTTCACCAGCAAGATATAAATTATTAATGACTTTAGATTCCATATTTTTAGGATTAACTTGTTTAACATCAACTCCACCACATGTAACAATTGCAATATCTATAGGCATAAATCCAGAAATATTTATCTTTAAATTTTTCATACTTTCTACTAATTTTATTCTTTCTTCTTTAGTAATTTGATGTACTTTTTTATCTGGATTAATACCACTTTTTTCTATTATTACTTGTATTAATTTTTGAGGTAATAAGTCTTCAAGAGAATTTTTAAATTCTTTATTACTATATTTTTCAAAATCTCTTTGAACTCTTTTATCTAAAGTATCCATACTTAATGCTGGTTTTAAATCTATTACTCCATAAATTTTCTTTTGAATTAGTTTATTTTCAATTTCTTCAATTCTATTAAGTAAACTGCTTCCACTTAAAACAATTGGTCCAGTAATACCAAAATGTGCAAATAACATTTCTCCAAATGAATCATATATTACTTTATCTGAATCTAATATTTTAAATGAAACATTCTTTAAAGTTAAACCTTGCAATTTTTTACATATTTCATCATTAGATTTTAATGGCACAAGCCCTGCTTTTAAATCTATTATATTATGTCCGTATTTTTTTAATATCTTGTAGCACTCTCCACTACTTCCTGTATTCTTATAACTCATACCACCTGTGCATAATATAAATTTATCTGCAAATAATTCACCAATATTTGTCTTTATTCCAATTAACCTATTGTCTTTAATAATAAAATCTAATAAATATGTGTTATACTTTATATTTACTTTATATTTTTTTAATTCTTTTACTAATGCATCAATTATATCTTGAGCTTTATCACTTTGGGGAAATATTCTACCACCTCGTTCAACTTTAGTAGGTACTCCTAATGAATTAAAAAATTTGACTGTGTCTTCATTAGTAAAATTCATAAAAGAGCTGTACATAAATTTATTATTCTTTACAATATTCTTTTTAAAGTCATCTATATCTCCATCAAAGGTAACATTACATCTTCCTTTTCCTGTTATTTTTATTTTATTTCCCAGACTTGATGTTTTTTCAATTAAAGTCACATTATTATTTTCTTTTGCACTGGTTATTGCAGCCATCATTCCAGCCGCGCCACCACCAATTACAATTACGTTCATATTACTCTCCTAACATTTTTTGAGTAGCAATTAATATTGCAAGTTTTGCTGATTCATATGAAAGACCACCTTGCATATATGCTGCATAAGGCTCTCTCATAGGAGAATCCGCTGAAAGCTCAATTGAAGCTCCTTCCATAAATGTTCCTGCTGCCATAATTACTTCATCTGCATAACCAGGCATATTCCAAGGCATTGGTACAACATTACTATCTATTGGAGATGCAAATTGTATTCCTTGAATAAATTTTATTAATTTTTCTCTATCTCCAAAGTTTATGATTTGTACTATATCACTTCTTTTATCTGTATACTTTGGAAATACGTCACACCCTAAGTTTTCTAATAACCTTGATGCAAAAGTCATAGCTTTTAATGCTGCTTCAACAACAGTAGGAGCCATAAATAATCCTTGAATAATATTCTGATTTTGACCAAGAGTTGCACCATTATCCTTTTCAAGACCAGGACAATATAGTTCTTGAACTACTCTTTCAATTAATTCGGATTTTCCACAAACGTATCCTCCCATTTCACATAGTCCACCACCAGCATTTTTAATTAAGCTTCCACAACAAATATCTGCACCTACTGCTGTTGGCTCCTTTGTCTCAGTAAACTCTCCATAGCAATTATCTACAAATATTATTACATCTTTATCTACACTTCTAATTTCTTTGATTACATTTTCTATATCTGATATTAACAATGCTTTTCTAACGGCATATCCTCTAGATCTTTGAATATGAATTAATTTTACTTTATTATTTCTTAAATATTCTTTTATATCTTCACATTTGAAGTTATCATTTTCATCTAAATCTATTTGAGAATATCTAACTCCTCTACTAATTAAAGACATATCGTTTTCTTCTAATCCTATTACTGTACATAAAGTATCATATGGTTTTCCAGAAATTGCAAGCATCTCATCTCCATAATTAAGTAATGCTTTTAAAGCTGTAGCTAAAGTATGTGTTCCACTAACAAATTGTACTCTAACTAGAGCATCTTCTGTTTCAAATAAGTTTGAATATAATTTTTCTATTGCTTCTCTTCCAATATCTCCATGACCATAACCTGTACTTTTTCCAAAATGTGCTTGTGTTATTGGCACACTTTGAAAAGCCTTTAAAACTCTCGCTTGGTTATATAATGCATTTTCTTCTAATTCCTTAAATATATCTTTTACTTCCTCTTCAGATTTTCTTGCTATTTTTTCTAAATCTTCGCTAATATTAAATAGTCTATATGCGTTTTCCATTTTTTTATCACCGTAAATTATTATACCACACGAGTATTTAAAAATAAACATATTATGTCTATTTTCACTAAAAATTCACTACTAACACAAAGTTTTCTTATTTCTAAAATCATATAATAAAACAAGGTGAAAAATACTCCACCTTGTATATTATTAATTTAATTGTATATAAACTAACCTTAAACTGCTATGTTTCCTTGTCTTAAAGATATAGCATGCTCTAATGCAATTTTTGAAACATTTCCAGTAGATATTCTAGCAATTTCATTTATTGTTTCTTGCTCATTTAATAGTTTTATATTACTATACGTTTTTCCATCAATTACACTTTTATATATATAATAATTGTATTTTGCTTTTGCAGCTATTACAGCAAGATGAGTAACACAAATTACTTGATGCTTTTTAGATATCATCTTCATTTTTTCACTTACAGAGTTTGCAGCTACACCACTAATTCCTGTATCTATTTCATCAAAAATCATAATTGGTGTATTATCCACGTCTGAAAATACAGTTTTAATAGCAAGCATAATCCTTGAAAGTTCTCCACCTGATGCAATTTTTACAAGTGACTTAGGCTCTTCACCAACATTTGTAATAATCATAAATTCAACAGTATCTAATCCATTTATAGTATATTCTTCTTTATCTGAAAATTTAATATTAATTTTAAATATTGCATTAATCATTTCTAAGTCTTTTAATTCATTTGTTATTTTATTTTCTAGTTCATTTGCATTTTTCAATCTTATTTCATTTAACTTTATGCTTAGATTATACATTTCTTTCTTTACTATTTTTAGCTCATTTTTTAAAGACATAATATAATCTTCTAAATTTTCTATTTCTTTAATTTCATTTTCTAGTTTATCTTTATATTTTAATATTTCTTCAATTGTATTTCCATATTTTCTTTTTAATTTAAATATTAAATCTGTAGGTTTGTCAAACATGTGACACACTTATTTAGAAATATCTGTGTTTGAT
>JBJEXW010000028.1:0-41689 GCA_051886195.1 Clostridia bacterium
TATATGGATCTCCTTCTTTATATGTTTTTGTAACTGAATTTGTTATTTCACTTCCAGTATTTTCATCTATATACTTTGTTGTTACATCTGATTGTTTCAAGTAATAATAGCTTATTGTTTGATCATTTATTGTATATGTCAAAGTATTTGTTGTAGGATTAGAAATACACTCATAGCCAGATATAGTTTTGCTACTTGTTTGTTTTTGTTCACCTACATATCCTTGAAAGCTTTCACTACTCAATACTTGATTTGTAGCTCTATCTACATGTTTTACATTTATATTTCTTAGCACTCTTACTAATGTATTTGTTACTGTTGTACCATTAATACTTGGTGTATAATAATCTCCATTACTTAAATTAATTTGATCTTCTTTTACTTCGTATGTGTATAGCGCACCAGTATCATCATATTTATTTAGTTCATTAAAAGTCCAATTATTTGATGTGAAAGTTTGAGTTTTATACAAAGTTCCATTTCTATATAAATTTAAAGTATAACTACTTGGTCTAAGTGATAGTGCATTAGAGTTGTCATTCCAAACCTTTGTACCAGAATAACTAATAATTTGTGGCAAATTAAATTCGGCAATAAAGTTTGAGCCACCACCTGGACGTTCCATATAGAATATTGTTAAAGTATGATATCCTTCAGAAAGACGAGAACTACCAAAAACATTGCTAGTTGTAGCTCCTGAAACTTGTGTATATGATTGATTAGTTGCAAAATTTACCCATCCACTTTGTGGTCCATGTTCTCCACCTATGTCTACAGTTAATGTATCATCAACAAATACCCATACATCATCATCACCAGTAAAATTAAATACCATATCTTCTCTTTGTTTAGTATCAAAATTTACCGTTTTTCCATCTGCAGTCATATAAAATGGAATTGTAATTTTTAGACCATAATGCAATACGTTATCTCCAAAACTTGTTGCTCCTTCTGGCCAACAATCACTATTAAATGGGAATAACCCTGTTTGCTGATCACCACCTGCTGTTGATCTTCCACCAGCTTTTCCATCATGTAGCATATATGTTTTTGTACTAGCATTATATTTTACATGCATTTCATTACTGCTAAATTTTGTATATCCATTGCTTAATGTAACAAATGGAAATTTAACATTAAAATATGCATCTTGATATGCAGTACCAAATCCCAAATTATTTATTCTTGTAACTTCACTCTCAGTTGGAAAGAAAGTAACTCCATTCCTATTTGTATTGGTATTTACTACATTTCCATTTGAATCTAACTTATTTTTTACAAGACCAATTCCAGTATATTGAAGTGCTCTCGTGTCACTTCCTGATGGTCCTGTAAGAGCCAATGTTTGATCTAATGCTAGCTTTTGACTATCACTTAAAGCATTATATTGTGCTTGAGTCATATTTCTTGCTGCCGCATTAAATCCCACATAATTATAATTGAAAATATTAGCAGAATAATATACTACACTCTGTGTAATTTGTGTACAAGCATTTTGTTCTGACATATATGATTCAACTACTTCTTTATTTCTAAAGCTAAATATAACGCATAGAAAAAACACTAATACATTAAGATATAAAAGTTTCTTTTTCATATATTCCTCCTATTTTTTCTCTTATCATATATATACTTTATAATATAATATAACATTTTTCAACCGTTAAAAGATAATTATATAAATAAAAGACAAGCCTAGGCTTGTCTTTTATTAGAATTTAAATTATTTACTATTTTTAAACTTTTCTTTTTTTAAAATATGCATTGCTTCAATAGTGCTCAATATTAATACTCCACTCATAAATAATATATTAATATCTCCTGTTGCAGGTACTTCTGATGATCTTACACAGCAATATATTACTTCTTGGAGCTCTACTTTTAATTCTATTTGTGTAAAGTCTGGTCTTGAGTATACTACATAGTATTTAAACCATTTTTCTTCTAAGTTTATTACATCTTTTTCATTTCCATCATATGTTACTATATCTAGTAGTTCTCCTGTCATTTTATCTACATATTTTACTACTAATCCTGATGATATTTTCTTATACTTAAATGTCTTTACTATGTCTTCTCTTTCCATTATTCCAGTTTTTGCTTCTGGTTCTTCTACAAGTACGTATCCTCCTAAGTTCTGTGCTAATGCTTCGTATGTATCTCCTTCTTTTAATATATCTTCTTCCCTTGCCTCTTTAAATTTAAATAATTTATATCCCACTATTTTAATTTTACATATATCCTTATTATTTTTAGTAATAATACTTTCTTCTCCTAAAGTGGGTAAATTATTGTTATATACACTTGATGTGGCTTTTTTCTTTCCATTAAGTACAAGTTTTAGTAACTTGTCATCATCAAAACTCCACCTTATCATTATTTAAAATTCTCCTCTATATATGCTTTATGATTGTTATTAATATAAATGTTTTCATTATTAGCTATTTCATTAAGGAGCTTTTTTAAAGTATTGTATGCCATATCATATTGTTCTTGTGTTATATCGTTTTCATCTAAAGCTTTCTGTAGTTCATCTTCATCCCATACTTTTACAATACTACCATTTACTTCATCTATTGTTATATCTAAAAACAAATCATCATAATATAATCCTTTTTCATAGTCTATTCCTATGCTATTTATTATATCAATATAATATGATACTGCTTCTTTGTTTGAATTTAAAAATACTCTAACGCCATAATTACTATTTTTAGGTAAATACTCTACCATATAGTATCCCTCTTTTAGAAGACAAACATTTTTTCCTGTATGAGTTGATATATATGGTTTATCTATACTATTAACTTTTTTTATTACTGAATAACAATCTAAACTCTCATCTTCAAACTGCATTAGCATATAATTATCTATTCCTCTTAAATATGTATTAGTTAAAAATTTTCTTTTCATAATAAACACCTTCATTAAAGATTATACCAAAACAACTACAATCTATCAAGAAAAAAAATAACAGGTGAAATAAATTTCACCTATTTATATTAAAATTACTTTGCTGATACTTTAACACCAATTGCGCCCTGTTTAATTCCTGTAAAGCTGACTTTATATGGAATATCATTTGGTTCACTGTGAATTGAATATCCAGTTGCAAATGTATATGTTCCTTTATATTCAGTTTCATTTACTGTTAAAATATAAGGTACTTCATATTCTGCTCCCTCAGTGTAGTTTAAATCTGAATCTATTTTTAATGTAATCTTATCTCCATTATTTTCCAATGTTGCATCTTCATTTACATTTAGCCAAACTTCTGTATTTAATTCTGTAGATACACCCTTATCTTTTCCTTTATTTAATATTACAACTGACGCAATAATTACAACTACGACAATTACTGCTACTATTGCAATTATTAATTTACTATTAATTTTTTCTTTTTTACCTTTATTATTAGTTTTACTCATAATATCTTCTCTCCTTGCTCTATTTAGCGACTTAATTATATCACAAACTATTTTCTAAAACAAGAATAAAGTATTATTTTGTAGTTTTTATAAATAGCTATTTATACTATTGAAAAGATTTCTTTAAACACATACTCAATAAAACTTTCATCATTTATTTTATTTTCTAAATATTTATTAAAATTATTCTTATTTATACCATCTTTAACTATTTCACTATATTTATTATACTTTTCTTCCATTACACTCCTTTATACAAAATATAACATTAATAGTATAATTTTTAAACTTAACGTAGAATTTCATTCTTCTACTATTAGTAGGGTAAAAATTAGTATTTTTTATATAACAAAAGTGACATACTAAATGCCACTATATATTTTCCATATCATTTATCATATTTTCTATAAATGCCCCATATCCTCTAGTAGGGTCATCTAAAAGTACATGAGTTATACATCCTATTAGTTTTCCATTTTGTACTATAGGTGCTCCACTCATTCCTTGAACTATCCCTCCTGTCTTATTAATTAGTTCTTCATCATTAATTCTTATTGCTATATTTTTATTGTCTGTAGAATTCAAATATACTTTTTCAATTTCAATTTTATATTTTTTCTTTACATTATCATCCAAAGTAACGTAAATATATGCCTCTTTAGTTTCAATTTCTTCTTTTGTTCCAATTTCTATTACATCGTTTTTGTTATATAATTCATTATTTTCTATATATCCAAAAACACCGTTTTGAGTGTTTGTACAAATCTGTCCCAATGTCTCATTGGTTAATGTACCTTTCAATTCTCCTGGTATTTTTGATATTCCTTTTTTAATCATATATATTTCTGTTCTAGTAATTCCACCAGTTGTAATAGGCAATATATTTTGATTAGAAGTTTCTGTTATTGCGTGCCCAAGTGCAGCAAATTTTGAAGTGTTTCTTTCATAAAAAGTTATAGTTCCAACTCCTGCACTACTATCTTTTACCCATAGTCCTAATCTATATTCTCCTATTGAATCACTAAGCTTTGGTTCCATTTCAATATGTATTTTTTTATCATTTCTCTGAACAGTAAAGTCTAATTTTTGACCTAATTCTGCATATTCTTCTAGTTCTACATTTGTCTCAATTTTACAACCATTCACTTCTAATATTATATCTCCTATTTTTAAATCAGTATCAGTTCTATCTATTCCCATAACAAGTACACCGCTTGCAAGTAATTTTATTCCGACCGCTTCTCCACCTAATACATATTCAGCGCATTCCTTTGAACATGTTACAGCATCTTTGCTCTTTTCAAAAAAAATTGACATTATAGTAATAATAATTAGTACCATAGTACATATAATAATTAGTTTTTTTTTATTTTTTGTTAAATTAGACATTTACACCAAGTATTCCTCCAATTATTCCACTTAAGCCACAAATGGCCATATAGATTCCAAGAGTATTAGTTATAGTTATACTATTATTCATAATACATGATATTATAAATATAATTAATACACTAATTATATTTATAATAATCCCATGTATTAAACCTTTTTTCTTTATCATCTTGCATAATATAAATGAAGAAATAAAAGCAGAAATTGATAAACAAAGAAAAATGCCAGATTCTATAAATCTATCCTCTATTTTAGTATAAGCAAAAATTGTTGATAATATAAATAATAGTATCATTACTGATATAATAAATGAAGAAATTCCAATTAAATAGTTTTTTATTAATTTCATTTTATCTACCTCAATAAAGTATATGAATTGAATATAATATGTATTCAAAGAAAAAAACAAAACTGTTGACAAAATTGTCAACAGTTTAAATTTTAATATAATTTTAAAAGTTGTTCTTTAGAATATTCACTAGGATTATCTATTAATATATATCTTTGTTTTCCAAGAATTAACATCTTATCTGCCATATATAAAGCTTCATGTATATGATGTGTAACAAATAAAACTGTATTTCCCATTTCTTTAATAATTTTTTTAGTAGAAACTTGTAATAATTGTTTAGTATTATAATCCAATGCTGCAAATGGCTCGTCCATTAATATTAAATCTGGATTTAGTGATAACGCTCTTGCAAAAGCCACTCTTTGTTTCTGTCCACCGGATAATTGATATGGATACATATCCCTACAATCTTCTAATTCAACTAATTTTAGATATTCATCTGTTTTCTTTTTAATCTCTGATTTAGATAAATGTAAAATACTTAAAGCAAATTGTATATTTTTTTCCACATTTAACCATGGAAACAATTGATTATAATCCTGCTGTAAATACATTACACTTTTTGTAGGCTTACTTGCTAAATGTCCATTAACAATTACCTTTCCTGAAGTTGCCGGTAAAAAACCTGCTATAATTCTTAAAAGTGTAGATTTTCCACATCCAGATTCACCAATAATGCATAATATTTCACCTTTTTCTATACTAAAAGAAACATCTTTTAAAACCTGTTTATTTTCTTTTCCGTTTGTAAAAGTTTGATTTATATTATCTACTTGTAAAATAATATTATTTTTCTTCATAAGACATTCCCCACTTTCTAACCGTAATTTTTTCAAGTGCTGAGAATAACTTATCTATTAGTACACTAATTATAATAATTAGTAGCACTCCAACCATAACATTTGTTAGATTACCATAAGACCTATTAACGTATATATATAGTCCTAATCCTCCAGAAGTACCTATCATTCCAAAAATAGCTTCTGAACTAATAATTGATCTCCATGCTCTTGCACATCCGATTCTTAATGAAGCAATTAATCCAGGCAATATTAGCATAATGTATACATATAATACTTTTTTTACACTACCGCATTTCAATGTTTCTTAAGAAATCGTGATACACATTTGGAATACTTTTGACTCTTTCAAGTAAATTAATAATCATTGGCCAAACAATACTATGAACTACTAGTACAAGCATTGCATTATCATTTACTCCCATCCAAATAATAACAAGTGGTAAAATAGCTACACTTGGAAGTGGAGATAAAATATTGCAAATAGTGCGTATGAAATACTCAAAATATTTAAATTTATCTGAAAGTATTAATGCAACTAAAGATATAATTGTACTAATAGCTAAACCGACTAATACTACTCTAAAAGAATTAAGTACCTGTTGTATTATAGTTTTGTCTTTTAGTTCTTCTACAATTTGTAGTACTACTTTTGAAAAGGGTGGTAATATATATGATGATACTAGTCCAGTTCTTGAAACTAATTCCCATAATAATATTATGCAAATTATCCAAAACAAATTAGACTTTAAAATTTTATCTTTCATATAAAGCCCTCCATTTTCATATTCTATCTAGGTAGTTTATCATAGTTTGGTAAATCTTCAAGTTTTAATGGTTTGCTAATCATTTCTGTTTCATATAATAAATTTGCAAGATTATTATATCCTGTCAATTTATCTGTAGGTGGTTGTGTTTTCATTAAATTTTTTACATCATCTACTTCACATTTATATTGATTTGCAAGTAAAACTGCATTTTCTTCAAAATTTTCGTCCCAAGTATCAATTACTTCTCTTTGAACTTTTAATACTGCATCACAAATGTCTTGGTTCTCTTCATAAAATTTCGTGTTAGCTATTAAAGCTGTTCCTATGCTATACTTTTGTATTACATCAGTAAAATCTTGTACCATATGAACATTATCCAATTTTTCTGCCTTTAAGTTAGCTGAAAAAGATAATATACTTCCTTTAATTTGATTATTTGATTCTAACATAGCAATAGCTTCTGAATTTGGTATTTTTACAAGCATCTTATTATATTCTTTAACGTCAAGACCTTCCTCTTTAAGTGCTGCAAGATATGCTGCTTGTGGATTTGAGGCAAGTCCACTAATACTTATTTGATTTCCTGATTTAAAGTCTGCTAAAGAGTTTATATTACTATCATTTGTGTAAGCTTTAACAGTTGCATATCCGGTAAAAACTCATAAGTGAAAGTGGCATACCATTATCTATAGCCGTCATATATGCCATAATTCCGGGTGTACCAATGTCGATATCTCCTGATACCATTGAGTCTCTAATATCTGAAGCTGAAGTTAAAGTTGTCCATTCAATTTTAACATTTTCTGGTAAATATTTTTCAAATAATTTTTTTTCTTTGGCAATTTGAAAAACTGCAGACGCATAATTATCTGGATTATAGTTTATAACTACTGTCCTTTCCTTTGCAATTTGCTCACCTTTTTCTTGACTTTGGTTTTGTACTACTACACTTGCTACTATAGCAATAATAATTACGGCTAATACTAAAATAGCCACTAAATTCTTTTTATTCATAGCATACACTCCTTTTTTTAAAATATTTTACAAATAGCAATAACTAATCTAATTCTCACCTCCTAAATTATTAGTTGTGTCACTATTTATAATTCGACAAAAGTATATCACGGCTTCTTTTTTATGTCAAGCATTTTGCAAATGTTTTGCAAAAATGCATACAAAAAAAGATATATCTTGCGATATATCTTCCATATTTTACCAAATTTATTCTTTTTCTGTAATAACTACACCTTTTTCTTCACATATTTTTTCATAGAAACATATATATGATACTTGCATGTATGGATATAAGAATATAAATCCTATACCTAAAGTTAAAATTGATAAAAGCATCCAACCTATAAATGATAGAGTTAAGCATATATATTTCCATTTATATCCTTTCATTAATTCAATAGATTTATCTACACATTGTTTTGCCAAATAATCTGGATTATCTATTGCTATATACTGTGATAGTACTAAAGATATAAATCTTACTATAATTGCAACATAAAAAACTATCATTCCAATAATAGCTAATATAGATAATATAACAATTAATATACCGACTTTTAAAGCTGCAAATATAGATGTTAAGATTATATATGCAACTAAGCCTGCAATAAACATTAGATATATTACTAATATCTTTAATACACACCAAAGTCCAACTTTCCAAGCACGTCCAAATCTTTTAAAAATTAAGCCAAAAAACTCTGTACATTTTGTATTATTATCCCTTTTTAGTTTAATAAGATTCTCTATAAACGCATAGGCTAATGGCACTATAAAAATTATTACAATAATATACAATAAATATGTTATTCCTAATGAGCCAACCATTCCTAAAGCTGCTGAATCATCAATAGTGTTTCCAGAAGATGAATTTATTAATATAGATCCCATACTAATAATCATTGGTAAAAATGCTACTATTACAGCAAAAATAGAAATAGCTGATAATAATAAATTCATTCCAACAAATCTTCCCCATTTTCCGGACATAGCTTCTCTAGCACTTTTTCTAATTTCCTTTGCTTTCATTTAATTCCTCCTACAAAAAATTTATATAATATTATTATCTGCTTGTTCTTCTTCTACTTCAATATCTGTTTTTATTGGTGTATTTTTAGCGACTCTCTTCTTTTTCAAATACCTTCTTTTAGTCTGTGCTTTATCCATTAAATCTCTACGTATAATTGAAAAATTATTAAGTATTCTTCCACCAAATACAATAATTGCTGCTAAATAAATTTCAACATTTAAAAGATCACCTAAATATACCAAAAACATAGCAAATATTGCATTAAAGAAAAAACCAGATAAAAATATTTTCATTTTAAAATTCTTATCTGTACTTGCTGCTAATGCTCCAAATACTGAGTCTAAACATGCAAGTATAGCTACAGCTACATACTGATAAGTTGAATATGGTATTACTATATTTTGTCCTAAGACTATTCCTAAAACAATAAATAATGCTAATATTAAAATTCCTATCATCATATTATTCTCCTTGCTTTGCAAAATTGAAAGATAACACTCCATCATATTTTGGTATTTTAATGTCACTTTCTCGTGTTAAAGTTACTTTTAATCCATATCCATTTAAAACATCCACAACACCATTTTTTATAGTTAATGCACTTTCTAAATATTGAGCATTACCTATCGCTTTAATTTCAAATGGTGCTGCTACTTTCTGATAATTAACCTGTATAACAGAGCCTACACATCTTATTGCTGATGTAGTTATTATTCTTTGATCATTAACACTAATTGCTTCTGCGCCTGCTACTCTTAATTCATTTACTACTGTAAGTACATCACTATCATGTACAAGTGAGCCTGAGTTATTTCCATCATATAATGTAATTATTATTCCCTCACCTTGAACATCTGTAGTTCCTGCTAAAAGACTAAGCGTATTTATTTGATTTTTCATAGATGCAATTAAACTGTCATTTGTTGCAGAATTTGTTTGATACTCTTCAACTATTTCTTGACTTTCATCATATTTTGCTTTTAATTCGTCGTAATCTCTTTGAAGACTTACTAGAGAATCTGCAAGTTCTCCTTCTCTCTTCCCTTTTAATACTTCTTCTGATTTACTCATAGTAGTAACTTGAGCAGTAATCATTACAGCAAGAAAAAAAGCGGCAATTCCAATGGATGTATATGCTGGAATTGAATTTTTCTGTATAAAAGCTTTAATTTTATTATTTTTTCTTTTTTCTTTCTTAGTCTCTTCTTCCAAAATAAGCTCACTCCTTAATTATATTTAGAATAGACAGGATTTTCTATACTCATATCTATAGTTCCTTCTACTACTCCACCATTTTTCTGTATAATTCCTTTTAAAAATGATACTTTATACTCTAAATTCGAATCATTTGAAAATACTATTTTTAGTTTATCATCTAAGCTAATCATTGTCAAGGAATTAGAAAAATTAACCTTAGTTATGTTACCTTCAATTTCATATTTTTCAAGTAACGTTTTTATATTATTATATATTTCTAATTTCTTTATATACACTTCATTTATTTTTTTACCTAGTTCAACATTTTCTTCAAACACAAAGCCTTCAACTATTATTTCATCTTTTTTTTGAGATAAGTCACACTTTTCAAGTAAAAAACCTTCATTGTCTATTTTATAATAATTGCTTGTATTTTTATCTAAAGCTATGTATGCAGGATATCGCTCTTTAACATCTATTACAATTGTATTAGGAAATGAATATTCAAATTTTGCTTTAGAAATATATGCAAGTTGAATTTCATTTTTTCCACTTAAAAATAGCTGTTTAAATATATTATCTCCTATCCTTAAATTAGATTTAGAAATTATTTCTCCTTGTGTGTATTTTTCATTTCCTTTTACTTTTATTTCTGTTAAATTAAATGTTTCTAAATTAAACATTAAATAAAGAACACAAATAAATAAAGCTATAAAAAATACAATTTTAATTATTGTAATTGGTTTTACTTTTCTTTTTTTATCTTGTTTGGTATCTTTTTCTGGTTCAACTTTTCTTAATGTATTAGGCTTTATGTTTTTTTGAACAGATTCTTCATCAAAAAATGGTACAAATTCTGAGTCTTGCATAACTTTATTAAGTCTTAAATTATTTTTTGCACTATGTGAATTTCTGTTTACATTATTTTGTCGATTTTTAGCATTATTAATACTATTTGTTTTACTTTTTCTAACAGTATTAGCTGTATTTTTTCTATTTGAAGTATTTTTTGTGTTAACACTAGAAGGACTAGCACTAACTTTTTTATTATTCACTGTTTTTTTTACAACTTTTTTATTTGTACTTGTCCTACTGCTTTTCACACATATCACCTACTTTATTTTAATACAATCATATATTTTTTCTTCAACATTTTTTACTATAACTTTTGATGCATTTTGTCCCATTTTTTCTATATTATCATTTGAAATAATTTCTTGTATAGTTTTATTTAGACTATCTTCATTCAAATCTTTTTGCTCGATTATTCTTGCAGCATTAACATTTTCTAACACTTTAGCATTAAAGAACTGATGATTTTCTGCTGCTGTTGGTAAAGGTATTAATATAGCTGGTTTATGTGCTAATGCTAGTTCACTTATTGTCATGGCTCCAGCTCTTGTAATGCACATATCTGCTACCTTATACATTTCATCCATGTTAAATATAAACTTCTCTATTCTTAAATAATTATCTAAGTTTTCACCTATTTTTTGTTCAGCCTGCTTCTTTAATTTTAATACTTCATCGTAATTCTTATCCCCTGTAACTAATATAAAATATATATTATTGTCTCTATATTTTTCTATCATAGATAAGACAACTTCATTTATTTTTTTTGCACCTTGACTTCCACATGTTACTAATACAATTTTCTTATTAATTTCATCTAAATTTAACTTTTTTATGCATTCATCTTTATTCAAATTTAAAATATCTTTTTCTGTAAATTTTGCTGGTGTTCCTGTATAAACAACATTTGCCTTAGAATTTAATCTTTTTTTGGCATCCTCAAATCCAATCATTACACATTTGGCATCTTTTGCTAAAAGTTTAACAGAAACTCCAGGAAATGCATTACTTTCATGTAAATAATATGGTATTTTTAATTTTTTTGCTGCTTTCATTACTGGACCACAAATGTACCCACCTGTTCCAATTACAATATCTGGTTGAAAATCTTTAAGAATTTTTTTTGCATCACTAATTCCTTTATATGCATTAATTAAAGCTGTTATGTTTTTTAATGTAAGTTCTCTAAGTATTTTTCCAGTTCTAATATGTTTTATTTCATAGCCAGCATTTGCAACCAACTTATTTTCAAGTCCATTTTCAGTACCAATAAATAGCACTTTACTATCTACTTCATTTTTTAACACTAAATTTGCCATGGCTATTGCTGGATTAATATGTCCACCTGTACCTGCACATGCAAAAACTACTCTCATAAAATTCCCCTCTCTATTGCTCTCTTACTTTATTACAGTTTTTTGAAATATTTAATAGCACACCCATTGAACATAAATTAATTGCAAGTGATGTACCACCATAACTAAAAAATGGTAATGGCATACCAGTAACAGGCATTGTACATGTCACAACTGCTACATTTACTATGATTTGTACAGCAAATATACTCGTAATACCAGCTGCAATAAGTGAGCCATAAAAGTCCTTACAAGTCATTGCAATCTTATATCCTTTAAATATGAAGCACGCAAATAAAATTAAAACTATTGCTGAACCAATAAATCCTAATTCTTCTCCAAGTATTGAAAAAATGAAGTCATTCTGTGCCTCTGGCAACCATAAATACTTTTGTCTACTTTGCCCAAGACCTCTTCCAAGTAGTCCACCTGATCCAATTGCATATAAGCTTTGTGCTGCTTGCCAGTTACCATCTTTTATATCTTGCTCAGGATTCATAAATGAAAATATTCTTTGTAATCTAAAACTATCTGCAAAAATAAATGCTGCTCCTGCAAGACCAACTATAAGTATAAAAGCAATTACTGTCTTTAATTTAAGTTTTATTCCACTAGTAAATATTACAGACACTGCTGCTACAGTTAAGACTAAAAGACCACTCATATGCTTTTGAAAATACATAAGAAGTCCAACAATTAATAACATTATAATTGGTACAATATACCCTTTAAAATTATTTAATTTTTTTGTATTTCTAGATAAATAAGTTGCAATTGCAATTACAAGAACTGGCTTCATTATCTCAGAAGGCTGAAATTGCAATACTTCCCCTATGCCTAGCCATCTTTTTGCACCATTTCTAGTTACACCAAGAGGTGTAATTACCAAAAGCAAAAGTATAGCTGCAAATATAAATCCTAAATAAGCCCATTTTTTATATTTTCTATAATCTATTTTTGAGATAGCTATCATCGCTATTACTCCAACTACAGCAAAACATAGCTGCCTTACAAATAAATGATTACTATCTCCATAGTATATAAGTGCATGATAAGAACTGGCTGATGCTACCATTACAAGACCTATACAAAGTAATGTAATAGTAATTACAAACATTCCAAAGTCTATACCACCACTTCCACTCTTTAAAATATCAACCTCTTTTTTCATTAATAACCCCTATTTTTTAAATTAAATATGCAATTACACAACATATTATTGTTATTATCCAAAATATTAATACAACTGTTGTTTCTTTATATCCACTTAGCTCCAAATGATGATGAAAAGGAGCCATTTTAAACAATCTTTTTCCTTTTGTAGCCTTAAAATATATTACTTGTAACATAACAGAAATTGTATCTATTATACATACAAATGCAACTATAGCTAGATATAAAGGCATTTTTAATATTAATGCAGTTATAGCTACAGCTCCACCTAAAGCCAAAGATCCTGTATCACCCATAAATACTTTTGCAGGATGCATATTAAATAACAAAAATCCTATACAAGCCCCCACTGTACTAGCAGAAAATACTACCATTTCATAGTTTTGTTGTCTTAAAGCTTCTAATGTAAAGAAAGTCATAATGATAGCTACAACTCCTGTTGCCAATCCATCAAGACCATCTGTTAAATTTACAGCGTTTGTAGTACCTAATAATATAAATGCTGCAAATAATATAAAAATTGGTATTCCAAGTGATATTGGTTGATTAAATATTGGAATTATAATTGATGTTCCTAAGTTAAAAACAAATAAATATAATACTATAAGTATTGCAGTTACAATAAACAATCCTAACATCTTCATTTTAGGAGACATTCCTTCAGGATCCTTTAAAATAAGTTTTTTAAAATCATCTAAAAATCCAACAACACCATATCCAAATATTGCTATCATAGGCATAATTAATATAGGGTAATCTTTAACAAAAAATGCTAAAATTGCAGTAACTACTAGTATTATAATAATTCCACCCATAATAGGTGTTCCATTTTTTTGTAAATGAGATTTTGGACCTTCTTCTCTTACAACTTGCCCTATTTTCTTTTTTTTAAGTATTGGTACAACAATAAAACCAAGTAATACTGTTGCAACAAAAGATACAAATAATAATGTCGTTTGTATATTCATTCTTTTCTCCTCGTTTATTCAATGTTTTTATCTGGCATTTCTTCTGCAATTTTTTTAACTATTTCTTTATCATCAAAATATAGTTTTTTGCCATTTTCAACTTCTTGGTAATTTTCATGTCCTTTGCCAGCTATTATTATAACATCACTTTTCCATGCAATTCTCATTGCAAATTTTATTGCTTGACGTCTATTTTCTATGCACTTATATAGACCTCTTGTTTGCTTTATTCCAGTTTCTATATCTGCAATTATTTCATTAGGCTTCTCATCTCTAGGATTATCTGTTGTTATTATAGTAAAATCTGCAAGTCTACCAGAAATCTCTCCCATCATTGCCCTTTTTTCTTTGTCTCTATTTCCACCACAACCAAATACACAAATAATTCTACCTTTTGTATATCTTTTGGCTGATGAAAGAATTGCTTCTAAGCTTGCTGGTGTATGAGCATAATCTACAATAACTGTAAATGTTTTATTTAACTCTACAACTTCATTTCTTCCTGGAACTCTTAAAGCTCCAAGTGCACCACAAATTGCATCCATCTGAGCTCCAAACAAGCTACAAACTCCAATAGCTGCAAGTGCATTATATACAGTAAATCTTCCTGGTATATTTATTTTTATTGTTTCAAGCATTCTATTTACATACATTTTAAATTCTACATATGATGGATTTACTCTAATATCTGTTGCAGTTAAATCTACAGCATTATCCAGTCCATATGTTGCTTTTTTTATATCTATCATTTTTAGTAATCTAGGAGCATAAATATCATCACCATTTACTATAGCGAAATCTGACATTTTAAATAACTTTGCTTTTGCATTTAAATAGTTATCCATTGTCTTATGAAAATCTAAATGGTCTTCAGATAAGTTTGTAAATACTCCAACTATAAACTTAATTCCATATACTCTATTTAATTCTAATGCATGAGATGAAACTTCCATTACAACGTATTCCATTCCAGCATCAACCATTCTTGAAAGTAATGCTTGTAAATCTAATGATTCTGGTGAAGTTCTTATTGATTCTTCTTTAACATTGCCATATGTATTACATATAGTTCCTATCATTCCAATTTTTTTACCAGATGCAAGCATTATATCTCTAATCATATATGCGGTAGTTGTCTTTCCTTTTGTTCCTGTAATTCCAATTATTTTTAGCTTTCTTGCTGGATTGCCATAATATGAGGCTGCCATTATAGCAAGTGCTATTCTAGAATCTTCTACTTTAATATATGTTATTTCTTCTTTCTTGTTTTCAATTTCATCTTGATATACTATCGCAATAGCTCCATTTTTTATGGCTTTATCTATATAGTCTTTTCCGTTTTCTTTATATCCATTTATTGCAATGAATATATCTCCCTCTTCAATTTTATTTGAATCATATTCAATTTTATTTATATCTTTATTTGTTTCTCCACTAATTTCAACATTTGTCAAATTTTCTAATAAATATTGTAAAAGCATAATAAGCCTCCATTCTGTTAAATTATTATACCACAATTATATCTTACATGCAAATAGATTATGGTAACTCACTTAAATCATCAACACATTTAATTGTAACAATTGAACCTTTTTCAATTTGTTCATATGGAGTAACATCTTGAGTTAATACATACCCTGTTCCTTCTACTCTAACATTAAGACCAGCATTTCTAAAATATGATGTAGCTTCATTACTTGTCATGTTCCTTACATCAGGTACTTCTGCTTTTTGTGCTTCATCTCCATCTTTATATGCCATTATAATTGCTCCAGGTTCTAATGATGCTCCGGATTTTGGAACTTGTTTTGTTATTATTGTATCATCAGAAAATTCTGAAGAAGTATTTAATGAAAAGCCACTTTCCTCTGCAATTTGTCTTGCCTCAGAATATGTTTTTCCTGTTATATTAGGTATTATCACTTCATTATTTTCTGTGTCAGATACGACATAATCTGTTTGTACATCTAAATATTTTAGTACCTCATCAATAATTGAGCCAACTACTGGTCCACAAAGTGTAGCTCCACCATGACCAGATGGTCCTTTTGGATCAAATAAATTCATTACTACAACTACTTCAGGATTATTTGCTGGTGCAATACCAACAAAACCAGCAAGATATTTTGTATTATCTCCTCTTCCATTTTCACCTGTTGCTGTTTTTCCAGCAATTTGATAATCTGAAATTTTGGCAGATTTAGCAGTACCAAAATTTACTGTATCAACTAAAGCACTCATTACTTCAGATGCTGTAGTTTCAGACATAATTTGCTTTAATACTTTAGATTCAATTTGCTCGTCATAGTTTCCTGATCCGCTCTTTATTTCTCTTACTATATAAGGTTGAACTAAATATCCACCATTAGCTACTGCGCAATAATTTACCGCAGTCTGAAGAGTTGTTATTTGTATTGTTTGACCAAATGATGATGTTGCAAGATCAACTTCTGTCATAGCATTTTCATCATGCATAATTCCAGTAGCTTCACCTGGTAAATCTATACCTGTTTTTGAGTCTAAATTAAATGCTCTAATATATTTAATAAAAGCAGCAATTCCCATTCTTTGAGAAACTTGCATAAATACAGGATTACATGAGTTCATAATTCCTTCTCTTAAAGACTCACTTCCATGTGGATTATAATATCTCCAACATTTAATATCCCATGTGCCAACTTTTACATATCCTGAGCAATAAAATGTCTTGTCGTCAATATTTACTATATTTTCTTCAAGAGCTGCAACAGATGTTATTAGTTTAAAAGTTGATCCGGGCTCTTGAGTATCTGATATAGCTTTATTTCTCCACATTTGATTTAAAGCATTACTTCTCTCTGAAGTGCTCATATTTTCCCAACTATCTTTCAACTCTTGAGTATTTGGAGTAAATGGATCATTTGGATCAAATGTTGGATAATTAGCCATTGCTAAAACTTCTCCTGTTGATGGACGCATGATTATTATGCTTCCATACTCAGCAATATTTTCTTCGACGGCTTTACTTAAATACTTTTCAACAATTGATTGAATTGTAGCATCAATTGTTAAAACTATGTCTTTTCCATCTTCAGCTGCAATATATTGTTCCTGTGTAAAAGGTGTTTCTCTTCCACCTCCATCAAAACTTGCTACTATTTTACCAGGATTTCCAGAAAGATCACTCTCATAATATGCTTCAATTCCTGCAAGCCCTTGATTATCTGTTCCAACAAATCCTAAAACATGAGATAATAATGTACCATATGGATATACTCTAAGCATATCTTCATCTACACTAACACCAGTTATTTCATTTTCATTTATATACTCTAATAATGCTTTTGATTTTTCTTGATCAACTTTTGTAGCAATAGTTACACTAGATACCCTTTTATTTAGCTTATTTAATATTTCATCTTTATCTAACTCTAATATTTGAGCTAAATTCTGTGCTATTTCATCTTTTTTATCTTTATTTACACTATTAGGAACAGCAGTAACAATATTAGTAGATATACTTTGAGCAAGAATTCTTTCGCCTGTAGTATCATATATAGTACCTCTTTTAGCTTCAACACTTTTGCTTCTAGTTTGCTGTGTATATGCCTTTTGTGAATAATATTCTGATTTAATAATTTGAATATATACTAATCTTGAAAATAATACAGCAACTGCTAAAATACATACAGCTAGCATAATTAGTACTCTTTTTTTAGTATTAACACTTACATATGGCACAAAATTCACCTCTTTTCTAAAAAATAATAACCAAGACAAATCAAGTCCTACTACATAATACTTAAAATTTGCCTTGGTTATTCATAAATTTACAAAAATATACCTTTAATATAATTAATAATCTTATCCCAAAAAGTAGTTTCTTGATTAATTTGTATCTTATTAATTGATTCTGAAGTATCAATATAAACTGTTTGACTACTGTCGGCTTTTTTCATTCCTAGCTGTTGCTTAGCATAAGCTTCAATTGCATTTAAATCTGTATTTTGATCTACTGCAATTTGTGAAGTTGCTGCTTCAGAAGAAACAATTTCTAACTTGTTTACTAAATTTTGTACTTCAAGGTTTTTTTCACTAATTAAACTATATCTATAGGTAATAATAACTGACATAGTAAATCCGCAAAGTATAAATGCAACCATAGAAGCATTTTTTCTTCTTTGCTCTTGCTGTCTTTTTAAACTATTTTGTTTAGAAAGATTTTTTCTTACAGCAGTGTTTGCTCGTCTTTTAGGTATATCTTCTTTAGGTAATATTTTTCTTGCTGCAGAGCCATCTTCATAATACATATTACTAACTTTTCTGGCTGGCATCTATACTTTCACCTCTTTTCCTAAATACCATATCATTTTTTACTACCCATTTACTACATCAAAAACTACATTTTTACTTTATTATTCTTTCAAAAACTCGAAGTTTTGCACTCCTTGCTCTTGGATTATCTTCTAATTCTTCATCATTAGATATAATTGGTTTTTTATTAACAATTTTTCCATACGATTTATAATTACATACACAAACAGGAAAGTCTTTTGGACAAGTACATCTTCCTTCCATTTCCTCATACGCATGCTTTACTATTTTATCTTCTAATGAATGGAAAGTAATTATAGCAAGTCTTCCACCATCATTTAAGGATAAAATACTATCTATAACAGCTTGTTTTAGCTTTTCTAATTCTTGATTTACTTCTATTCTTATTGCTTGAAATACTCTTTTTGCAGGATGTTGCTTTTCATTTAAAGCCCTTGCTGGCATTGCAGATTTTATTATATCTACAAGTTCAAATGTTGTCTCAATTTTTTTATTTTCTCTTGA
The DNA here is from genome assembly GCA_051886195.1 of Clostridia bacterium. Taxonomy (GTDB): domain Bacteria; phylum Bacillota; class Clostridia; order TANB77; family CAG-465; genus CAG-465. Next base: position 19,150 of record JBJEXW010000028.1, read on the forward strand.
TTGACATATTTTTTTTGCAATAGCTCTAGAATATTTTTCTTCTCCATAATCTACAAAAATTCTAAATAAATCTTCTTCAGAATAATTATTTACAACTTCATATGCAGAAAGTTTATCTTCTCTATTCATACGCATATCTAATTTAGCATCATGCATATAACTAAAACCTCTATCTGCTTCGTCTAATTGGTATGAAGATACTCCTAAATCTAAAAGTATTCCATCAACACCAGTAATATTTAAGTTTTTTAATATATTAATTATATTTGCATGATTATCATGAACTGCTTTGAAATTACTAAATTTTGATAGTTTTTTTGATGCTGCACTTATTGCATCTAAATCTCTATCTATTCCAATTAGCATACCTGTACCATTTAGCTTTTCTAAAATATGGTATGAGTGGCCTCCTCCACCTAACGTTCCATCAACATAAATACAATTAGGTCTAATTTTTAAATTCTCTATACACTCATTTAATAATACTGACTTATGTTTAAATTCCATTTTTACCTCGTTTTAATACTATATTTATAATTTTTATCTTTTGTTCATTATAATTTTATCTTTTGTTTATTAAGTTTTATTCCTTTGTTCTTTATATCTAAATGCCTAAATTAGACATTTGAGATGCAATTTTTGAAACATCAAGAGAATCAGATGATGTATATTTATCCCAGTTGCTACTATCCCAAATTTCTGCTCTAGTAGAAACACCAACAATAACTACATCTTTTTTTATCCCAGCATATTCTCTTAACACTTGTGGTATATTTATTCTTCCTTGTTTATCTACTTCACACTCAGTTGCTCCTGCAAAGAAAAATCTCATAAAGCTTCTAGCATCATTATTAGTAAGAGGTAGCTCTTTTAGCTTGTTTTCAAATGTTTCCCATTCTTTTTTGGAATATACAAACAAACAATTATCTAAACCTTTTGTAACTACGAAAGATTGACCTAAATCTGCTCTAAATTTTGATGGAACACTTACTCTTCCTTTAGTGTCCACATTGTGTCTATATTCACCAAGTAACATTTGAACCACCTCTTTTCCACTGTTTACCACTACATACCACTTCACACTTATTCTATTATAAATAAAAATAAAAATCAATAGTTTGAAGATAAAAATATTAAAAAAAATAGCAAAAATAAAGAGATTTAAAAACTATTAGTTTACTTAATTAGTCAAAAATCTAACTAATTAAATGTTACAAAAAATCTTCCTTTTTATTACAAAAGGAAGATTTAACATTATAATTTCAATTATACAGTTTAAAAATATTAACATAATATTTTTCTTTTATAGTAATGTTTTTGAAATATTCAATTATAATTATTATACTAGTAATAATTATAACAAATATATTAAATTTTTTTAAATTTATTATTTCTTATTACAGATTTTTATAAATTTCTTTGTTACACAAGCTATTTTGTCCATCTCATAAAAACTATTCTCATGAGATAAACTTATTCTTATACTAGATTTTTCTTTTCCAATTGCTTTTAATACATGAGATAATTCGCTCACATTAGAATTACATGCACTTCCCCCTGATACAAATATTCCATTTATTTCAAGAAATAATTTAAGTTCTTCAGAATCTATTCCATCTATATAGAAATTTAAATTGCTTGATATTCTGTTTTTCATATCTCCATTTATATTAAATCCAGGTATATCTTTTAACTTACTAATTAAATAATCTCTTAGCTTTAATTCTTTAATATAGTTTTTCTCTATATTACATACAGTGAGTTTTAAAGCCTCTGCCATACCTACTATTCCCGCAACATTTTCTGTACCTGGTCTTATTCCTTTTTCTTGATGTCCCCCATTAAGTATATTACAAATGTCTGTTCCTTTTCTTAAATATACTGCTCCAACGCCTTTTGGTCCATTAAATTTATGTGCAGACAAACTTAACGCATCAAAACTTGAAGCATTTATCCTAATGTGAGGTACAGCTTGAACTGCATCTGTATGAAATAATATATTTTTCTCTCTTGCAATATTTGCTATTTCATATACATTTTGTATTGTACCTATTTCATTATTGACATACATTATTGATATTAAAATAGTATCACTTCTAATTGCCTCTTTAACTTTATTTACATTAATAACTCCATTTTCTTCTACATCTATATATGTTACTTCAAAACCTTCTTTTTCAAGTTCTTTGCATGTATTAAGTACAGCTAGATGTTCAAACTTTGATGTTATTATATGTCTTCCCTTATCTTTATTTTTTCTAGCTAAACCACATATAACCATATTATCTGATTCTGTTCCTGAACCGGTAAAAAAAATTTCTTCTGGTAAAACGTTTAAAGCTTTAGCAATTTTTGCTCTAGATATTTCAATAGCCTTTTTAGAGACTTTTCCCAGTTCATAAAGAGTAGATGCATTTCCATAATAATTAGTTAAATATGGCATCATTTTAGATAATACATAGCTGTTTAATTTTGTTGTAGAACTATTGTCTACATATATATAATTATTCATATCTAAAACCTCCTATTTTATTTTATGAATAATTAAATGTTTAGTGAAAAAAAGAATTATACAAAAAAATGTATAATTCTTTAAAAACTAATTTATATCATAATCATATTCTTCATATTCAACATCATCTATCTTTTTACTTTGATATCTTTCTCGCTCTACATAAACAATTGGTATTCCTAGTCTTTTACTTTCTTCTATTTGTTCTTTTGTTGGACTTTTCATAGTAACTAAATATGATGGTTTCATTTCTTTATATTTCTTTTTTCCATTTTCATCTACTATTTCTTCATTTTTTATATTTATTTCACTATATGTTTCTGATGACTCAGTTATTTCTTCTGGAGTCATAATTCTATTAGGCCTTGTTGTTATATTCTTATCTGAAGATAATGTATAAGAATCACTTTCAAACACATTTTCAATCATTTTAGGTTCAAGTTTATCATAACCATATAGATACTCTGCAAATCCCTCGTCAAAAGTTTTAGTGTTTGTTCCAGAAATTAAACTATAACAACTATGCGGATTATTTGTTTTTTCATGAATTGGAGAATTTAAAGCTCTTACAAGCATACAAAAAGGATCTCCTTTAAGCTTATATATTTCAGTTTGATTTTCCATAGCTTCTTGAACAGCTAATTCTGAATTTTCGTTAATTTTATATAGAGCTTTATTTATATCCTCATATGATTTATTTTTTAATTTAGAAAAATCGCTATAAAACTCAGCAGTCATATTTCTATTTTTTATATTTTTATATAATTCATATTTTTGCTCAGAAGATAAAGCATCTATATTAGATATCATTGAATAAAACTTTTCCTTATCTTGATTTAGTATTTTTTCATTTTCTTCCAAATGATTGTTAAATCTAAGCATTTCTCTTATATTAATTTTTACATTTTTCTTAGTATCCTCAAAAGCAGAATCTATCATTACTTCACCAAATTTAGAATTACTAATTTCTTTCAAATTAGATTTTATATTACTTGTCTCTTGATTAAATACATCCTTTTGATTAGATATTTCTTCTTTTATTTTCACAAGAATATCTTTAACTTTATCATCATCTGTAATATCATTAATATCCATAGTTTCTAATTCATCTACATTAATGTTCAAATTTAACTTTTCTTTAATTCCTTCATTAAAAAAGCTCTTTCTAGAATCTAATTTTTTCTTTGCTCGCAGATACGATGATAATTCTCTTTTAGCATTCCAATCTATAATATAATCTGTCCCTTTTTCTAACAATTCTTCAAGTTTTTTAGTATCATCTAAATCATAATCTTTAAACATTCCAGTACTTGGATCAAATTTTTCTAAAATTTCTTCTTCATACTCTTTCATTTTCTTCTCTAGTATTGGATGATAACTATTTCTATTTACAATATTTATATTTCTTCTAAAATTAACTAAGTCTACATCTTTTAATTGTTCAAAAAAATCTTTTTGTTTTACAATATCTGATGGAAATGAAATACCTCTTTGTGCAAGTTTTACTACTCCAATTTCCTTGTACTTATATAGTGCTTTTGGACTATTACTTATATAGTCTTGTACTAATTCATTATCTGAATTATTAATTACAGCATTAACAAATTTATCTTTATATTCGCCATTTAATATTTTCTTTTTATCTTCATCACAAAGTCCAATAGCTAAATTTTCTGAATTTGGAATTTCCCTGTCTAAAGAATTAACTTTTTCAAGTAATTCCATTGTTTTTTTGTTATCACAATAACTTATTACTGAATAGTTCTTATCTAATTCTTTAAAAAAATACTCCATATATTTTTCATCATTTATTACCTTATCTATTAACGAACTATTTCCATTTTCAAGTAATGTTGTAAAATATCTATCTGAAGTATTATTTGAAGCTAACATAATCTTATCTATATCTAAATTTTGAATACATTTTTCTTCACCAATTTTATTAACTAAAGTTCTCATAATATTATATGAAATCCCATTTTTTTGAAATTCACTATATAATGCTTCTTTAAATTCATTATTTGTTATAACTTCACTTAAGTCTATTTCATTTTTTTGAGCAGCTTCAATTATACTATTTATATTTTCAAAATTAAGTTTTTCTTCAATGTCCATATTTTATTAATCAACCTCACTTCAATTTAAAAATTAATTATATTACATGTACCATCTTTTTTCATTGCGGCAATACCATATTTAACATTTGCACTTTCTTCATCTTTTATTGTCACTTTAACCAATTTCACATAATCTTTTGAATCTGCTATAGTCTTTACTGTATAGCTTTTATCCAATATACTATCAATATCTATATATTTTACCGCTCCATCTTCCATTAATAACACAACTTTTAAATCTTTTTGATTTGCTCCAGCTATTGCAATTTGGGCATCTTCAATTTTTTGTGAAAATCCTGCTATTGTATGACTTTCACCTTCACCATTATATCCATAAATTAGTTTAGCAAGTTCTTTGTCTAAATTTAAGGTAAGACTATTATCTTGAACATTTACACTAATACTTAAAACACTCATTGAGTCAACAATATCTTGTGTAATTTTAGTGTTTTCTTCTTTATTTATCACTTTAGATTCATCAAAGAAAAAACTTATTTCTTCTTTTTTATCATCTTCATCTTCTTTTTCATCATTAATATTATTCTGTAAATTTTCAATAGTATTATTTAGTGTTGTAACAGTCTCTTTTAAGTCTGTATTTTCTTGTGTTAATGTTAATATCTCTTTATCTTTATTTATTATTAATTTCCATGAATATCCCAGCCCTATAACAAGCCCTATTATTACTAAAATTAAAACAATTATAGAAATAAATTTTTTCATATTAAACTCCTCCTTATTATAATAGATTTTCTAATTCATCATCTGTCATTTCATTTACATCTTTTGACGGATCATATTCTGGTGTGGTATCTGTTTCATTCTTTTCAATTTGTATTGTTTCATCTTTATTTATTTTAACTTTTTCAGTTTTATTTTTTATTATAGCTATAGATGTTGCTATTCCAATCCCTATTACAATAATAATTATACATATAATCATTATTATTCTACTCTTTTTATCCATATTATCCTCCTTAATACTTTACACATTATATTTTATCATAATAAACATAAAAAGTATAGATAAAAAATATACATTAAAATATATTTTAGAGTAAAAAAAGGAAAAAATAAAGCCATTCATATGAATGGCTTTTGCAACGCGTATACACTTTTTTTAGTCGCTAATTAACTAAAATATATATTAATGTAGTATGCTCATAGCTACATTAATATTATTAACGACAAAGTTAAATTTATACAAAAAACAAGATAGAAATTAATCTATCTTGCACATTAGCATTTTTTCCTTTCAATCAAGAAATAAAGAAAGGGAGAGGTAAAATTTATATATTATTTAATATATCTTTAATATTATAAATTTCATATTCAATATCTTCTATATATGATTTTACTTTTCTATTAATTTTAGAATTTTCAATATCATCTATTGAATCAATTATATTTTCAATGTGTTCATTTATAATATCTCTATACATACTAATGTTTGGTGTAACATTAGCATTATAATTTGAATTACTATATCTCATATAATTTCACCTCCTAAAAATAGAAGGATAATGCTAATGCTACCATATACTATACAACATAAAAGGTATAATTACTTTTTAGTAATTATACCTCAAATAATAGATAATATATTATACTTAAATTATAACATGTTTTACATAATAATTCAATTATATAAATACCCCTATCTTTTTGATAGGGGCTAAGTATTATACAAGTATATAGGTCTATAAAACACCAATCCCTATATACACTTTCATTATATCATATATTTTTTATATATACAAATACCCCTATCTTTTTGATAGGGGCTAAACATTATCCAAGTATATAGGTCTATAAAACACCAATCCCTATATACACTTTCATTATACCATATATTTTTTATATATACAAATACCCCTATCTTTGATAGGGGCTAAACATTATCCAAGTATATAGGTCTATAAAATCCCAATTCCTATATATACTTTCATTATACCATATATTTCTTATATATACAAATACCCCTATCATTTTTTGATAGGGGCTAATAGTAATTCAAGTATATAGGTCTATAAAACACCAATCCCTATATACACTTTCATTATACCATATCTACTTAATCACTTCAACATCTATATTAATGTGCTCACCATTTATGTTTGTATCAGTATAAGTATCTCTTGATTCATTGTATTTTACTTCTAGAGCTAGTGTTTCACTTTTTATTTCTTCTTCGTGTTTTTTAACTACAGACTCAATTAGAGCATTTCCTGAAATATACAAATTAATTCTATCTAAAACTTCAAATCCTTTATCTTTTCTCATATTTTGAACTTTAGAAAGAACTTCTCTTACATATCCTTCTTCTCTTAGTTCTTCTGTAATATGTGTATCTAAAACTACACCTATTTCTCCTTCACCAGCAAAAGCAAATCCTTCTTTTCCTTGCATTGTTATTAATAAGTTGTTTGAATCTAAATCTATTTCAACATCATCAATCATTATTGGTTCAACTTTTCCTGATTTAACTTTGTTTGCTAAATCCATTTGATTTTTCTTTGAAATTTCTTCTTTTATTCTTGGTATTAATTTTCCATATTCTCTACCAAGTACAGGAAGATTTGGTTTTATTTCAAAATTTACGTAATCAGACATTTCTGCTCCAAGAATAACGTTTTTAACATTTAATTCTTCTTTTACTATATTGCCATAATAATCTGGTAATGTATCTACTGATATTAGCATTTCAGATAATGGTTGTCTATTTTTTATATTAACTGAATTTCTCGCACTTCTTCCAAGCTGTACAATTTTATATGCTAGATCCATTTCTTTTTCAAGCTTATTATCTATTTCATCTTCGTTTACTTCTGGCCAGTAACATAAATGTACACTTTCAGGAGCTTCATTATCTAAACTGCATACTAAATTATCATAAATCTCATCAGTCATAAATGGAACAAATGGAGCTGCAACTTTTACTAAAGTTGTAAGTACTCTATATAATGTAACATAAGCACCAATTTTATCATCAGTTAAGTCTTGTGCCCAAAATCTTTCTCTATTTCTTCTTACATACCAATTAGATAATTCATCTGTAAATGCTTCAATATCATATCCAGCGCCTGTAATATCATAGTGTTCAAGCTTTTCATCAACACTTTTAACTAAAGTATTTAATTTAGACATTATCCATCTATCCATTACATTTTCTGATTTATATTCCTTATACTCTAAAGGATTAAATTTGTCTATTTCAGCATATAATACATAAAATGAATATACATTCCATAATGTACTTAAAAAGCCTCTTTGACTTTCTTGTACATTTTCAATTGAAAGTCTTGAAGATAACCATGGTGCACTTCCAGTATAAAAATACCATCTTGTAGCATCTGCTCCAACTGTATCTAAAAGTACTAATGGATCTACACCATTTTTCTTAGACTTAGACATTTTTTGTCCTTTACCATCTAATACATGTCCAAGTACTATACAATTTTCAAAAGGTGTTTTATTAAATAAAGCAGTACCTAGTGCTGTTAATGTATAGAACCATCCTCTTGTTTGATCAATTGCTTCTGAAATATATTGAGCTGGGAAATTGTTTTTAAACATTTCTTCATTTTCAAAAGGATAATGCCATTGTGCAAAAGGCATAGAACCAGAATCGAACCAACAGTCAATTACTTCTTTTGCTCTTTTCATTTTCTTACCACATTCTGGACATTTTAAATATACATCATCTATATATGGTTTATGTAACTCAATATCTTCTGGAACATCAATTCCCTTTTCTTTCAATTCGGCAATTGAACCAATACATTCTTGATGTCCGCATTCACATGTCCAAATTGGAAGTGGAGTTCCCCAATATCTATCTCTTGATATTCCCCAATCTATTACATTTTCAAGGAAGTTTCCAAATCTACCTTTCTTAATAGTTTCTGGATACCAATTAACTTTGTCATTGTTTGCAACAAGTTCATCTCTTAGTTGACTCATTCCAACAAACCAACTCTCTTTTGGATAGTATAGTAATGGAGTATCACATCTCCAACAATGTGGATATGAGTGTTCTACTTTTGCTTTTGAGAATAGTTTATTTTCATTTTTTAACCATTCACAAATGTCTTCATTACAATCTCTAACAAATCTACCTTTCCATGGTTCTACTTCATCTACAAACTTACCATTTTTATCTACTAAGTTTACAAATGCAATACCGTTTTGTTTAGAAACAATACTATCATCTTCACCATAAGCTGGTGCAATATGAACTATACCTGTACCATCTGTTAGTGTAACATAATCTCCATGAATAACTTCAAATGCTTTTCCTTCAACGTTGGCAAAAGGCATCAATTGTTCATATTTTGTTCCAAGTAATTCAGAGCCTTTATATTCTTTTATAATTTCATAATCCATATCTTTAAGTACTGTTGGCACTAGTTCTTTAGCTAAAACATATAATTCATATTTTGGCTCTTCTTCTGTTCCGACATTTACTTTAACATCTGCATATTCATAAGCTTTATTTACACATAAAGCTAAATTAGAAGGTAATGTCCAAGGAGTTGTTGTCCAAGCTAGGATATATTTATCTTCGTCTACTACTTTGAATTTAGCTACACAAGTTAAGTCTTTTACATCTTTGTATCCTTGTGCAACTTCATGTGAAGATAATGCTGTTCCACATCTTGGGCAATATGGCATAACTTTATGTCCTTCAAATAGTAATTTTTTATTCCAAAGCTCTTTTAAAGCCCACCATACTGATTCAATATATTTATTATCATAAGTTATATATGGATCGTCCATATCTACCCAGTATCCTACTTTATTTGTCATTTCTTCCCAAATATGAACATATTTAAATACGCTTTCTTTACATTCTTTTACGAATTTTTCAACGCCATATTCTTCTATTTGTTCTTTTCCAGATATTCCAAGTTTTTTCTCAATTTCAAGTTCAACTGGTAATCCATGTGTGTCCCAGCCCGCTTTTCTAATTACTCTGTAGCCTTTCATTACTTTATACCTTGGTATAATATCTTTCATTACTCTTGTTATGATATGTCCAGCATGAGGCATACCATTTGCTGTTGGTGGTCCATCATAAAAAGTAAAATATCTTTTTCCTTTGTTCATATCAAAATTCTTATTTATGATATTTCTTTCTTTCCAAGTTTGTGCAACTTTATGTTCCATTCCAACAAATCCTTCTGAATCTAATTCAACTTTTTTATACATATTTCTACTCCTTTCTTGCTAGTAAAAGATTAAATTAATATAAAAAAATCGCACATACCTGTATATAAGGAATGTACGATTATATTAACATCATAATATAATTTATACAAAATAATAACCACCTTAATATACAACATACCAACATATGTGCCCTTTATTACGTAAGGATTACGGCTCATCTTACTATTATTTCAGACTGCAACTCAGAGGTGATTTTCATAATAAACTACTTTAGAAGGGCTCTCACCATCCCCAACTCGCTTTTTATTTTATTTATTATTACTCTTCCTCGTCATAGTTTTTGTTAATTATTATTTAATCTTTCTATTTTCATTTGTAATTTTAAATTACATAAGTTATTATAGCACAATAATATTTCATTGTAAATAGAAAATTATTATAAAAATTCTTTTATTTTTTAATACAAAAAAAGAAGTAATATATACTCCCTTTAAAATATATTAATCTTCTTCTATATTGTTTAAGCCATATTCAAGTAATTGATTTGCTAAATTATTAAATGAAATTCCTTTTTGTTCAGCAATTAGAGTAATTCTATCAAAAGTTTCTCCGCTCATTCTTATTGTTCTTGCAATAGTATCTTTTCCTTTATTATTTACAACTATTTTTAATTTTCCCATTTTTATCACCTAAAATTATTATAATGCTTTTTTGTGATTTTATCCGTACACCTCGAAGTACACTTAAAAACTTTTTTTAATAAAACTGCCAATATTTAAAGTATTGGCAGTTATTATTAATATTAGCAAAATTGATCATTGCAATTCCACATATTGTCACAATCAGAATCATTCCATTCTTTATGACAATCAAAATCGCAAGGATTATGCTGATTATTTTTACAGCAACAGAAACAACACCAGTCGTTATGTTTTTTTTCTTCATTGCAACAACATTTTTCACATTCTTTTTTGTGGTTTTTCTTGTTACATTGACAGTTATTCCAATCATTTTTATGATTGCTTTTTTGTTCTTTGTTTCCACAACCACAATTATTCCAACCATTGTTGAAATTGTTGCCATAGTTATTGTACCAGCCCATTTTCTTCCCCCTCTTTTTTAATATATTAGTGTTTAAACACTAATATATTATATGAGCTTATTTTGTATTTGACACAATAATAGCAAAAAGTGTCACTAATACAAGTGACACTTTTTATGCTATTTGTTTATATTTTATTTATTTTTCTTTCTATTTCTTAGAATAACAAATATTATTCCTACAACACATACTACAGCTAATGTTACAAATGCAACTACTGCTATATCTCCTGTTTCTGCGTTATCTATTTTTCTGTAATAGTATTTTACATAGATATCTTCTATTGCATATTGTCCATCTTTGTTTGCTGGTATTAGTTCTATTACAAGCTCATATCCATCTATTTCTTTAGCAAAAGTATCATAGTCTAATCCAACATAATCTCCTGTATATTCCCTATCTGCTATCTCTATACCAGTATCAATATCTATATAGCTTGTTATTACTTTACCTTTCTTTCTTGTGTTTTCTACTTTAATGTTTCCACCAAGCCATTCGTAAGTTTCTTCATCAAATTTTGCTACAAATTCATGTGGCTCTGTATTTAGTTCATACATTTCTGGTGCTTCAATTTCTGTATACGTATATGTTTTTCCATTTTCAAATAAATCTAATGGAATGAAAGCTTTTCCCTCTTCATTTGTTATAGAATGTAATAATACTCTTCCTTCATCATCTTTTATTTCAAAAACACAATTTGGAACAACATCTCCTGTAAATATATCTGACTTTGTGATTATTGATGCTACAACAGAATTTTCAATTAAAGCTTTATATACCATTGCATTTTTATTTTCAGAAGTTAATTCTATTTCAAGTACTTCTTCAGATAATTGATATCCCTTTGGTGCAACTACTTCTTTGATATAGTATTTTCCTACTGGTATATTCTCTAATTTAATTAAACCAGATTCATCTGTAACTATGTCTGCTTCTACAAATTTATCTCCAGATTTAATATATAATGGTTTTAAACATTCTTTATCTGTATAAACTCTATATGTTGCTCCTGAAACGAATTTTACATCATTTTTCTCAAAATATTCTTTAATTTCATCCTCTGTCATTCCTTTAAATTCGTCTATTAATTCATTTATATTTTCATCTAAATCATTTATATCTACATTTTCTCCATCTAATACAAGGTTATCTAAAGTTGATGTTGATAATTTTACTAATGTTATTGATGCACTTTCATAATTATTTACATATTCTGTACCTTGTTTTACTACAAATTCATCATTATTATCTGTATAATTCAATTCAAAATATTTTATTTCACTTCCTATAGTATATGGGAAAGATGTTTCTAATTCTTTTACATAGTATCGTCCTTCTGGAAGATCTATTGTGCTTGTTACATCAGGATTATTTTCATCTACTTCTATTATATCTACCAGTTTGTCTTTTGGTATTAATATATTTCCTTTGTAATTATTTATATCTTGATTTGTGTAAACTCCAAATATAGCTTTCTTTTCTATATTTTCGCCATTTGCAAAATTTACATCTTCAAAAACTTTTTTAAATGTTAATTCTAGCTTTTGTCTTTTGTTTGTTAGTTCTTTATTATGTATTTCTACTCTTTTTAAAGTATTTGTGTTTGTTAATACTACATTAGGAATATTTTCATCTGCTATATATCCCATTGGTGTATCTATTTCTTTTATCTCATATTCGCCAGGATATAAGTCTTTTGTTGTAGCTATTCCATTCTCATTTGTTGTTATTGTATCTACTTTAGTTCCTTTAACAACGTATGTTTGTGTTCCATCTGGTGATTTTATGTCTTGAGCAGCATAAATATCATATGATACTCCTTCAAGTCCTTTTAGCGTATATTTTGGTGTATACTTTTCACCATACTTACTAGTTGTTGCTATTACTTCAGATAGAACTTCACCTGTTTTATTTATTTCTAATTTTACTTTTAATGGGTCATTTTTTATTTGTTGCTCATAAACTAATTCTGCTGTTGGATCATATATTAACTGATCTCCGTTTATTAGTCCCATAGCTATACTATCAATTCTAACTGCGACACCAGATTTTGTTGCATCTCCTAAGTCATTACTATTTTCTGGTATTCTATATTCATCATTTAAATAATATCCTTCTGGTGCTTGTGTTTCATATATTACATAGTCTCCAGATAATAATTTTTCTGGTGTTATAAAATATCCATCTTCATTTGTTTCAAATTCATCTATAAAATATCCACTTGGTGTAACCATTTGAGAAACCCATTTTTTATTTTGTACATCCCATATTTTATATTTAGCTCCAGCAACTTTAACTTCTTTATTTGTATCTTTATCTACTTTTTGAACTTTTAAATATGCTTGAATTGGTTCTTCACCAAAAATTCTATATTCTACTTGTTCATTTTTATTTCTTAAATCTATTGTTTCAGGTTGAATATAAAAATATGTATGGAAGCCTAAATCACTTTCTTTTATTTCTGTTATTGTATATAGTCCATAAGGTATTGTATTTGGATAATAGTCCATTAATACGTCACTTACAAATTCACCATATCCTTTTTCATCAACAGTTACATCATAGTATACTCCAGTTGGATTTTCTTCTGTTACAGAAGAATTTAATGTAAGTCTTAATATTGCACCTGTTGCTGGTCTTTCTTCTGTTGTTCCAAGAATATTTTCAAATTTAATTACTTTTACACTACCTTTCCATACTTCTTCTTTAGAAGTAATAGAATGATATGAAATTTTCTCTCTGTCAATTGTTTGTTGTATAGCAGTTTTATATACTCTATAAACATTTTCATCTATTAAGTATCCTTCAGGTGCTTTTGTTTCTTTTACAAAATATTCTCCATAAGGTCCATTAGCATCCATTTTTTCTAACAATAGCTCTTTTGAACTACCGTTACCATTTTCATCTAATTTTATTACATCTACAGGATTAGTTAATGCTCCTGTTGCTTCATTATAATCTGTATATACTGTATATTCAGCATTAACAAATTTTGCATCCCCTTGAGTTTTCTTTCCAGTTACAGCATCTTCTTTACTTACTCGAATAACCATTTTCATTGGTTCAGCTACAACTTTTACATAATGATTATTGTCTACATTGTTATATGTAAATATTGTTGTCCCAAAAGGATCATAATTTAAAGTATTTTTTTCTTCATCTGTTATATTTGTTTTATTATTTCCAGTAGGTAAATTTGTATTTTCTCCTATTATTGTTGTAATATGTTTAAATGTATTTTCTGTTCCATCTTTTTGCTCTGGTATAGTGATTTTATTTACTGATGGAATTTCTTTTATTCCTGCTAAATCTTCTGTAGTAGGTGCATATCTTTCAGATTGATTTTGCCATTGAACAGTTTCAACATAATATCCAAGATCAGGAGTAAATGTTACTGTATGATTATCTGTTCCACCTATAATTTCTGTTATCATATCTGAAATTGATGCATTAATACTTTTAGTTAATATATCATATATTACTTGTGTATGTACTTCTTCTGTTTCAGCAATATAATCTGTTGTACCAGATGTACTAAATTTTGTGTTAGCTTTATTTGAAGCTATATAATCATTTTGATCTGTATTTTTCAAATCTCTAACTTTAGTGTTAATTTCAAACTTATATGTTTCTCCAACATATCTCATAGTACTAGCTAAATAATTTTTAGTAAATGTATATGTTAAAGTGTGTGTATTAACATCATATTTTATTACACAATTAGATGCTCCTGATGTTTGAGCTCCATTAGCAAAATCTGCTATTACTTCTCCCTTTTCATTTTTTGCTACTGCACTTACAAAGTCTACTTCTTTTGGAAGAGGATCAGTTACAACAAGCCCAGTATATATTGTTCTTTGATCAATTCTCTTGCTTCCATCATTCATATTACCAACTTGTTGAGTAATAGTATATTTTATTGTTTCTTGTTCATGAACAACTGTCTTATCTACAGTTTTTCCAGGTTTTTTAATTTCTGTTGCAAGAGACATTGGAGCTATCGCTAATTCAACTGAACCAACATCTTTACCTGATGTAAAATTATATATACTAAAAGGTTTACCATCTGCTCTACCAGCTGTACCTTTAATATTAGACATTTCAGTTGAATAATCTGTAACCCTACCCATTTGAACCATATACATTATTTTGTCATTTGCACTATTAGCATATTTAAATGAGCCAGTAAAATTATTAATATCTCCATCTATTCTACTATCATGTCTATCACCAGCATTTGTTATTACATTAAATCCAGTTGGATTTGCCATTCCTCCGATTATATCAAAAGTACAATTTTGACTTGCAACACCCCATCCAAAATCACAATATGAATAAGGACCTCCTGTTGTGTCATAATCTTTTGGATATACTGTTTGTCCCTTTGTTACATATTTTAAAATACAATCATTTGACTTATATACTTCTAATGTTTTATTTTTTAAGTAATTATCATATGATAACCATTCCCATTGACGCCCTTCAATTCCAGCTTTGTTATCTGCTGGAGTACTTAAAGTATGAATATAAATACTTGCTAAAGTATCATTTCTTCCTTGATCACCATTCCAAGTTCTCTTTTCTGAGTTTTGTCCACCAACTCCAATATATGCTTCACCCATATCAATTGGCTGTTTTGTTGGGTCATCAGCATAGTAGAAATATATTTGTACATCTGAATATACTCCATTTCCACCACCATTATTTAATAATATCCATGCCATAGCAATCTTATTAAATCCGACTAATGTTCCAGCAGTTGTAACTTGTCCATTTTCATTATGTAAATCGTATACTGTCATAACAGCATTTACTGCTCTTTCACCATTTCCATCGTTATACCATCCGACATTTTTATATACTGCACTAACATAAGCATCTGAAGAAGCAAATCTATACATCCAATAAGGAGTATCACTTGCACCTTTAAAGCTTCCATCTCCTGGATGGCCTGTTGCTTCTCCATTTTCATTATATGCAGGATAATTAGTTACTGCATAGGCATTATGCGTTACTATTGAGTTTTTATCTAATATTATGTTATTTGACAAATTCATTCTAAATGTATTAATACCAATTATTTGATTAGATGATATTGTATTAAAGTGTAATGCTGCGGCATTTACATTTACGTTTACAGTTTTGCACAACATAAAACATAACAAAAAAGCAATAACAATCTTCAACTTTTTCATATATTTCCCCCTCTTTATCCACTATACTTAAAATATTAAATATATATTAATTTTATCTAACTTTTTTGCAAAATTATAGTATTATTCTTAAAAGTGTACGTTCTTATCCTCATTTTTTCATCTAAAATTCATTTTTATTACAATAATTGTTATATAAAATGTTATTTGTATTTCTTTTTAATGTAAACTAAAAAAAAGAATTAATAGAAAAAATACTATTAATTCTTTTTAAATTTATACAACTTTCTTTATACTTCTTCTAAGCATTTTTATTTGCTCTCTTTCATCTAAAACAGCAAGTTTAGCTGCTCTTAAAATATCATCATGATTAATTTCATACCAGTCAATTACATACCCACAATCAAAACATATTTCTCTAACTAATTCTCGTATTGTTCTTCCATTTCCTTCTCTGAAAGGATGTAATACATTAAGTTCTGTCATTATATATGATATTTGTTCAACAAATTTTTCAAATGTCATTTTTTTCATTTGCTCAATATTTATACTACTAAAAATTCTATTTATATTATCCTCAATATATTCAAACTCAGAAAATCTAAAATTTTCTTTTGTTATATTTTCTTTTCTATATTCCCCTGCAAATTCATACACTTCTTCAAAAAGGTACTTGTTTATAAACTTAAGTCTTTCTGGTGTGTATCCCTTAGGTAATTTAGCAGAACTAATTGTAGCAATTTTAAAAGCTACTATTCTTGTTTCATATTCTTTTAATAACTCTTCATCTTTTATGTTTAATTTATTTTTTAAAATATCTGTTCCCTTATATGTATATTGTGAATTAATTGCATTATACATCTCTTTTATTCATCTTTGATATTATATCTTTTTTTATAATATCTATTCCTTCTTCTTCTGTTATTTTATTATCTAAATATTGATTAATAAGAGAAACATCTTGTGATTCTAAAAAATTACCTTCAACGGCCATTGTAGCTTTTATATTTTTTATTATTTTTTCATTTTCATTTAATATCATATATTTTACCTCAAAAAAAATAAAGTATCTTATTTTCATAAGACACTTTATATATACCATAAATATTATAAATTATCAATAGTATCTTGCATTCTAGATATTGTTATATCTTTTCCTAAAAGTTGCATAATACTATATATATCTGGTGTATTTTTTCTATTTGTTACAGCCATTCTAACTATTGAAGAAAAATCTGCTATACTTCCAACATATTTTTCTGGTTCTGCTTTATATTCTTTCATATTTGTACAGAAACCAAGTTTTTCTGCTACTTCTTTCATTCTAGCAAACCATTCATCTTTAGTATCATTTTCATTGTATGCCTCTTTATATGCTTCAAGAGATTTTTTTATTATGTCTAAAGTTAAAGTTTCTTTTTCTTCAGGTAAAGTTTTTATTAAATATCCATATTCTTCTAATTCTTTAGAATAGTTTTCTTTAAAGAAATATCTAAATGTTGGTTCAACATCTTCCCATTTATATATATCTTTTCTAATTTTAGTTGCATTATCTCTTTCAAGTCCAAATACTTTTCTAGCATATTCTAAGTCTGAGTTGATTAAATCGTAAAATTCTTTATTATAATCTTTTGACCATTCTAATACATTATTAAGTACTTCTTCTCCACTCATTTTAGCTATTACTTCTTTAGATAAGTCGTTAAGTTTTGGAATATCTAAAAGTGAACCAGCACTACTCATTTTATCTAATTTAAACTCAAAATCTTTATATGATTTATCTTTATTTTTAGATTTCCACATTTCAAAATCTGAGTTTAATATTGTCATTAAATAGTTATTTAATCCCTCAACAGGATATCCTGCAGATATAAAATATGATACTGCTGCAACTTTATCTTTTCTCTTAGATAATTTTCTTTTTGAATCTCCATCTTTAATCATAATTGTTGGTGTATGAATATAATGTGGAGCTTTAAATCCCATAGCTTCAAATAATTGCAAATGTTTAGGAACCGATGGTAACCATTCTTCTGCACGTACAACATGAGTTGTATGCATAAAATGATCATCACAAACATGTGCAAAATGATAAGTTGGTAGTCCATCAGATTTTATTATTACAATATCTTCATCATTATCTGCCATTTCGATTTTTCCTCTTGCATCATCTACAAAAGATATTTTTTTCATATGAGAACCATTAGATCTAAATCTAACTATAAACTTTTCACCATTTTTAACTCTTTCAATAGATTCATCAATTGAAATATTTCTACATTTTGCATACACTCCATAATATCCTGGTACTATTTTGTTTGCAACTTGCGCATCATGTGATTTTTGTAGCATATCTTGTGTACAAAAACATGGATATGCTCTTCCAATCTCAATTAGATGCTTAGCACAAATTCTATATATTTCTTTTCTTTTTGATTGAGTATATGGACCATAATCTCCTATTTCTTGATCTTTTTTCATTACACCTTCATCAGGCATAAGATCAAAGTGTTCAAGACCAGCCATAATCTCATCTATAGCACCTTCAACTTCTCTTTTTTGGTCAGTATCTTCAATTCTAACATAAAATTTACCTCCACTTTGAGAAGCAAGTTTTTTATTAATCATTGCTTGGAACAATGTTCCTGTGTGCATCATTCCAGTAGGTGAAGGTCCAATTCTTACAACTTTTGCATCTTCTGGAAGATTTCTTTCAGGATATCTAATCTCTAAGTCATCCACAGTTTCATCTACATCTGGGAATATTAAATATGCAAGCTCATAACATTTTCTCTCGTAATCTTTATCCATTTCCATATAAATAACTCCTTTTTATATAAACTTATTAACTTATATTTTTTTGTCCATATCTACATCCATAAGTATTGGAAGTATCATTGGTTGTCTTTTTGTCTTTGAATATATATATTTAATTAAAGACTCTCTTACTCTTGTCTTAATTGTTGACCATTCTCTTACACCTTGCTCTTCACACTTAGATAATTCTTTTTTAGCCACTTCTTTAATTTCATCAATTAAAGGCTCATTTTCTCTAACATATACAAAGCCACGTGTAACAATATCTGGTCCTGAAACAACTTTTGCAGTCTTTCTATCTAAAGATATTACGACAATAATCATACCATTTTCTGATAGTAATTGTCTATCCCTTAATACAATATTTCCAACATCACCTACACCAAGTCCATCAACTAGAACAATTCCTGATGTTACCTGTGTAGTCATTTTAGCTGAATTTTTATCTATTTCTAGTATTCTACCATTTTCCATAATAAAAATATTTTCTTTTGGTACTCCAGTATCTACAGCAAGCTGTCCATGTTGTTTTAAAAATCTATATTCTCCATGAACCGGCATAAAATACTTAGGTCTTACTAAACTTAACATTAATTTTAATTCTTCTTGACATGCATGACCTGAAACGTGAACATCTGCTATTTGACTATAAATAACTTCTGCTCCTAATTTTTCAAGTTCATCTATAACTTTACCTATAGATTTTTCATTTCCTGGTATTGCAGATGATGAGAAAATTATCATATCATCAGGTGTAATTTGTACTTTTTTATGTTCTCCTGCAGACATACGTGATAATGCAGCCATTGGCTCTCCTTGAGAACCAGTTGTTATAATAACCAATTGCTCAGGATTATACATTCCTATCTTATCTATATCGATTATTGTTCCTTCTGGTGCATTTAAGTATCCTAATTCTTGTGATACTGCTAAAACATTAACCATACTACGTCCTACAACAGCTACTTTTCTTTTAAATTTTACTGCTGAATTAATAATTTGTTGCATTCTATGAACATTTGATGCAAAAGTAGCAACAATTATTCTTTTATTACAATTTGTAAATAATCTGTCTAGCTCTTTTCCAACACTTCTTTCAGACATAGTGTGTCCAGCTCTTTGAACATTAGTACTATCTGAAAGTAGTAATGTTACTCCTTCTTTACCAAGTTCAGCTATCCTTTGTAAGTCTATATATCCACCATCTATTGGTGTATAGTCTACTTTAAAATCTCCTGTATGTAATACTGTTCCAACAGGTGTTGTTATAGCAATTGCCATTGAATCTGCTATAGAGTGGGTTACCCTAATAAATTCTACTTTGAACTTACCAAATTTTAGAACTTGTCTAGGCTCTATAGTAACTAATTTTGTTTGCTTTTCTAAGTTATGTTCTGCAAGTTTTACTTTAATTAGCCCTAACGCTAATTTACTACCATATACTGGTACATTAATTTTCTTTAAAAAATATGGTATTGCACCGATATGATCTTCATGTCCATGTGTTATTAAAATAGCCTTTACTTTTTCTTTATTTTTTTCTAAATAAGAAATATCTGGTATAACTATATCTACACCAAGCATTTCATCTTCTGGAAATGCAAGACCACAATCTACTACAATTATTTCATTTTCATATTCAAAAACTGTTAAATTTTTTCCAATTTCATTTAAACCACCAAGTGGTATTATCTTAAGCTTTGATTTAGAAAAAAGACTATTTTGCTTTTTTTCTTTCTTTTGAGGTATATCTTCTAATTGTATATTATCTATAATTATTTCCTCATCAATTGCTTTTGATAATTTTTCTTTAGTATCTTTTTTTAATTTTTTATTTACATTATTTGTTTTTTTACTATTACCACTTTTTTCCTTTTTGGACTTAGTGGTACTTTTGCTTTTGTTGTTTTCTTCTTCCATTAAATCTCTCCTTCTATTATACATTTTTCAATTTGCGTTTTAACATAACTTTTTACCCGTACATTTTTTATTTCATTAGCATAACTTGCTATAAATTAACTAATTAAGATATATATCACGTAATAAGACTATAATAGTATAACATATTTAAAACTAAAAGTCAATTTTACATAAATACAAAAAAAGGATGAATTAAATTATTCACCCTTTATATTATTATACATGTTTTATATTAGTATATTCTGAAATCTCTCTATTTGTAGTCACAATATCATAATTACTTAAATCATGTATATTCCTGTTACCTGTTATTCTAGCAAAAGTTCTTAACTCTTCATTTACTACATTAAAATAATTTTCTAATCTTGTAGCACTATTTTCAATATGTAGTCTTTTTCTTAAATTCTCATCTTGTGTTGCAATTCCAACAGGACATTTTCCAGTATTACATATTCTATATTGTTGACATGCAATTGCTATCATAGCAGCAGTAGCAATTGCTATTGCATCTGCTCCCATAGCTATAGCTTTTGCAAAGTCTGCTGAAGTTCTAAGACCTCCAGTTATTACTAAAGAAATATCTTTATTATGCTCATCTAAATATTTTCTTGCTCTATATAATGCATAAATTGTTGGAACAGTTGTAGCATCTTTTATTATTTTTGGACTAGCACCTGTTGCTCCACCTCTACCATCAATTGTAATAAAGTCTGGTTCTGCAAAGCAAGCAAATTCTAAGTCTTCTTCAATATGTCCAGCAGCAATTTTTATACCTATAGGTCTACCTTCGGATTTTTCTCTTAACATTGATACTAAATCTTTTAAATCTTCTTTAGTATCAATACCTTCAAATTTAGAAGGACTTATAACATCTTCACCTATTTTTTTACCTCTAACTTTAGCAATCTCTTCTGTAACTTTCTCTCCTGGCAAGTGTCCACCCATACCAGGTTTTGTTCCTTGACCAATTTTTATTTCAATTGCACTTACTTTCTTTAAGTTTTCATCATTTACACTATATTTATTTGGTACATATTCAAATATATATTTATATGAGTTTTCAAACTCTTCTTCCAAGATTCCACCTTCACCACTACACATAGCAGTTTTTACTCTACTTGTGCCTTTTGCTAAAGAAATCTTGGCCTCTTTAGATAAAGCACCAAATGACATATGTGAAACAAAAACAGGAGTTTCTAAAATCATAGGTTTTTTAGCATTTTTCCCTATTACTGTTTTTAGACTAACTTCTTCATGCTCAAATAATGGCTTTTTATTAAGCTGTCCTCCAAGTAATAATATATCATTCCAACTAACTACAGGTAATTTAGTACCCATAGCAGATATTATACTTTTACCAGTTTTAGCCATATTTTGTATATCTGCCATAGTTTTTTCTACTTCATCTGATTCTCTTTGATATTCTTTTAAATAATTTTCTAATTTATTTTCACTTTTATCTTGGATAGATTTAATTTCTTTTTTACTATCATTATTTTCTTCTTCAACTAATTTAAACATATTCTTTGGTGCAAAACACATTGGACATTTCCAATCATCTGGTAAATCCTCAAATTTAATACCTTCTTTTTCTTCATCATAAATGTGTCCACAAAGTTGACATTGATATTTTGCCATATACTATCTCCTCCAAAATATTATTAATAGTTTTCTGCTTTAATTTCAAAATATGCTTTTGGATGTGAACATACTGGACATATTTCTGGAGCTTTTTCTCCTACGTGAA
>JBJEXW010000029.1:0-41140 GCA_051886195.1 Clostridia bacterium
TTTAAAATATTTTAAAAGTTTTTCTCTAAAGTTTTAATGAATATTTTTTAGTGTTCCGTCATCTCTTTGCGACGTCTATTATGATACTACTTTTTATTTACTTTGT
Organism: Clostridia bacterium; assembly: GCA_051886195.1. Taxonomy (GTDB): domain Bacteria; phylum Bacillota; class Clostridia; order TANB77; family CAG-465; genus CAG-465. Next base: position 107 of record JBJEXW010000029.1, read on the forward strand.
CAACACTTTTTTTACATTTTCTTAAAGTTTTTTATTATTGTATAATATTTACATTAATATGCTTATATTTCAACTAAAATTACGTCGTCTCCAATCTTTTTTATGTCTTTCCATTCTATAGTTACATTACTTTTACTATTTACATTATTAAAAATCTTTCCAGTTTTGGCTACAACAATAGAATGAATTTCACCTTTTTCAAAATCTGCTTGAACATCTATTACAAAACCAAGTATCTTTCCATCTTTTATATTTATTACTTCTTTTTGTTTAAAATCAATACCTCTTGCCATACAATCACCATTACATTATATGAAGAAGGACTCCATTTAATTCATGAAGTCCTTTTTCAAATTTTCAACTATTGTATTTACTTTCATTCCATTTGATCCTTTAAAGTATATAACATCATTTTCCTTAATTATTTCTCTTAACTTTTTCTCAGCATCAATTGAATCTTTACAGTAATATATATTATTAACGTATTTTTTTGCATTTTCAATCAAATAATTAATATCATTTCCAAAGGCAATTATTACATCAAATCCTAAATCTTTAAATATTTCTCCTAATTTTAAATGTATATCTTTAGAAAAATTTCCAAGTTCAAGTATATCTGAAAGAACTGCAATCTTTCTTTTTCCTTTTATTTCATTTACAGATTTTAATCCAGATTCAGTTGAACTTGGACTTGCATTATAAGTATCATCAATAATAGTTACATTGCCTAAATTAATTTTTTCCATCCTTCTATTAAAATTTTTATATTTAGCTATACCAGATTTTATTTTTTCAACAGGTAATTTATATATTTCTCCTATTTTAATAGCTACTAATGAATTTAATATATTATGATTTCCTAAAGCATTAATTACTATATGTTCCTCTTTACCATATATTGATGTATCATATTCAATTCTATCACCTATTGTTTCTATATTTCTTGCATCATTAATGCTAAAATACTTTACATTTACATTTGGATTAGTATATTTTTTTAAATAATTATCATCACCATTTAATAAAAGGATTTTTTTACCCTTTAATCCTTTGGCAATATTTGTTTTTTCTTGAAAAATAATTTCCTGACTTCCAAATTTTCCAATATGTGATGTACCAATATTTGTCACAACTGCTACATCAGGTAAAAGCAGCTTATTTAAAATGTCCATTTCACCAACAAAATCTATCCCAGCTTCCAAAACAGCCATTTCTTGATTTTCTAACTTTAAATCCATAAGTGGCATTCCTATATGACTATTCATATTTTTTTGTGTTACCATTATATTTTTAGTTTCTGATAAAACCGATGCAACCATTTCTCTTGTACTTGTTTTTCCTACACTCCCTGTTATTGCTACAACTTCTATATTATTTTGCTTATTTCTATTATATATACCAATATTAATTAAAGCTTCTTTTGTATTATCCACTTGTATAATAGCTATATTATTGTTCATACTTGTAATTTGCTCTATATCAATATAGTCAAAATTTGAAACAAAAAAACCAGAGCATCCTTTTTTTACTGTATCTAATATAAATTTATGTCCGTCTACTTTTTCTCCAATTAGTGGAATATAAAAATCCCCTTTATTTACTTCTCTACTATCTATTTTATAGTCTTGAATTAATTCTTCTTCATTTCCATTTAATAATTTTCCATTTGTTGCATTAATAATTTCTCTTATATTTAGCATAAAAAATCACCTGTTTTAATTTTACCATAAATTTATGCTTTTTCAAGTGAAGAAAAATAATTATTAATTCCTCTAACTATCGCCTGTGCAATTTCTTCTTCATTATTTATTATCCAATTTGCATCTTCTGGATTATCATGAAAAGCAATTTCAAGCAAAACTGCTGGCGCAGTTGTCCTAACAATTTCATACAAACTACTAGTAAATAAAACACCTCTTCCCTTTGTAGGATCAGGATATATAGCAATTATCTCATTATATATATCATTAGCAAGTCTATCTCCAGGTGTATTTGGTCTATTAGCAAATATTTCTGGGCCTTGTGCGTTATATCCTTGACCACTTGCATTACTATGAAGAGCAACATGTATATCTGGTCCTATTGCGTTACTCTTTCTTACTGCCTCAGTTAATTTCTCATTTGGATTGTTTCTATAAACTGTATATCCCTGTTTCTTTAGCAAGCTTTCTACAATATCCGCGATTCTATTCATTCTATATTCTTCTGTGCCAAAATCTCCATACCCAACATTAAATTCTTGTGTTGATGGACTTAAAAAAATAACTTTATCTTCCATAACATACCTCCTTTTTAATAATATTAAAAAAACTGGTATTTTATACCAGTCTTCATTATTAATTGTTATTCATTAAATTGATAAGATTTTGTATCTCATCTTCAGAAAGAGTAATTCCCTTACCCATCTTTTCATGATTTTCATCCCAATCTCTTATATCATATTTTGGAGCTCTATCATTCCAACTTACTAAATTTAATTCTTTTTTCCAACCATTATTTCCTTCAGATAACACTCCTATATGTTTTACAATCTCAAATTTAATTTCTGCCATAATAACCTCCCTCTATTTATATAGAAAGTATATCATTAAAAAAAATAAATGTATAGTCTATAATAAATATTTATTAATTTAAAGTATCTCCAAGCTTATTTTTCATTCTAAGCAATGCCCCTTTTTCAATTCTTGAGATTTGTGCTTGTGATACTCCTAATTCTTCAGCAAGCTCAACTTGAGTCTTATCTTTAAAATATCTCTTCTCTATAATGTATCTTTCTTTTTCAGATAATCTATCTAGCATTTGTTCAATAGATATTTGAGTTATCAAATCGTCAGATTCTTCTTTTTCGTTTTTCAGCTGGTCAAGTAAATATATTTGATCGCCTCCGTCATTATATACCGTATCATAAATTGACATTGGTGCTACCGTACTATCTATTGCAAGAATAATTTGTTCTTTGTTTGCTCCAGTTATTTTTACGAGCTCATCAACTGTTGGTTCTTCATTATGTTCAGCTATATATTTTTCTCTTTCCTGAGAAATAATATAAGATAAATCTCTCAATGATCTAGTTACTCTAAACGCACTATTATCTCTTAAATACCTTTTTATCTCTCCTAAAATCATTGGAACTGCATATGTACTAAATTGTACGTCTTGAGTTATATCAAAATTGTCTATTGATTTAATTAATCCTATAACTCCAACTTGAAATATATCATTGATATTTTCTCCCCTATTATTGAATTTTTTCACTAAACTTAAAACTAATCTTAAATTAGCATTTATAAACTCATCCTTATATTCTAAATGCCCTTCTTTTATCTTTTTTAACATATCCATTTGCTCACTTTGAGATAACTTTGGAAGCTTAGATGTATCTAATCCTTGTATCTCGACTTTAACATTTGTACCATTCATATGTATCTCTCCTTTTACATTAATATTTTTTTACATATGATTTATCTTTATTCTCATTCGACTTTTCTTTATCTTTTTAGTTAAAACAAAGAATTTATGTCAAAAATTCCTAGTATATTTATATGTATAAAATAAAAATTAATGTTTAGGAAAAAATAAAAGTAAAAAAAAGGGCAAAACCTGCCCTTTTAATCTAAATTATATAATTTTTTTACATCCCATATTGTTCCATCTTTAGTATCATTTAATATAATGCCTTTAATAAGTAATTCATTTCTAATGCCATCTGCTAATTCATATTCTTTGTTAGCTTTTGCATTATATCTTTCTGCTATCTTTTCATTTATATAATCTATTGATATATCCAATTCTTGTATATATTTATTTTTTAATTCATTAATAAATGAAACTTCATTTTGAGTAAATAGTCCCAAAATTTCATATAGCTCTTTTATTGTATCTAAAATATTTGCTAAAGTATTAGCTGTTTGATTTCTATTAGCTTTATTTGATTCTTTCATTTTTAAATTAATATATTTAAAAATAGTATGTAATTCTGATATAGCAATAGTAGTATTAAAATCATCATCCATAGCAGTTATAAATTTATCTTTTATACTTTGTGTAATATCATCGTTTAATAGTCTTTCTGTATTATCTTTATATTTTAAAATATATTCTTTCGCATCTTTTATTGTATTATAAAAATAGTATAAGTGTTTTTCAGCTATAGTAAAATCGTTATCTAAAATATCTATATCTGAGGTATAATGTTTTTGTAAAAAAACATATTTAATTACTTCATAATTATATTTTTTTAATGCATCTCTTATTGTTAAAGAATTTCCAAGAGACTTACTCATTTTCTCACCATTTATTTTTATTAATCCACAATGTGACCAGTATTTAGCAAAAGTTTTTCCATTTAAAGCTTCACTTTGTGCAATTTCATTTTCATGATGTGGAAATATCAAATCTTTTCCACCACCGTGAATATCAATTGTTTCACCAAGTTCATTTAGTGCCATTGTGGAACATTCAATATGCCATCCAGGTCTTCCATTTCCCCATGGTGATTTCCAGTATATTTCACCTGGCTTAGCTGATTTCCATAATGCAAAGTCTAATGGGTCTCTTTTTCCTTCTTCAACATCTTTTCTAACACCATTTAATAATTCATCTATATTTCTATTAGATAACTTTCCATACTCTTTAAATTTTCTTACTATATAATATACATCTCCTGATTTTGTAGAATATGCATAACCTTTTTCGATTAAACCTTGTACAAATTTTATAATATTATCTATATTTTCAGATGCTTTTGGTTTTATATCAGCATCTTTAACATGTAATGCCTTCATATCTTTTTCAGTTTCATCTATTTGTTCTTTTGAGAACTCTAATGGATTTTTTCCAAGTAAGTTAGCTCTATTAATTATTTTATCATCTACATCTGTATAGTTTCTTACATAAGTAACATCATATCCTCTATACTTTAAATACTCAGAAATCATAGAATATACTATTGCTTGTCTTGCATGACCAATATGGCTTAAATCATAAACTGTAATTCCACATGCATACATTTTTACTTTTCCTTCTTCTATCGGCTTGAATTCTTCTTTTTTTCTTGTCATTGAATTATATATTTTCATTGTTTATCCCTCCTAAAAAATAAAAAGACTATGCATGCCTACATAGTCTTTTATATCTTAATTTATTATGTTTAGATATATTTACTAACGTAGGCATGAAATTAATCACTCATACCTACAGCGTAGATAAGAGCGTTATCTCATACAACAACAATTAGTAAATAAAATCTTTTTCATAATAATATCTCTCCTTTTCATTTTATGTAATTATTATACATTAGAAATTATGCTTTGTCAACATAAATATCATTCCCTAACTCTAATATATTGTATATTTCAAATAATTTATTTAGATTCTCAAATATATATTTTAGATTTTCTTTTAACTTTGAAGAGTTATAATTAAATGGCAAACTAATTTTTCTTAAATTTTCTATTTTAAATCCTTCAAGACAAATAACAAATCTTCTTCCAGCTTTAAAAACTATATATTTTTTACCCTTTAAAACATCATCTATCTTATTAATTTTTTCCATTAAAGATAATGAAAGTATATATCTTGCCTGAATTTCATCATCACTATATACCTTATACTTTTTAGAAAATTCAATATTTTCAAGTTGAATTTCTTCTCCTGAATAAGTAATATAATCTTTTAAAGTACCATTTATAATTAAATCTGCAAAATTGTTTGGAATTAAATATATATGTTCTGCTATATTTTTATTTAGTGTTGCACTAATATAACAGCCATCAAAAACATATTTCTTTACTTTATCTACTGTCTTTTTTATATATTCTTTTCCATCTTTATCATAGGCTTTTTCTTCTTTAATTTTATCTTTATAATAATAAATTTCCATATCTGCAAAATTCATATAGTTTCCATTATAATTAGTTGAGATAGCGTTGTTACCATTATATTTTAAATTCTCAAGATTAAACAGCTCCATATCCTTTATATTTTCTATGCAAATTCTTTTATTTGGCTCATAAATAGAATTACTATCACCAGATATATATTGTATCATATCTTTAATTATAAATTGATTTATATTATATATTTCTCTTTTTAAATTTAACATAATAGCAAAAAAAACTAAAATAGCGATTATTATTACACCCAATATTAAATATCCAAGATAATTTGAAAAAATCAATTTAAAGTTCATTACTGCAATCCAATAAATAAAAACAAATAATAACAATAAAGCACAATACACTGAACAAATCTTTCTTTTTCTACTATTAAATTTCAAATAATACTCTTTTAGCTTTGAATTATAACTATTAAAAAAAACATCAAACTTTTCTTCCATATATTCTTCCTTTTAATTAATATTATTTAATTCCACTTTAGCATTTCTTTCCTCATTAGAAATTTCAAAAAAATCATATTTTTTAAATCCAAATAAATCTGCAAATAAATTAATTGGAATAAAGCTAATATATGTATTATAGTTTTCAACATGAGCATTATATGTTCTTCTTGCAGCAGAAATTTGTTCTTCAACTTCATTTAATATCTTTTGAAGGTTAAGAAAATTTTCACTAGCCTTTAAATCTGGATATTGTTCAGATAAAAAAGAAATTTCAGATATAAACCCGTTATATTTATTTTGTAATTTTTCCATATCACTTGGACTATTACATTTATCTGCTTCTTTTCTTAAAGATATTATTTTTTCAAGTGTTTGATTTTCATAATTTTCATATCCTTTAACACATTCAACAATATTAGGTATTAAATCGTATCTTTTCTTTAGCATTACATCTAAACTAGAATATGCTTTAATTAACTTATTTTTCTTTGAAAGAATAGTATTATATATAATAATTACTAAAATAACAATTACTGCTAATACTAAAGCTAAAATGTACATAAAATCACATCCTCACGTTTAGAATATCACAGTTACTAAAAATTAGCAAGTAAATATCTATGCTGTAAAATCTTTTTTTAAGTCATTGATTACCTTTTTTTCTAATCTAGAAATATATGATTGAGATATTCCTAATTTATCTGCAACTTCTTTCTGAGTAAGCTCATCTCTTCCATCAAAGCCATATCTCAATTTCATTATTACTTTTTCTCTATCATCTAAACATTCAATTGATTTTTTTAATATTTTTTTGTTTTCTTCATCTTCAATGCTTTTAAAAATAGCATCATTTTCCGTTCCAAGAATATCTGCTAAAGATAAATCATTTCCTTCACTATCAATATTTATTGGCTCATCTATTGATATCTCTGTTTTAATTTTATTGTTTTTTCTTAAATACATTAAAATTTCATTTTCTATACATCTTGATGCATATGTAGCCAATTTAATGTTTTTATCCATGTCATAGCTATTTATTGCTTTCATTAAGCCTATTGTTCCGATGGAAATTAAATCCTCTATGTTAACACCTGAATTTTCAAATTTCTTAGCAATATATACAACTAGTCTTAAATTTTTTTCTACAAGAATATTTTTAGCATCTTTATCTTTTTCTTTTAGTTTTTTTAATAGTTCAAATTCATCCCTTTCTTCAAGTGGTGGTGGCAACTTATCTGTTCCAGCAATATATCCTAAAAAAGAATTGTCTATACCAAACCACTTTAATATTTTTAAATACATTAATTTTATTTCTTTTTTAATAATTAACACCTCCATTTAAATTTTCAAGATATGTATCATATCCAATTATTGCACTATATTTTTCTGGAGTATTACCAATTAAACTAAAGCATAAAATTATTTCAGGTATATTTGCTATTTTCTTTCCATCTTTTATTACTAAAACGTTTTTTACTATATATCCTTCTTTTATATTATTTCCATTTACTGTTAAAACTTCAATTTCAACTTTATTATATTCATTTAAATTTATTTTATCTTTTAATTCATTATTTAAAAATATAACATTTAAATTTGAAATAGGATCTTTTACAGTATTACCTGTATCTACAAAAGAATTTATTTCCACATTATTTATTTTTAAAGTATAATACAAATCTCTATATCTAATTTTTGTTTTCCACATCTTCCACATATCTTTAACTAAAAAATGTAATAACAAGCCGGATAAAATATATGCTATTATTTTAAATAATATTTTTTCTAAATTAATTTTAAAAATTATTGAGAAAGCAATTATTATACCAATGTATAAAAAATATATTAAATAATAGCAAGATATTTTTTTCATATATTCATAAAAATTCTTAAATCTAAAAAGTATTAATAACGTAATGCTTGAAAAAATAATATGAAAAAAATAGTTATTTATTTGTGGAATAATATTTATTAAACAAGATATAAATGTATCTAATATAATAATTAAATTTCTTCTTTTTTTAGATATATGTGAATTTGTAAATATAATTGTTTCAATGATTACTACTGTATTTACTACTAAATTTTCTAAAAAAATATAGTCTAGGTAGATTTTCATTTAATCACCTAAACTAATTATATTTATATTACTAAAAAAAATATGTCATAATTAAATAAAAGAATATTATAATTTTTCCTCATATTTTTTTATAAAAATATAAAAAAGCTAAGATTAACAAATAATCTTAGCTTTTATTACTTTTTTATATAGATTTTTTATACGGGGTTCTATTATTTTTATTCTTTATTTCTTCTTAAAAATGGTGGTATATCTAAATCTACCATTTTGTATTCGTTACTAGAAGAAATATTAGTTCTAGCAGAGCTAATTGAACTTGATGAATTTCCCATATTTGAAATTGATGAATTAGATGATTGTGAAGATATTCCAGATAATGAGCTTAAATCTGAAAAACTACTATTTGATGTTGATTGAGTATTTTGTGATACTGTAGCATTTTTTAATGCTTCTCCAACAATACTATCTAATTTTAAATCTTGAAATGCAGTTTTTGTGAATCCAGTAGCAATTACTGTAATAACAATTTCATTTTCAAGTTTTTCATCAATTACAGCACCAAAGATGATATTTGCATCTGCATCAACAGACTTTTGAACTAAATCAGCTGCTTCACTTATTTCTAATAAGCAAAGATCTTTACCACCAGTTACATTTAACAATACTCCGCCTGCACCTTCAATTGATGTTTCAAGTAATGGACTATGTATTGCTTGACGAGCAGCTTCTTGTGCTCTATGCTCACCAGATGCTCTACCAATACCAATATGTGCAACACCTGCATCAAGCATAATAGTTTTAACATCAGCAAAATCTAGATTTACAAGTCCTGGTATTGTAATTAAATCTGATATTCCTTGTACACCTTGTCTTAAAACATCATCTGACATTTTAAAAGCGTCCATTATTGAAGTTTGTTTTTCAACCACTTGTAATAGTTTTTCGTTAGGTATTATTATTAAAGTATCGACGTTTTGTCTTAACTCTTCTATTCCTGCTTCAGCTTGCATCATTCTTCTTTTTCCTTCAAATGGGAAAGGTTTTGTAACAACACCAACTGTAAGTATTCCCATTTCTTTAGATACTTCTGCAACTATAGGAGCAGCACCTGTTCCAGTTCCGCCTCCCATACCAGCAGTAACAAATACCATATCCGCACCTTTTAATGCTTCTGCTATTTCGCTTTTAGATTCTTCAGCGCTACATTTTCCAACTTCTGGATTTGCACCTGCACCAAGTCCTCTAGTTAATTTTTCACCTATTTGAATTTTTTTATTTGCTTTTGATATATTAAGGTGTTGTCTATCAGTATTAACAGATATGAATTCAACGCTTTTTAATCCATTTTCAACCATTCTGTTTACACCATTATTACCAGCACCCCCGACTCCAACAACCTTAATTGTAGCCATTCCTGCTTGATTTTCGTTTTCCATTATTTATTCCCCCTTAAAATCTATAATTTAAAACTTCTTTTTATCTTTTTTACTTCTAAAAAAGATTTTCTCTTTTAAATTTTCTATTCCTTCAAAGATTTTATCTTTGAAAGTAGGTTCAGTAACTATTTGAACATCACTATTTACATGTTTACTAAGTCCTAAACCAGATATATATCTAACCATTCCATATACTGTAGTATGTTGTGGTTTAATAACATTAATTAATTTCGGACTACATACTCTAACATTATTAATTTTAAGAGTACGCTTTGCTAATTCTTCAGCGCCAACTATATTACTTATTCCCTGACCAGTTAAAACTACTGTACTAATCCCAGTAATCATGCCCTTTTCTTGAAGCATTCTGCGCACTAATTGATATACTTCTTTTATTCTTGCTTCAATTACTTGTACAATTTCACTACATTTAATTACGTCATTAGATCCTGCAGCTTTTGATGTTAGTTTTACTTCATGATTATTTGTAATCATTGAAACTAAAGCTAAATTATATTGTCTTTTTAATTTCTCCGCTTCATCTGTACTTATATCAAAGGTTAAAGAAATATCATTTGTAATATGATCTCCTCCAACCGGAAGTGTTGTATAGAATTCTAATTTATCTTTTTTATACACTGAGATATCTGTATGTCCACCACCTATATCTAGCATTAAAACTCCATTTTGTTTTTCTTCTGGCATTAAAATTATATTTGATGTAGCTAATGTTTCTAGTATTAAACCATCAATTTTTAAATTTGCATATTTTAATGCTTTTTGAATCCCCTCAATATAATCTCCTCTTGCAATAACTACTTCAACTTCCATTTGAAATGTTTTACAAAAAGCTCCAATAGGTTCATCTTTATATATTCTACCATTCACTACATATGCAGACGGTAAAATATCTATTATTTGTTCATCTCGTTCTAATCTAGTTGATATCTGGATTTTAGTATATAAATTATAAATATCATTAACTGTCATACCATCATTTGGTCTTTCGACCTCAGATTCCATAACAACCTTCTCAATTCGTACATTCATCCCTTTAATATTTACATAGGCTGAATTTACTGAAAGCTCCGAAATTTGTTCAGCTGAATTTACTGCGTCTTTTATTGACTGGCCCACTCTTTCATAATCTAGTATTTGTCCTCTTTTTATTCCTGAGTTGTTTGAGAGGCCATACCCAATGACTTCAATCTCGCTAAATTTATTGACTTGTCCAATTACACAACTAACCTTGGAAACGCCAATATCTAGCCCTACGATGATATCACCTATAGCCACATCTTACACCTCCAAATTTGAGCTATCTATATGATACTATCTTTTGCTAAAAAAATCAAGCGTTTTAAGGAAATTTTGTAATATTTGTGCAACCTTTTTGTAATTCTTTTAAAACATTACAAAATTCCCTATTTTACACTATTTAATATGATTTTTTGAGACGTATTTTATTAACATAATATATACAAAAAATATGAATAATGATGGATTAAAACTTTTTATTATAATAAAAATTGAGATTAAAAAAAGTAAAGATAAAAAACAAATTTCAAAATTTTTAATAATCTTTTTACTAAAAAACAAACTAAGTATATTATATCCATCAAGAGGATATATAGGCACTAAATTAAGTATAGCCAAAAATACATTAATTTCAAATACAAAATCTATATTATTAAACATAATTGCTAAACATATATTTGCTAAAGGTCCAGCCATATATATTATTAAATTCTTTACTATTTCTAATTCACCATTATTATTAAATGTTACGCATACGCCTGCAATAGATAACTTTATCTTTTCTATTTTTTTACCAAAAAACATCGCAAACATAATGTGTGACAATTCATGAAATAATATAAACATATAACACACATAATACGATGTCAAAAACACTTTGATTTTATCAGAAAAGAAAAAAGAAATCAATATAATAATAAATAAATTCTCAATTTCTATCAAAATATTACATTTTTTAAATCTCACTTTTTAATTACCTTATTTTTAATAATAGTTCTGGATCAACACTTCTATCATGTATTTTTATTTCAAAATGAAGATGTGAACCTGTTGATGCTCCTGTAGATCCCATAAGTCCAATTATATCTCCTTGAGAGATAATATCTCCTTCATTTACATTTATTTGATTTAAATGTGCATACTTAAATATTACGCCATCTTTTTCTATTTCAATATTATTTCCATAGTATTTATCCATTGATTGAGTTAAAACAACAATGCCATCAGTTGCACTGACTATAGGAGTATATAATGCATTAGCTATATCTACGCCTGTATGATATCCTACATTCTTAAATACTTCTTCTCTTGCACCATATACTGAAGTTACTGTTCCACTAACAGGTAATGAAATATTAATATTTTTTGATTGTATTTCTTTTACATCAATGTCCATTATGCTAATCTCACTACTTGTTGTTATTGCTTCTTGAGCAAGAGTTAGCTCATCCGCATTTATTACAATATCATTTTCATTAAATACTGTAACTGTATTATCTATGCTTTGATTTTCAATTAAACTTGAAAAATTAAAATCAATTATCTTTGGTTTAATATTATTAATATATTTATTAATTACAGCACTATACATATTTTCTGGTACAATATTTTGAATTTTTGAATATATTTTTTTACTATACTCTTCCATATTTTCAATTGCATCTACTTTAGAAATACTTCTATTATATTCATTTTTAATCCAATTACAAATACTATTATTTCTTATATTATCTGGAAAATAATCATAAGCAAAAAAACATGCAACAACAGCTAATGCACCTACTACCTTTAAAGCAAATTTATATTTTATTTTTTCATATTTTTTAGAAGAGTTTTCACTTTCTACTTTTATTTCTCTATATTCGTTTACAGGCCCAACGCTAACCAGCCCTGAATTTTCTCTTTTTAGATAATGATTTTTTAAATCATCTTTAAATATTTGTGATATTTCTTCTTTTGTATATTTACATGCTTCTATACTATCCATATTTTTAACCTCATTAAATTATATTAAAAGATTATGGATATATTACAAAAAAAATTAAGGAATATTATTCCTTAATTTTGAATTGTTCCTCTTAGATACCATAAATGTTCACTATCTATTTTTACATCAACAACTTTTCCTACATAAGAATCATCTGCTTGAAAGATTACAACTTTATTTTGTGAACTTCTTCCAGTATATAATTCTTCATTTGTTTTACTTTTTCCTTCAACTAGTACCTTATATACTTTTCCTATCATTTTTTCATTTAATTCTGGTAATGTATTCTCATAAAGCTCTTTTAATCTTTCAAGTCTATCTACTTTTTCTTCATATGTAACTTTATCTTCCATTCTTGCAGCAATTGTTCCTTCTCTTGGAGAATATATAAACATATATATCTGATCAAATTTAATTTGACTTACTACATCTAAAGTGTCTAAAAACTGCTCTTCTGTTTCATTTGGAAATCCAACAATTATATCTGTAGATAAAGATACATCTGGTATATTTTTTAATTTTTGAGCAACTTCTATAAATTGTTCTTTTGTATATCTTCTATTCATTTGTTTTAATATTTCTGTATTTCCAGATTGTAAAGGTAAATGAATTTGTCTTGCAATCTTAGAAGAATTTTTAATTACTTCTATTAAATCATCTTTAAAGTCTTTTGGATGCGGTGACATGAAACGAATTATCTCTATTCCATCTATTTTCTCTAATTCTTGCAATAATCTAGGGAAATTATATCCTTTTAATTCTTCATTAAAATCATTTCCATATGAATTAACATTTTGTCCAAGAAGCATTATTTCTTTATATCCATCTTTTGCAAGTCTTTTAACATCAGATATTATATCTTCTGGTTTTCTACTTCTTTCTCTTCCTCTTACATATGGCACTATACAATATGTACAAAAATTATTACATCCATAAATTATGCTTACACTTGCTTTATATTTATCTTCATATTTTATTGGTACTTCTTCTTCAAGAGAGTTACTAACATCTATATATTCTAGTTTTTTTTGATGATTTACTACAGCATTATATAATTTTTCAGGAAATATAGACATACAACTTGTCCCCAAAACAATATCTACAAATCTATATGATTGTTTTATTTTATCTATAATATGTTTTTGTTGTGTCATACATCCTACAATTGCTATATATACTTCTTCATTATTTAATTTTCTCCTTTTTAACATTCCAAGTCTACCAAATAATGTATTTTCTGCATTTTCTCTTACACAACAAGTATTAAATAAATATAGATTTGAATCTTCTTCATTACCTTTAATAAATCCCATTGATTCAAGTATACCAGCATATTTTAAAGAATCATTCTCATTCATTTGACATCCCATTGTATCTATATAATATTTTAATTTATGTTCATCATTATATTTTTGCATTTTATTTTTATAACTATTTACAAATTTCATTATTATTCTCCTTTAAACATTAGTATTATACATTATTTCTTTTAAAATTTCAAGAAAAATCCATTTTTAGTATACATAAACACATTTATATTTTTTTACTATTTTATTTTTACTTACTTTTATGATAAAATGCTTATGGAGGGATGTTATGAAAAATAAAGTAGTATTAATATTATTAATTATATTTTTTATTATTTTTGGTATAGTAACAAGCATATATTGCATAGACCAAAATAGGATGAGAAATAACGAGCCAGTTTTATTTAGTACATGGGGGAAAAAATATAGTCCAGTTATAGAAGAAAGCACTCCAAAAGAAGAAGTAGTAGTAGCTCCTGAACCTAAATATGAAGATGAAAATACTGTAAAACTTGGAATATATACTGAAAAAGGAAATAATTTAGAGTTAGTTACTAGTGATTATTATTGTGATTGGTCTGCTGAAAATGTAATGGGATTATTTTTTGCTGTTCCAACACAAGAAGAAACAATTTCTAACTCAAATTTTGATACAATGTGGAAAGATTATATAAATAATTATTCGAATGCAAATAATTGTAGAATTGGATATTCCTTAGAATTCACAATGGACGATGGAAGCGAAATGTATTATATAATTTTAAATCCAGATGATGCTTTTTGTACTTTTCCAAAAGTAATGAGCTTTTTATATGACGATGTAAACTTAGTTCCTGGAAAACCATATTATCATATAACACAAGATGTAATGTATGATTATACAATATGTTCTTCAATAAAATTAGTTGGAGATGTAGATACTTATAAAATATCATCTGATATTAAGCTTACTGCTTTTTGTTTTGATAGTGACGATGATTTTGATCCAGATACAGGAAAATATAGAGGTAATAGCTGTTATTCTATTAATATAAAAAAATAATAAAAAAATACACCTAAATGCTAATATAAATAGCACTTGGGTGTATTTATTTTTTATAGACTTTACTAGCATCTTTCCATATATGATGCAGTTCTTGTATCTATTCTAATTCTATCTCCAATTTCAACAAATATTGGTACTTGGAATGTAGCTCCAGTTTCAACAGTTGCTGGTTTTGTTGTACCTGTTGCTGTTGAACCTTTAATTCCTGGTTCTGTATAAGTTACTTCTAACTCAACAAATGTAGGTGGTTCAACACCAAATATATTACCTTTATATGATAAGACTTTAACAAGCATATTGTCTTTTAAGTATGGTAATGTGTCAGATATTTGATCTTCTTTTAATTCAGTTTGTTCATAAGTTGTAGTGTCCATAAAGATGTAGTTATCTCCATCTTTATATAGATATTGCATTTCAGCAACATCAACTTGAGCATCTTCAAGTTTTTCAGTTGGGTTAAATGTTCTATCTAAGTTTTTTCCTGTTATAACGTTTTTTAAAGTAGTTCTAACAAAAGCAGAACCTTTACCTGGTTTAACGTGCATAAAGTCTACAACTCTATATACATTTCCTTCAAATTCAAATGTAGCACCTTTTCTTATTTCTCCTGCTAACATAATTACCTCCCTATTTTTTTATTATTTTTGAACTTTTTCTACTAATGCTTTAAATCCAGTCATATCATTAGCTGCCATTTCAGCTAACATTTTTCTATTAATTGTTACATTTGCAGCTTTTAAATCGTTCATTAATTTTGAATATGTTGTTCCACACATTCTAGCACCAGCATTAATTCTAGCAATCCATAATTGTCTGAAGTTTCTTTTCTTTTGTTTTCTTCCTACGTATGCATAATTACCAGATTTCATAACAGCTTGGTTAGCCATTCTAAATCTTATAGATTTTGCTCCAAAATATCCTTTTGCTCTTTTAAGAACTTTTTTATGTCTAGCTCTTGTTGTAACAGCTCCTTTAACTCTTGCCATTTAAATTCTCTCCTTTCGAATGTAATCTCATATTATTGATATGGTAATAACTTCTTAACAGCTTTTTTATTTGCACTATCAACATAAGCTGATTGTTTTAAAGCCATTTTTCTCTTTGAAGATTTACCTGTTAATTTGTGTGCACGATTTGCAACATTTTTCTTTACTTTACCAGTACCTGTTACTGATAATCTTTTTTTAGATGAACTGTGTGTTTTCATTTTTGGCATAATAATTCTCTCCTCTCTTAAAACACTAATTTATTTTTGTTTTGGTACTAAAAACATAATTAGATTTTTTCCTTCCATCTTAGCTTCTTTGTCAACTTGTGCGTCAACAATTAAATCTCTAAAATTAGACATGATTTCTTTTCCTTGTTCAATAAAGTTTAGCTCTCTACCTCTAAATCTCATTGTTACTTTAACTTTATTTCCAGCATCAATAAATTTATTAGTATTTTTAGCTTTAACTTCTAAGTCATGTTTATCTATGTTTGGTGATAATCTGACTTCTTTTACTTCAATAACCTTTTGTTTTTTCTTAGATTCTTTTGCTTTCTTATTCATTTCGAATTTATACTTGCTATAATCTAATATTTTACAAACTGGGTTTGCTGGATTAGGTGATACTAATACTAAATCTAATCCTTCTTCTTCTGCAAGTTCAATAGCCTTCTCTGTTGGCATAAGTCCAATCTTTTGACCATTTGAATCTACAACTTGAACTTTAGAAAATTCAATTTCTTCATTAACTAAAAAATCTTGTTTTATAAGAAACACCTCCACAAAAAATATATAAAAAAGATTGCTCTGTAAAGCAATCTTCTCAACTCAAAATATAACATATTTGAAATTATATATGTTTTTAATTGATACCTTACTAAGACAAAACTCGCAAGGTGAGAAGATTTCCTCTACTTTACGAGTTATATTATACCACAATTATATACTTTGTCAAGTATTATGTTTACAATTTTTAATAATTTCAAATGTAAATACTATATATTTTTAATTTCTTTAATAAAAAATTCATAAAAGCTTTTTGATGACTTATCTACAAGTCCATATATTTTTAATAAAGCATCAAAATATTTATCTGCTAATTTTCCTTGTGCTAAATATTCCTCAATTGAGTCTTTAATTTCCCTTTTAGATTTTTCTATTACTTCATCATCTTCGTAGTTATTATCAAATTGTACACTATCTATTTGAGGCAAATATTTAAATATTTCCTCATCTTTATTTTCAAATTCATCATACACTAAGTCTTTTTCTATATCATATACGACATATAAGTTTTCAAAACTTCCAATATCTTCTTGAGATTCAATTAAAGGAAATGTTCTATATATACCAACTACATATTTTTTCCCTTCTTTATTTGCTAAAAAATAGCCAATATTTATATATTTTACTTTTTCTTCATTTAAAGTAACACTTTCTACAATCATTTTTTTCCAAATTGTTCTTTCCATAATATTACCTCCTTCAAAAATATAGCACAACCAGAATACTAGTTGTGCCATATATATTTAGCTAAACATCAAGATTTGTAACATATTTAGCATTTTGTTCAATAAATTCTCTTCTAGGTTCAACGTTTTCTCCCATTAATACTGAAAATATTTGATCTGCTTTAATTGCATCTTCAAGTTGAACTTGTACAAGTATTCTTGTTTCAGGATTCATAGTTGTTTCCCATAATTGGTCAGAATCCATTTCACCAAGACCTTTATATCTTTGCATACTTAGACTATCTCTTGATATTCCTTTTTCCTCAAGTTCTTTTAATTTAATTTCAAGGTCAGCTTCATTATAGCAGTATACATCTTCCATTCCTTTTTTAGATAGCTTAAACAATGGTGGTTGTGCTATATATATATTTCCATTTTCAACTAATGGTCTCATATGTCTAAAGAAAAATGTTAATAATAATGTTCTAATGTGAGCTCCATCAACATCGGCATCGGCCATTAGTATGATTTTATGATATCTTAATTTTTCTATATTAAAATCATTTCCTATTCCTGCACCAAGTGCAATAATAACTGGAGATAATTTTTCGTTATTGTATATTTTATCTGCTCTTGCTTTCTCAACATTTAACATTTTTCCCCAAAGTGGAAGTATAGCTTGGAATCTTCTATCTCTACCTTGCTTTGCACTACCACCCGCAGAATCTCCCTCGACTATGTATATCTCACATTTTGAAGCATCTTTTTCAGAACAATCCGCAAGTTTACCTGGTAATGTTGAAGATTCAAGTGGTGTTTTTCTTCTTGCTAAGTCTCTTGCTTTTCTTGCAGCTTCTCTTGCTCTTTGAGCACTTAATGTTTTTTCAACAATCACTTTAGCAACATTTGGTGTCTCTTCTAGGAATTGTCCCATCTTATTTACCATTATATTATTTACTACACCAGTTACTTCACTATTTCCAAGTTTAGTCTTAGTTTGTCCTTCAAATTGAGGCTCTAAAACTCTAACACTAACTATAGCAGAAATACCTTCACGAATATCTTCACCTGCTAAGTTTGAATCTTTTTCTTTTAGTAAGTTAAATCTTCTTCCATAATCATTAAAAGCTTTTGTAAGCCCTCTCTTAAATCCATCAACATGAGTTCCACCTTCAGGAGTTGGAATATTGTTTACAAAAGATAATATATTCTCTGAATAAGAAGTTGTATATTGTAATGCAACTTCAACTTGAACATTATTATCTTCCCCTTCAAAATAAATAACATCAGAACCAATTGTTTCTTTACCTTTATTTAAGAAATCTACAAATGATTTTATTCCTCCTTCATAGTGAAATACCATTTGTTCAGTTCCTTCTTCTCTTTTATCCCATAAAGTTATTTTTAGCCCTTTATTTAAGAATGCCATTTCTCTTAATCTTTGAACTAATATGTCTGTTTCAAATTCTGTTGTTTCAAAAATTTGTGCATCTGGCTTAAATACAACTTTAGTTCCAGATTTTTTTCCATCAGAAATTCTGTGTGTTTTTTCAACAGTCTTTCCTCTTGCAAATGAAGCAGCATAAACACCATCTCCATCGCAAGCTTCAACATAAACACTTTCAGATAAGGCATTAACAACTGATGCACCAACACCATGAAGTCCACCAGATACTTTGTATCCGCCACCGCCAAATTTTCCACCAGCATGTAAAATTGTAAATACAACTTCAAGTGTAGAAATTCCCATTTTAGGATGCTTACCAACAGGTATACCTCTACCATTATCTTTTACACTAATAATGTTATCTGGTAAAATTTCAACATTTATCTCTGTACAGTAACCAGCCAAAGCTTCATCAACTGCGTTATCTACTATTTCATATACTAGATGATGTAAACCTCTTGATGATATACTTCCAATATACATACCAGGTCTTTTTCTAACTGCTTCTAAGCCTTCTAGTACTTGTATTTGATTCTCATCATATTTTGCCATTTTTCTACCTCTTTTCATTTAAATCCATTCGTACTTTTTATTTATATCACAAGTTCATATTAATTTTCAAGTCTTCCATTTGAAACTTTATAAATTTTTATGTTCTTTATGTCTTTAACAAAAGTATCCTCAGTTGTAGTAATTATACTTTGATAATTCTCTATATATTTTAACAAAAAACTAATTCTCTTGCTATCTAATTCTGACATTATATCGTCTAAAAGTAATATTGGAACTTCATTTTTTTCATCTTTTAATAGCTCAAAATTTGCAAGTTTTAAAGTGAGTAAAGCTGTTCTTTTTTGTCCTTGAGAGCCAAATTTTGAAACTTCCTTCTCATTAACAAATATTTCAATATCATCTCTTTGTATTCCTTTGATTGAAGAAAATCTTAATTTATCTATATACAAATGTTCATCTAAATATTTTTTTATTTCTTTTTCATCCATATTTAAAAAATCTGTATTATAAACTAAATTAATGTTCTCTTTTCCATTTGTAATGCTCGATTGAATTTTAATAGCATATTGATTTAGCATGTTTATTATTTTATTTCTAAGTCCAACAATTTCTTTTATATATTTGCTCATTTTTTCATGAAGAACTTCAATATAGTTATCATCTACATAATCATCTTTAAGCATACTATTTTTTAATTTTAAACATTTCATATATTCTTGATGATATATTATATATGATTTAGATAATTGACAACAAATCATATCTATAAAATTTCTTCTTTTTGCAGGTGATCCTTTCACAACATCTAAACTTTCTGGTGAAAAAATTACAATTGGTATCTCTCCTACATAGTCTGCAATTTTTTTTATTTTAATTTCGTTATTTTTTAATTGTTTTCTATTTAAATTATCTATATAAAATTGAGTACTAAGCTCTCTTCCATTTTTTGTATATCTTGTATCTATCTTACAAAAATCTTTATTAAACATTATTAATTCATTATCTTTTATAGTTCTATATGATTTTCCAAAAGCACAAATATATATCGCTTCAATAATATTGGTTTTTCCTTGTGCATTATCTCCTAAAAACAAATTTATTCCATTTACTAAGTCTATTTCCTGTTCTTCATAATTTCTGAAGTTTTCTAATTTTATTTTATTTATATGCATATAATTACCTCTCAAAAAAAAATAAAAGGCATGAATAAATAGATACTCATGCTTTTTATTTCTACTAATCTTGTTTTATTTTAATTGGTAAAACTACATATGTAAATTCATTAGAAACTACAGGTTTAAATAAAACTGGAGATATACTTGTAGTAAACTCTATGCAAATTTCTGTATCTTCTATAACTTTTAATGCATCTATTACATATCTTGGATTAAATCCTATTTCTAATTCTTTTCCTTCAACTAGAGCAGCTATATCTTCTTTTGCATCACCATTTTCACTAACACAACTTAATGTAATACCATCTAAGCTTAATCTCATTTTTACAGGTGATTTTTTATCTTTTTCTTTATTTTCTTTTGCAAATAAAGCAACTCTTTCAAAAGAATCTAATAATTTTTTAGTTTTAACTCTAACTTTAGTTTCATAATGTTCAGGAATAATACTTTGATAATTTAAAAATTCTCCTTCAATTAGTCTACTAATAATTATACTATTTCCTATTTCAAATAAAGCTTGATTTCTATTTATTCCTATTCTTACCTGTTCTCCTTCTGCATCACTTAATATTTTAAGCAATTCAGATAAAACTCTTCCAGGAATTATGGCTTTAAAATTATTTATTTCTTTTTCACTTAAATGTTTCTTTAATGATAATCTAAATCCGTCAATTGTAACTATTGTTAAGACATTATCTTCAACTTTTACTAATGCACCATTATATACAGGTCTATTTTCATCTGTACTTACAGAGAATAATGTTCTTCTAATCATATCTTTAAAAACACTTTGCTCTAATTGAATGCTATTCTCAATATCAAAAACTGGAAGTTTTGGATATTCATTTGGATTCATTACAGCAAGTTTAAATATTCCATTAACAGATTTTAAAACAAATAAATTATCATCTACAGATATTTCTACAAATTCATCTTCTATCTTTCTAACAATTTCATTTAGCATTCTTAAATCTACAACAGTTTTTCCTTCTCTTATAACTTCACAAGAAAAAGTATGCTCAGATCCAATTTCTAAATCATTGGTTATTAATTTTAATTTGTTTTGATATGCTTCAAATAGAACTCCTTCTAATATAGGCATTGTTGTTTTTGAACTAGATGTCTTGGATACAATGTTTAAAGCATTTATTAATTCTTTTAAATCACATTTAATATTCATTTAATTTTCTCCTTCTCTCTTTTAGATTAACAACTTGAAAATCTTTTTCGCTTTTTATTTTTTTATTATAATAAATTAAATATTAAAAATCAATAGAAATATTTAAATTTTAACTTTCTCTTTCTAACGTCTTCTTAATATCATCAATTAGATCCTTTGTATCAGGATTATTATCATATTCATCTTTAATTTTAGAATAAGCATGTAGAACAGTTGAATGGTCTCTTCCACCAAAATCTTTTCCTATTGCAGGAAAAGACATATCTGCCACTTCTCTACATAGATACATTGCAATTTGTCTTGGGTATGCTATTGTAGTAGATCTTTTATCACTAGTCAAGTCAGTTACTTTAAGATTAAAGAATTTAGCGACTACTTGCATTACAAGAGTACTAGATAAAACATTACTATTTTTTACGAGTATTGACTCTATTATATTATCTACAACATCATCAGTTAGAGGATTATTAGTAAATTTTGTATATGCCATTAATTTATTAAATACACCTTCTAGTTCTCTAACGTTAGATTTAACTTTTGTAGCAACTTTAATTAATACTTGATCATCAATAAGATATCTTTCTTCTTCTGCTTTTTTCTTTAAAATTGCAAGTCTTGTTTCATAATCTGGTGTCTGTATATCAACACTAACTCCCATAGAAAATCTAGTTTTTAATCTATCTTCAAGTCCATTTATTTCTTTTGGTGGTCTTTCAGAAGTCAATACAATTTGCTTTCCACTTTCACATAAAGCATTGAAAGTGTGGAAAAATTCTTCCTGACATTTATCTTTTCCAGCTATTATTTGTACATCATCTATAAGTAATAAATCTGAATTTCTGAATTTCTTTTTAAATTGTTCACTTAAATCTGCATTTTTAGGATTTAACATGACTTTTATTAATTCATTAACAAATAACTCACCTGTACAATAAAAAACCTTTTTAGAGGGATCCTCGTCGATTACAGCATTACCTATTGCTTGCATAAGATGTGTTTTTCCTAAACCTACACCACCATAAATATATAAAGGATTAGTTAATCCTAAATTTTCATAAACTGCATAAGCTGTTGCTCTAGCAAATCTATTATTATTCCCTATAATAAAATTATCAAAAGTGTACCTTGCATTTAAGCCCGCTCTTTCTCTAATTTTTTCTTTATCTAATATAGGATTTAATTTTTCATCTGAATCTGGAGATTCTATGTCTCCATATTGTCCCCTAACTATTTCAACATCTTCAACATCTGTTTCTTCATTTTCTGGAATTGTTGGTTTAGCTTCAAATGTTATTTGATAATCTACACTAGTTAAATATTTTAGAGTATTTCTAATTAATTCTAGATATCTTTTTTTACATATATCAATATAATAACTAGATGGAGATAAAAAACAAACTGTGTTTTTATCTATTAATCTTGGTACCATTACCTCTATATATGTGTTATATGCAATTTGAGAAATTTCATCTTTTAGTATTTCTAATGCCTTTTCCCAAACATTCATAAAATTTTCTTCCATTTTCCCCCTCCTTTACAAAAAAATCTTATTTTTTTATCTTCCGTTTATTCTTTTTTTATTATAATAAAATAATTCTAAAAAATCAATAAGTAAATTTTTCTAAAACAATTTTTATCCACATTTTCCACAGAAAAAAATTTATAATAATATAGATTTTTTTATTTTGTTATTATTAGATTTTATAATTGTTAATAGATTACTATATTTATTTCTTACTATATTTTAATAATTGTAAATTAATTTATTATTTTTTAAACTAACAAATTAAATGATGTTTTACTTTTCCACACTATCCACTTTTATAATTGTGAATAATGTGAATAACTTTTTTAATAAAAAATAAAAAAATAAAAAATTAAAAAAAATAAAAAATTTTTAAAAAAATTTTATTTAATTTTTTTCTAAATATTTTTAATCAATTTCCGAAAAATGTAAACCAACTTTTTTTCTCACACGCGCGCGCACGCGCGTTAATTAATAAATAAGTTATTTATTTTATTATTAATAGTAGTAGTAGTAGGGCCTGTGGATAATGTGGATAACTTTTAAAAATCCGCCATTTTCAATACTTTGAAGGGTGTGTGACCTGTGGATAACTTTGTGGATAACTAGCCAAGTTATCCACACCCCCTGTGGATAACTTTTCGACAAAAATTGATTTTCACAATTCTATCACATAGTTATCCACAGGTTATCCACAGGTTACCTGTGGATAACTTTTAAATTTGCAGATTTTAACAATTTGGCAATATTTTTGTAATATTTGTGACATTTTTAGACTGAAATACCAAAAAAGCCTTATTTCAAGCATATTTCAAGATTCGAACATATGTTTTTAAAATGGCTTTTTTTAGAACATTATGTCAATTGCGCAAAAAAAACTTTTCACAGCATTTTTTGCATTTTTTTACTATGTAAATTATAATTACTTCTAAATATATTGAAATAAAGAAAAACTTGAAAGTTGTAAAAAACAACTAAATTTTTTGAAAATTACTAAAAAATATAAAAGTTATCCACAGTTTTATCCACACCCCTGTGGATAACTTTGATTTTTCACTAAATTTTTATAAAAAAATATACATAAAAACTGTGGATAACTATAAAATTTTTCACAGAAAAAATACAAAATTATGGAAAGCTAAAAGTACTGAAAATACTGAACTATAAAGTTTTTTTTGCGTGAAAATTTTTTTACATTTTTTCGATTTCGCAAAATTTTTTTCAAAATTAATTCCTTAGTGTGCCACTTTACATAAAAACTGTGGATAACTCATAAAATTATGTAGTTTTTACATATATTTTTTAATTGATTTTAACATTAGTAATAAGTTATCCACAGGTCAAAAGTATTTTTAATAATCAGGAAAAGTCAAAGTTGTAATTTACAAGTATACATAAAAACTGTGGATAACTTTTTTCATTTTTCACAACTTTTCACAGAAAATTTTAAAAAAATGAGGGGTTGACAAAAAAAGTAAAATGGTGTATAATAAGTCCACTTATACTAATGTTTAAATGCTTAATTTAATGAACGATTAGCATTTATTTTTTTTGAGTTGAAAGATTATTTAGTTATATATTATATTGTTTAGGAGGTGTAATAGCATGAAAAGAACATATCAACCAAAAACAAGACAAACACAAAAGGTACACGGATTTAGAAAAAGAATGTCAACAGCATCTGGAAGAAAGGTGTTAAAATTAAGAAGAGCAAAGGGTAGAAAAGTACTTTGTGCCTAATTAATATGTAAGTGGGTATGTTTTTCATATCCACTTTTTCTGGTAATAAGGGATGAATAAATATGAAATACACACTTAGAATTAAGAAAAATAAAGTATTTAAGTATATTTTCAAAAAAGGAGAATATGCAAAAGGAAAATACGTAGTTGTACATTCTTGTAAGACAAAAATGGCAGATGAAGTGGAAGATAGTATGAACTTCTTTGCAGTTTGTGTATCAAAAAAGAATGGTAATAGTGTTCAAAGAAATAGATTAAAAAGAATTGCACGTGAAGTATATAAACAAGAAGAAAAATTTCTAAAAAGAGGATATAATTATGTTGTAATGTACAAAAAAGATACTATTGCTAAAGAAATAGATTTTAATATAATTAAGGATGACATAATTTATTGCTTTAAGGAGTTGAATCTATATAATGAGAATAAATAAAATAATACTATTACCTAGAAAAATATTAGTAAAAATAATTAGATTATATCAAAAGTATATTTCTCCATGTATGGGAAAACATTGTAAATATTACCCAACATGCTCTGAATACACTAGGCAAGCAGTTGACAAATATGGTATAATCAAAGGTAGTTTATTAGGTATAATAAGAATACTAAAATGTAATCCATTTTCAAAAGGAGGAGTGGATTTACTAAAGTAATGAATGGGGGATATTGATGATCAACTTTATTTCAGGTATTTTAGGAGGTATTATTAGAGTTATTTATAACTTAGTTGGTAACAACTATCTAATAGCTTTATTAATATTTACTTTCCTAACAAAGTTAATACTTTTCCCATTAATGCTTAAACAGCTAAAATCTACAGCAGGAATTCAAAAGATTGCACCAGAGGACAAAAAACTTAGAGAAAAATACAAAGATAATCCAGTAAAACTTAATGAAGAACTAACAAAACTATATGCAGAAAATAAGATAAGTCCAATGGCTGGATGTTTATTACCTATTATTCAAATACCAATAATTTTAGCAATGTTTTTTGTTGTTAAACAACCTTTAACATACATTGCTCAAATGGACCAAACAGAGATAAAATCATATACAGCTCAATATCTACAAAAAGAAGAAGTAACAGATAATGAAGCAAAAGCTTACGAAATTAATATTGCTAAAGAATATGATTTACTAGATATGAATATAGGAAACAAAATTAGTTTAGGTGATACTCCTAAGGATGCTTTTTCTAAGGATGAAACAAGAAGAGTAAGTAAATGGACACTTTCAATACCAATACTTACATTACTTTTCTCATTACTTAGCAATCAAATTTCTATGAGAAAATCTAAGCAAACAATGACTGAAGATCAAGCTGAAATGCAAAAATCTATGAATATAATGATGCCAATACTTTCTGCATACTTTGCTTATGCATGGCCATTAGCTTTAGGTGTTTACTGGTTATTTGGTACAATTTTAGGAATTGGACAACAATTATTAATAGATAAATTAATGGAAGATAAAGAAAATAGCAATAAAGAGAAAAAAGATAATAAAAAAAATAAAGTGTTATTCCTAGGAAAGGGTGAGAATAATGACTAAAAAAGTAACTGAACAAATTGGAAAAACAGTAGAAGAAGCCATTAGAAAAGGCTTAGAAGAATTAAAAGTTTCAAGAGATGATGTAAAAATAGAAGTACTTGAAGAACCATCAAATGGTGGAGTTTTAGGTATTTTATCTGCTAAACTTGCAAAAGTAAGACTTACAGTAGATAAGAAAATAAGTGATGAACAAGCTCAAAAAACACAAGAGAGATTAGAAGAAATTCTAAAAAATATTTTTGATATAACAAACGAGCAAGTTTCATATACAATTACAAAGGAAGGAAATCAATTAAACCTTGTAATTAAAGGGGATGAGATGGCTCATTTAATTGGATATAAAGGTAGAACAATTGAGGCTTTTCAATCATTATTAAATTCAATGCTTCAAAGAGAAGATGAAGAATATGCTAAAGTTTTTGTGGAAATAAATGATTATAAGAAGAAAAAAGAAGAAAAACTTAGAAAATTAGCAAATAAAATGGCTGCAAATTGTGTTAAATTTAGAAGACCAATTAAGCTTGAACCAATGTCTGCATATGAAAGATTAATAATTCATAGAGAACTTGCTGATAGAAAAGATGTAGAAACAGAATCTATTGGTGAAGAGCCTAGAAGAAGAGTTGTAATTAAAAGAAAATATCAATATAGATAAATCTTTTAGGAGGTAGCGTTATGGAAGATAATGAAAAAGAGGTTTTTGAAGAAGAATTAAAAACTAAAAACGATCCAGTAGAACAGTGGCCAATAAACAAATTAAAAAAAGAAGTTCAAGGCGATGCTGGTAAAGGTCAAGTAAAAGAAAAAGACGATATTGGAATCGAATAAAAAATGTATATAATCACCATTCTATTTAGGTGAAAGTTAAATAGAACTCAGTGATGTAGAAGATATATTATATATAATATTTTTCTACTTACTGAGTTCTTTTTAGTAAAAGGAGGTAAAATTATGTCTACAACTATTGCTGCAATTGGTACAGCACTTTCTAATAGTGGAATAAGTATTATTAGAATAAGTGGTAAAGATAGTTTGAATATTATAAATAAGATATTTATATCTAGTTCTAAATTAGAACCAAATCACATAATTTATGGGAAAATAGTAGATAAAAATGAAGTATTAGATAATGTTTTAGTATCATATTTTAAAGCTCCTCATTCATATACTGGAGAGGATGTATGTGAAATAAATTGCCATGGAGGCAATCAAATTACAAAAGAAATACTTGAAGTAGTTCTTGATAATGGTGCTATAATGGCTGAGCCTGGAGAATTTTCTAAAAGAGCTTTTCTTAATGGAAAAATGGATTTATCTCAAGCAGAAGCCGTAATTAATTTAATTAATGCTAAAACCAAGACAGAAAGCCGTATTGCAGCTAAAAATATGGAAGGAGATCTGTCTAAAAAAATAAGAGAACTTAGGGAAGAATTAGTTGAACTTATGGCTAAAATTGAAGTTAGTGTAGATTATCCAGAATATGATTATGAAGAAGTTGAGCCAAATAGTATTGTAGAATTATTAAATAAGAAAATTGATGAAATTCAACATATTGTAGATACATATGAGCATGGAAAATATATAAAAAATGGAGTAAATGTTGCAATTTTAGGAAAGCCAAATGTTGGCAAATCTTCACTATTAAATAATTTAGCAAATTATGAAAAAGCTATTGTTACGAATATTCCTGGGACAACAAGAGATATTGTTGAAGAGACTATTAATTTAGGAAATATTATCTTAAATATATCTGATACAGCTGGAATAAGAGATACAGAAGATATTATTGAAAAAATTGGTGTTGAAAAGAGCTTAAAAATATTAGAGGAAATGGATCTTGTACTATATTTAATAAATGGAAAAGATGGAATTACTGAAGATGATTTTGATATTCTTTCTAAAATTCAAAATAAAGGGTTAAAGTACATAACGGTAATAAATAAGTCGGATTTAACTACAAAAGACGATTTAAATGCAATTATAAAGAAATTAGAAAAGAAAAATATTAATAAACCAGTTTGTATATCTGTAAAAAATAATTCTGGAATAGATGAATTAAAATCTGAAATTATAGCTCTTTTTGATGCCTCAGATTTAGACTATTCACATGAATTAATAATAACTAATGAAAGACATAAAGATTTACTAAAAAAAGCAATTGGATATCTAAATGAAGCAAAAAATGAAATTAGTATGGGACAACCTATAGATATAGTGTCTATATACGTTAAAAAGAGTACTAAAACATTAGGAGAGATAATTGGTGCAGATGTAACTGAAGATATTATTTCTAAAATATTTGAAAAATTCTGTTTAGGAAAATAAGGAGGATAAAATGAGTGAATATTGTTTAGAAGAATACGATGTAATCGTTATTGGCGCTGGACATGCTGGCTGTGAAGCTGCACTAGCATCAGCTCGTATGGGAAAAAAGACTGCAGCTTTTGTAATTAACTTAGATACTCTTGCTAATATGCCTTGTAATCCTAGTATTGGAGGAACTTCTAAAGGACATTTGGTAAGAGAAATAGACGCTTTAGGTGGAGAAATGGCTAAAAATGCAGATAAAACTTTTCTTCAATCTAAAATGTTAAATACTTCTAAAGGGCCTGCTGTACATTCTTTAAGAGTACAATCGGATAGAAGAATGTATCATATTGAAATGAAAAAAACAATGGAACAACAAGAAAATTTAGATGTTTACCAAGCTGAAATTGTTAAAATATTAGTTGAAGATGGCAAGGTTGTTGGAGTGAAAACTAAAATTGGAGCTACTTTTAAAACTAAAACCATAGTTGTTGCAACAGGTACATATTTAAAAGGTAAAGTTATTATTGGAGAAGTATCTTATTCTAGTGGACCAGATGGCGTCTTCCCAGCTAATGATTTATCTCAAAGTCTTTTAGATATAGGAGTTGAATTAAGAAGATTTAAAACAGGTACTCCTGCAAGAATTAATGCTAAAACTATTGATTTTTCTAAGATGGAAGAACAATTAGGAGATAAAGATATTGTACCTTTTTCTTTTGATAATGAAGGAAATTCTGAAATTTTAAATAAAAAGCAAATTTCTTGCTATTTAACATATACAACAGAAGAAACACATAAAATTATTAGAGCTAATTTAGATAGATCTCCAATATATACTGCAAACAAAGATATGAAGTTAAAATCTACTGGCCCTAGATATTGTCCATCAATTGAGGATAAAGTTGTAAGATTTGCAGATAAAGAAAGACATCAACTATTTATTGAACCTTTAGGAGAAAAAACATCTGAAATGTATATACAAGGAATGTCATCTTCTTTACCTGAAGAAGTTCAAATACAAATGTATAGAACTGTTCCAGGACTTGAAAATGCTAAAATGATGAGACCTGCTTATGCTATAGAATATGATTGTATTGATTCAACAAATCTAAAATTAAGTCTTGAATATAAAGGAATAGATGGATTATTCTTTGCTGGACAAGTAAATGGATCTTCAGGATATGAAGAAGCAGCAGCTCAAGGTATTATGGCGGGAATTAATGCAGCTTTAAAGATAGATAATAAGGAACCATTAATATTAGATAGATCAGAAGCATATATAGGGGTTTTAATAGATGACTTAGTAACCAAAGGAACAAATGAACCATACAGAATGATGACTTCAAGAGCTGAGTATAGACTTGCTTTAAGACAAGATAATGCAGATTTAAGACTTACAGAAAAAGGTTATAGAGTAGGTTTGGTATCTGAAGAAAAATATAAAAAGTTCTTAGAAAAGAAGGATTTAATTAGAAAAGAAGTTGAACGTATAAAAGCAACATCTGTAAGACCTACTGATGAAGTTAATGAATTACTTGAATCTCTAGGCTCTTCAAAATTAAATACTGGATGTAAATTAGCTGACTTATTAAAAAGAAGTGAACTTAGTTATAATAGCTTAGCTCCAATAGATAAAAAGAGAAAAGAATTACCAAGAAGTGTTGCAGAAGAAGCTGAAATACAGATAAAATATGAAGGATATATAAAATTACAACAAGAACAAATAGATGAATTTAAACAATTAGAAAATAAAAAATTAAGTCCAGATATAGATTATAACGAAATAAAAGGGCTATGCTTAGAAGCAAGACAAAAATTAAACAAGCAAAAGCCTTTATCTGTTGGTCAGGCTTCAAGAATATCAGGAGTTTCTCCTGCAGATATATCTGTTCTGCTTATATATATTAGTCAACATAATATCAAGTAATTATGGAGGTTTCACATGAAAAGTAAAGAGTTTATAGGAATATTATGTAAAGAATGTAAGACACAAAATATAGAAATAACAGAGAAACAAGCAAAAAAACTAGAAATATATAAAGATTTGCTTCTAGAATGGAACGAAAAAATGAATCTTACAGCTATTACAGATGAATGCGAAATAATAATTAAGCACTTTGTAGATTGTCTAGAATGCACAAAGATGATTAAAGAAGAAAAAAATATAATTGATGTAGGTACAGGAGCAGGATTTCCAGGAATGGTTTTAGCAATATATTATGATAATATAGAATTTACACTTTTAGATGCGTTAAATAAAAGACTAATTTTTTTACAAGATGTTGTAGAAAAATTAAACCTAAAAAATGTTAAAATTGTGCATGGAAGAGCAGAAGAAGTAGCAAGAAAAGAAGAATTTAAAGAACAATATGATGCAAGTGTATCAAGAGCTGTAGCACAATTACCAGTACTTTTAGAATATACATCTCCTTTTGTAAAAGTGGGTGGTAAATGTATTGTGATGAAAGGAGATAACGTTGAGGATGAAATAAAACTTTCATACAACGCATTGAATACTTTAAAACTTAAAATAGTAGACAAGTTAAATTATAATTATGTTATAAATAACGAAGAATATAATAGAAGTATTTTAAAGATAAATAAGAGTTCTAATACACCACAGAAATATCCAAGAAATTTTGGACAAATAAAGAAAAAGCCTTTATAACATTGATTAGATAGTTTTCTAATAATATAATAAATTGTTTAAAAATATATTAAATTGATTATCAAAAAAGAGTGAATTTTAAATTTGCTCTTTCATTTTTTTATTAATTGTAATATAATAACCATGAGGTGACATTATGGCAAGGGTAATATCAATAGCTAATCAAAAAGGTGGAGTAGGAAAAACAACAACTGCGGTTAATTTGAGTGCTTGTTTAGCGCAAAAAGGTAAAAGAGTATTATTAATAGATATAGATCCACAAGGAAATGCAACAAGTGGATTAGGGATTGAAACTCATACAGATAAGTCTGTATATAATGTTTTAATTGATGATATGGATATAAGTGAAACAATTGTTAAAACAATGGTAAAAAAATTAGAAGTATGCCCTGCAAATATTAATTTGGCAGGAGCTGAAGTTGAGCTTGTATCAATGGTTTCAAGAGAAACAAGACTTAAAGATGCTTTAAATAAAATTAAAGATGAATATGACTATATTTTAATAGATTGTCCACCATCACTTGGACTAATAACTTTAAATGCATTTACAGCATCAGATAGTGTGTTGGTACCTATTCAATGTGAATATTATGCATTAGAAGGATTAGGACAACTTATTAATACTATTAAACTAGTTCAAAAACATTTAAATCCAGACTTAATTGTAGAAGGAGTTATATTAACTATGTTCGATGCTAGGACAAACCTTTCAACACAAGTTGCAAGAGAAGTTGAAAAATATTTTGGAAACAAAGTATTTCAAACTATTATTCCTAGAAATATAAGACTTAGTGAGGCTCCAAGCCATGGATTACCAATAACTTTATATGATGATGAATCGAAAGGCGCAGAAACATATAAAAAGTTAGCAAAAGAATTAATTAAGCTAACAGAAAAGGAGGATTAATATGGCTAAGGGATTAGGAAGAGGATTAGATGCTTTTTTTGGTGAAGATAATAATGAAACAATTGAAAAAGTAACTAAGAGAACTAAGAAACAAGAAAAGGAAGATAATGTAATTGAAAAAGTTGTAGAACTTAATATAACTGAAGTTGAGCCTATGTTAAATCAACCTAGAAAAGTTTTTGATAAAGAAAAAATGGAAGAGTTAACAGATTCAATTAGAGAAAATGGTGTAATTCAACCTATTCTAGTTGTAAAGGACTCAAATGGATATACAATAGTTGCAGGTGAAAGAAGATGGAGAGCAGCAAAAGCAGCAGGGCTTGAAACAATACCTGCAATAATTAAAGATTATACAGATAATAAGAAAAAGCAAGTAGCTTTAATTGAAAATATTCAAAGAGAAGATTTAAATGTAGTTGAAGTTGCTCAAGCTATAAAAGAATTAATGGAAATTGAAGGCTATACAAACACTGATGTAGCTAAAATTACAGGAAAAAATATATCTACAATTTCAAATTTAATAAGACTATTAAAATTACCAGACGAAGTATTAGATATGGTTTTAAAGGGACAATTAGTTGAAGGACAAGCAAGAGCATTACTTGTATTAGATGATCCTGAAAAGCAGATAGCTATTGCTAAAAAGGTAGCTGAAAAAAAATTAACAGTAAGAGATGTTGAAAAGTTAATTTATGGTGATGATAACTATAGAAAGAAAACAACAAAGAAGCAACCAAAATCTGTATACTATGAAAAATTAGAAAATAAGTTAAAAGACTATTTTGGATATAAAGTAAAATTAGATCAAACAAAAAAACATCAAAGATTAATAATTGAATATAATGACGAAGAAGGCTTAGAGAGTCTACTTTCTATGCTAAACATAAAGATGTAAGAAAAAAGTGCAATAAAAATATTGCACTTTTTGGCATATATTTATAATATAATAATATTAGTATATAATAATTGTGTAGTCATTATAAAATCAATAATATAAAATAAAATTTGAAATATGGTATTGACAAATAAAAAATACGTGGTATAATAATAAACGTATCACAAATGGAAGAGTGTCCGAGTGGTTTAAGGAGCCAGTCTTGAAAACTGGTGATGTCGAAAGGCACCGTGGGTTCGAATCCTACCTCTTCCGCCACAATAAAGATAGAGTGTTTTAACATTCTATTTTTTTTTGACTAAAATTAGTAACTATATATTTTAGCAATCATATAATATATTGAGTTTAAACTCAAAAAGGGAGGAAAACTTAATGAAAAGAGTTAATTGTAAGGATACAATTAATCTATGTGATTGTGATGATATTTGTGTAATACCAGCATGTAGACCACATAGTGATTGTTGCTGTTGTAAATGTCCAACTGGGGCAACAGGCGCTACTGGAGCAACAGGTGCTACTGGTCCGACAGGTCCAACAGGAATTGCAGAAACAATTACTATTCGTAATACTACAACTGGAGAGCCAGGAACAAACGCTTCTGTAACAGATGTCACAGGTGGTCCAAATCATGTTTTAGACTTCGTAATACCAAAAGGATTTGATGGTGAAGATGGAGCAACAGGAATAACAGGTGCTACTGGTGCAACAGGTGCCACTGGAGCAACAGGGCCTACTGGTACAACAGGTGCTACTGGGGCAACAGGAACAACTGGAGCAACAGGACCAACTGGTCAATGCGAATGTGCATGTAAATCAAAAGGAGAATTAATTGAAAATGGTGGAATGGAAGAAATTGATGATGAAAAACCTCTTGATTGGGATTTTATTAATCCAGATGGAATAACATCAAACGACAGTCAAGGAAGAGTTCATTCAGGAAATTATTCTGTTAATATTTCAGATGATTCAAGTATTTCTCAAACAGTAGACTTAGTTGAAGGTGGATGTTATTATAGATTATCATTCTTTGCTAGAGGAGAAGGAAGTCAAGTAGGATTAGAAGCCCAAATTATATTTGAAACAACAACTGGTCAAGTCGATGGTGGAACTATATCTGTTAGACAACAAGATATTACTGATTCTAATAGAGATTTTGCTTTCTATCAACTTATTTCTAGTAAAGCACCAAATAATGTAACAGGAATTACAGTTAAATTTTCTGTACAAGCAAATGGTGAACAATCATTAGACTTAGATGATGTATCTTTAACAATAGCATAACATTAGAAAAGACATAACTTAGGTTATGTCTTTCTCTTTTTTCTAAAAAATAAATTAAAAATATTGACTTATTCTTATCTTATTGTTATAATGTAGGAGTATCGAAAATAGTTTGGAGAGTTACCCAAGTGGTGAAGGGGACAGTTTGCTAAACTGTTAGGTCGTGTATGCGGCGCGAGGGTTCGAACCCCTCACTCTCCGCCAAATATAATATATAATCCTTGTAATTTTTTATTACAGGGAATTTTTTATACATACAATCTCATAGATAAGGATTAGCTTAATTTTTATTTTTACTATATTTTAAATTTTAAGCTTATATAGTATTACTTTACTTTAAAATAATAAAAATTTAAATTTAGATACTTTTTGCTTAAAATAGAGGCATAAAATAATATGAGCTTAATTGAATATTAAATCATTAAAATATTCCTTTTAAAATTATAAATATTATGATAATATTAAATTGTAGTAATATGAAAGGAATAAATATTATGAAAAGAACAAATACAAGAAAAGTAATGGTAGGAAATGTTCAAATTGGTGAACAAAATAAAGTAGTAATACAATCTATGTGTAATACAAAAACAAAAGATGTAGATGCTACAGTAAAGCAAATATTAGAGTTAGAAAAAGCAGGATGTGAAATTATTAGAGTTGCTTGCTTAGATATTGAAGATGCAAAAGCAATTAAAGAAATTAAAGAAAAAATTCACATTCCAATAGTTGCAGATATACATTTTGATTATAAAATAGCGTTACAAGCTATTGAATCAGGTGTAGATAAAGTAAGAATTAATCCAGGAAATATAGGGACTAAAGAAAAAGTAAAAGCAGTTGTAGATAAATGTAAAGAAAAGCATATACCAATAAGAATTGGAGTAAATGCTGGATCACTTGAGAAAGAATTACTTGAAAAATATGGAAAACCAACCGCTGAAGCCATGGTAGAAAGTGCAAGAAGACACGTGAAAATATTAGAAGATTTAGATTTTAAAGATTATTTAATTTCACTTAAAGCATCAAATTTAGATTTATGTATAGAAAGCTATGAGCTTGCATCTAGAGAATTTG
Organism: Clostridia bacterium; assembly: GCA_051886195.1. Taxonomy (GTDB): domain Bacteria; phylum Bacillota; class Clostridia; order TANB77; family CAG-465; genus CAG-465. The sequence continues at coordinate 36,046 of JBJEXW010000029.1, forward strand.
ATTGTCCTTTGCATTTAGGTATAACCGAAGCAGGAACTGAATTTAGTGGTACAATAAAATCTAGTATTGGACTTGGAGTAATGCTAAGAGAAGGAATAGGAGATACTGTAAGAGTTTCACTTTCAGATGATCCAATAAAAGAGATAAAGGTTGCCAAAGAAATATTAAAAGACTGTAATCTATATAAAAAGACACCTACACTAATTGCTTGTCCTACTTGTGGAAGAACACAAATAGATTTAATTCCAATAGCTAAAGAAGTTGAAGAATTCTTACAAACTATAGAGTCAGACATAACTGTAGCTGTTATGGGATGTGTTGTAAATGGACCAGGAGAAGCAAGGGAGGCAGATATAGGAATTGCAGGAGGAATTAATGAAGGAATGTTATTTAAAAAAGGAAAAGTAGTGAGAAAAGTTAAGCAAGAAGAAATTGTTGAAACTTTAAAAAATGAAATATTAGAAATGATAAAAGAAAAAGATAAATAATAATAAAAAATAAGAGCATAATAATAGTATAATAAAAATAAGGAGGAAAAAAAGATGGATGAAGATATGATTGAACTTACAGATAAAGAAGGAAATAAAGCCAAATATGAAATTTTAGATGTAATCTATAAAGAAGATGATGAATACGCAGTTATGCTACCAGAAGATAGTGAAGATGAAGTGGTAATATTTAAAATAGTACCACTTGCAAAAGAAGATGAAGTTGAATATCATGAAGTAGAAGATGAAGAAATTGCAGATGAGATATTTAATGAATTCATAAAAAGAACAGAAGAATAATTGACATTATACTCCATTTATGTTATAGTAAAATAATGTAAAGGGAGTAGTTTCTTTATTGTTATGTGGCGTCATTACACGGTTTTACCCGCTACATAATATACTTTTATTTAGTATATAACGAGACTTTACGCATATTAGGCGTATTGCCTCGATTTTTTTTGTATAAAGGAGGAAAAATTAATGTTAAACTTTATATTATTAGTTATTGGATTAGTACTATTAGTAAAGTGTGCAGACATGTTTGTTGATGGAAGCAGTAACGTTGCCAAAGCTTTTGGAATACCATCTTTAATTATAGGTCTTACAATTGTAGCATTTGGTACATCAGCTCCAGAAGCTGCAGTAAGTATAACAGCAGCTTTAAAGGGAAGCAATGAAATTTCAGTAGGAAATGCTGTTGGTTCTAATATGTGTAATTCTTTACTTATTTTAGGCTTATGTGGACTATTTAAAGCTTTAAAAGCTAAGACTGAGGTAAGAAAAAGGGACTTTCCATATTATTTATTATCTGCAGTAGTGTTATTAATAATTACAGGAGATTATTTTCTATCAGGACAAACTACAGGATATATAACAAGAGCAAATGGACTAATACTATTATGCTTTTTAGCAATTTATATGGTATCTTTAATTTCAGATGTGAAAAGAAATAAAAAGGGAGATAATCAAGAGGAAAAGACAAAGTTCAAATTTAAAGATTTAATATATATAATTATTGGTATAGCAGGGATTGCTTTAGGGGGACAATTAGTTGTTAATGGTGCAACAGGAATTGCAAGAACACTGGGAATTAGTGAAACAGTTATTGCATTAACTATAATTGCCATAGGTACAAGTTTACCAGAACTTGTTACAAGTATAATTGCAACACGTAAGGGAGAAACAGATATAGCAATAGGAAATGTTATAGGTTCTAATATATTTAATATATTATTTATATTAGGTTTAACTTCAGTTATTTCACCTATATCTTTGAATATGAATACTTTTATGGATATATTATTTATGACAATATCTAGTTTATTAGTGTTTATTATGCTTCAAAAGAATAAAAGAATTGGTAGAAAAAAAGGAATTTGTATGCTTGCAATGTATGTACTATATATGGCATATATATTAGTTAGATAAAATAGGGGAAACTCTATTTTATTTTTTTATGCTAAAATAAATTATTGAAATCTTATGTCAAATATGGTATAATCTGCAATTGTAATTAAGGAGAAGAAAAAAGTGAGTAATAAACAAGGAAAAGTATGGGTTATTTTAATAATTATTTTAGTAATAATTGCATCTTGCTTTTTGGCAGGATATTTATATATAAAAAGTAAGTTTGATAAAATGACACAAAAGCCACTTGATGAAAGTGATTTAGGAATAGATGTTCAAGAGCCAGAACGAGAAGAAATAAAAAAGATAAATGTGGATAATATAATTAAGTTTGTTATATTTGGAAGTGATTCAAGAGATACAGAAAATGCATATGCTGGAAGATCAGATACAATAATAATTGTAGTAATAAATAATGTTCAAAAAAGTATAAATTTAATAAGTATACCAAGAGATACATATGTTAATGTTCCTGGATACGGAATGACAAAGATAAATCATGCATACGCATACGGACAAGAACAATTAAGTATAAAAACAATAAATTCAAATTTTGGACTTGATATAACACAATATATGACAATAGATTTTTCTGGACTTGTTAATTCAATAGATCGAGTTGGTGGTGTTGAGGTAACTTTGGATCAAGATGAAGTAAATTTCATAAATGCTAGAGTTAGTGCAGAAAATAAAATTGCATCAGCTGGTATAGTTAATTTAAATGGAACTCAAGCGTTAGTACATTCAAGAAATAGATATGTTGGAAATGATTTTACAAGAACATCAAGGCAAAGAGCAATATTAATATCATTACTAAATAAAATCGCAAAAAAAGATGTAAATGAAATATTATCTTTAAGTGATGACGTACTAGTTAATATAACAACTAATATGGATATGAATAAATATAAAGATATGTTTTTAGAAGTAGCTGGAGATAGGCAAGAGTATTTAAAAAATATTAATTCAGTTCAAATTCCATCAACAGAATATGGTTATGATAGTATGATAGAGGGAATATATTACTTTGGTTTTGATATGAATAGAGCAAAAGAAGACTTTAATAAATATTATTATGAAATATAAAGGTTTAAACACCTTTATATTTTTTTATCAATAAAGTTGACATAAATTATTAAAAGTGATATACTTATTCACGAAAAAAAGTGAAGAAATAATATATAACTATATATTATCAACTAGAAAAATATTATTTGTTCTAGAAGGAGGCTATATTGAAACTTAATTTGGATAGAATTATTTTTTACCTTTTTTATGCTTTTCTAATTGAATTTATTATATGCACCGTAGTAATAATATTATTAACATATGGAATACGGATAAACAGAAAATATGAGTACAATAAAGAAAAGTTTGAAATAGTACAATATGAGCAAGTATATCATGTATTTATGCCACAGGAGATTTTCTTAGAAATAGAAAATAAATCAGATAGAATGATAGGAACAATAACAATAAAAGAAAAAAAATCCGGAAAGACAGAAACACTACATAAATTAAGACCAGGCAAGTCAACTAAAATGTATTTTTCACTTAATTCTTTTTTAGCAGTGTAGATTTTGAAATAGTAGAACTAAAGTTTGTAGAGATGTATTAATCTCTACTTTTTTGTTTTTAAATTGTTGACATAATATAATAAAAATGGTATAATAATGTGGCGTTAAAAATATATTTAATACAACAAAATAATTTGGAGGTGGTTTATTAGTTCTTTTACTAAATTAAAATTAAAAAAAATTATTATTAAGGAGGGGTATTATATGCCTAAAATTTCAAAGGAATTAACTAATGTTATATACATTAGTGGAAAAAGTGAAAAAATTCAAAATTTTATTGAAAGTGTAAAAGAAAGTAAAGTTAAAATAGTTTCGGTTAGATTTCCAAAACAGTTATCTGATATAGACTCAGTAACAAATTTTGTAGATAACAAATGGAAAGTGCCAAAAATGAGTTTAAAAAATAAAATAATATATGCAAGACCTAGAGCAGGCGAAGCTTATATTGTCTTCTCAGATGAAGATTTAGAGCATTTATTGTTAGACATAGCAGAAAAAATAAATCTAAATATAAGATATACGTATCTTTTAGAAGATAAAAAGAAATCTATGATTGCAATAGAAGAATATAGAGAAGGTAATTTACTAGAAGACGATGTGTCAAAAAAATTCGACAGCTCAAAATATTCAATTGCTAGATGTCTTGTTTAAAATACATAACCTTGAAAGTAATATTTCAAGGTTTTTAATTTATATATTTGACATGACAATATAAAAATGATATAATCGACTTGCTTCATAATATAGTAAAAGAGATTTTAACTATAAATCTTAGATGGAGATTATGTTTATTTAAACATAAAAAAGGAGGAATCTTATGAGTCAAAATTTATTAAAATTAACTGACTTAGCTAATAATACAGCAATAGTGTTTGTTGTAATGGTTTTTTTAGCAGTATTATTTTATATAATTAAAAATATTGTAATTGAACATTATAATCATAAGCAAAGGAAATTATCTCAAAAGGAGTCTAAAGACATTAATATAATTAACAAAGAGAAGGCTGAGATATATTTGGGCGAAGAATCACCTACGGTAAAAATGGAAAGCTATAAAATTATTTCAGATAAAATAGCCATTAAACAGAATGAATATAAAAATAAATATAAAAAAATACAAGATAAGAAAGAAGCTATTATTCTATTTTCTAGAAATATGACAATTATTTGGTTTATATTGTTTTGTTTTATCTTTTACTTTTTAACTGTATTTACATCTTGTATAGGTGGTAAAGTAGATACTCTTCACAAGGTAACAAATGTTGAAAATGAAGGCGTAGCTATTACAGCATACTATATAGTAGAATATAAAGGTGTTGATCAAAAAACAGTAACTGTATTTGTTAAAAACAATTCAAACAAAGCATTAGAAAGTGCTTATATAGTTGAAAATACAACAAATGAAAAAAGTAATGTTGAATATATTGAACCAGGACAAGAAAAAATAGTTAGCTTTGAGATATATCCAGAACAAAATGATGATTATAATTTTAAAATAGATGATGTAAAATTTAAAGAATAAATATGAGTAGACAAATGTCTACTTATTTTTTTACCTTTGAAAAGTGTCAATATTTTTCAGAAATGTCACCCCTAAATATATAAATTTTTTTTCAGAAA
>JBJEXW010000030.1:0-1781 GCA_051886195.1 Clostridia bacterium
TGTAGATTAAAATAATAAATTCTCTTTTTGATAAAATAAGAGAAATAAGTTTTATAATAAAAATTGTTTCATTTGTCATGAAAGGAAGGTTATTATAAAATGAAACAAAAACATTTAACTCTTGAAGAAAGAGAATTTATTGAAGATAAATTAAAAGAAAATTGGAATTTTACTTCAATTGGAAAAGAATTAAGCAAACATAGAACTACTATTTCTAAAGAAATTTTAAATCATAGATTTCAAAAAGAATCAGTTCAATACAATTCTTCTTTTGCTAATTGTATCCATACTGACACTTGCGAAAATGCAGGAAGTAAATTTTGTAAAAAATCATGTAGTAAATTTAAAGAAAAAACTTGTTCTTTATTAGAAAAGCCACCTTATGTTTGTAATGGATGCCCTAAAAAATCACATTGTAGATTTTCTAAATATTATTATCGTGCTAAAGATGCTAATAAAGAATATAATGAATTTAAATCTGATGCTAGAATCGGGATAAGATTGTCTCAAGAAGAAATATATAAGATTAACACTATAATTACTCCTCTAATTAGAGATCAACATCAAAGTATTAATCATGTGTTTATTAATAATCCTGATTTATTATATTTCTCTAAACCAACATTTTATTCTTATGTTAATTTAAATCTTTTTTCCTTTAGAAATATTGATTTAGCTAGAAAAGTAAAATACAAGCCTAGAAAAGAAGATGAAAAAAGAAGAACTAGAAAAGAATCTATTATTAGGATTGGAAGAACTCATAATGATTTTAATGATTATATGACTGTTCATCCAAATGCTTCTATCATTGAAATGGATACTGTTGAAGGTATTAAAGGTGGAAAAGTTTTTCTCACTTTGTTATTTAGAAATTATAATTTTATGTTAATATTTCTTATGGAATCTAAATCAATGGATGAAGTGGAAAAAGTTTTTATTAAAATTAAAAATTTAATTGGTATAGATACTTTTAAGAGAATATTTGAAGTTATTTTAACAGATAATGGTAGTGAATTTTTTAATCCAATTAGTATTGAAGTAGACTACAATACAGGTGAAGTTTTATCTCATGTCTTTTATTGTGATCCTTATTGTTCTTATCAAAAAGGTTCTATTGAAAAAAATCATGAATATATAAGATATATATTACCTAAAAATACTTCTTTTAATAATTTAACGCAAAAAGATTGTGATTTAATTGCTTCACATATTAATTCCACAAGTAGAATTATTTTAAATAACAAAACGCCATATGAAGCTATTCAAACTCTGATAAGTATTGATACTATCAACAAACTAAATATTAAATTTATTAATCCTAATCAAGTAGATTTATCTCCAAATTTATTAAAGAAAGTTGATGATAAAAATGATAGACAATAATATTATTAATTTATTTGATATTAAAACATACTCTAATGAACTACTTGATTACTTAAAAAGAAATAATCTCATCACTAATGATGAGATTAAAGAAATTATTACCTATTTTAAAAGCTCCATTTTTGAAATAGATAATATTTATAAGTTTATTTTAGAATTAGAATCTAAAATAAGCGAATTAGAACAATACTTTAATTAACAAATCATTGTTCTGACAATTATAAATGACAAATGAAACATAATAAAAATCACTTATAAATTTAATTTAATGACGAGAATTTAGTTATATAAATTTTAAAAAAATCAGATTTTCGTCACTTTTTTGCGTGATATAAAAATATTAAATTCTCTTCATTAATTAATAAATTAAAACATTTTTGAAAAAAATACAATAAAAA
>JBJEXW010000031.1:0-1756 GCA_051886195.1 Clostridia bacterium
TGTGATTTGTTTTTTAAAATGTCCTATTTTTAATACTTAGTTTTCAAGTTAAAATGTCCTATAATAAAATAAGTAAAAAATTATTTTTAATTTAAAATGTCCTGTTGAAATTTAAATACAGTAATGTATACTATAATTATTACTTAAAGGGATAAGGCAACGCTGAGGAGCGACCTGAGCATTTAAGTAGTGTTAAACGAAAAAGGAAGCAATCTGCATTCCTTTTATTTTGTTTTCTTTTTCGGTAACTAAATGCGGTAAACCTTGGGGTTTGGGGCAAAGCCCCATTTCTATTTAATTTTAAATTTTCTCCAAGGATTATCTTCGCTTGGTTTAAATCCATTTTTCGATGCCCTAGTAGTTTTATTTGCTTGTTGTTCTACTAACATTAATAAATATGATTTTTCATTTATAATTCCGAATAATTTGTTATCATAGGTGTTTACAACAACACATTTTGTTCCACTTTTAAAAGAGATAATCTCTCCTGTTTCTTCATCAATAGGCAAATAATATTTATTTAAATATTTTATTGATGAAGCATTATCTATTGTTCTTTCATGTCTAATAGAAATAATAAAATTCAATTCATTCTCAGTATAATTATTTTCTTTCATAACATTCTTTTTGGGATTAATGTCATAAGAAAATCTTTTATTCATTTTAGGAATAAAAACATTGTTTAAATAGTCATTTGCCTCTTCTATTGTAGTTATCCCTTCATGTTTTAACTCTGCTTTTAATCTTCTTTTAAAAGTTCCGTTTTGTCTTTCAGCATTTGGTTTAAATAATGGATTACTGTTACATATCAGATTAATGTTTAAGTCTTCACATATTCTACCAAACTGTGTTACATTAAGCTTTGATTTAGAACTTTTAGCATTATTAATAGAAAATGAATTTCTTTTGTCTGTCTTTATTTTTTCGGGTATCCCAAAATTTATAATCATATTCATTAATACAATTAAGTAAGCGTTGGTTGTTTCTTCATAATCAAAATATCCAGACAAAACTTTTCCTGTTGCTCTATCTAATGATAAATGTAATGCTGTTTCTTCTGTACCAAACCAAATCCAAAAAGCAGCATCCATTTGAACTTCTTGACCAAAAGAATAATGCAAAGTAGATTTTCTAATATGTTTTTCAAATTGTTCTTGTTTTCTTTGCTCAAATAATTTTTCTTGAGATTTTGTTATAGATTTATCTCTAATTGCTTTTTTTATATTCTCGTTATATAATTTAACTGTTTTATGTTGGGCATAGGGAGAAATAATTTCATTATTTATAAATAATGTATTCATAGCTGAAAAAGAAATACCGTATTTATAACCTTGCTCTTCATAAAAATGAGTAAAACCGTAATCAGAATAATTATTTAAATAATCATTTATAATCTCATTTGATATATCATTTGGGATTTTTTTGTTATGACTAGGTTTACCAGCATTTTTATGAATAAAAGCTTCTTCACCAATGGTTTTATATTTAACGATAATTCTACGAACTTGTCTATCAGATATTTCTAATTTTAATGCTGCTTCTTTTTGAGTTAATTCTTTAGCAATAACTTTTTTAATAATTGAACTATATAAATCTTTATCATCTAATTTTGCCATATTAAAATACACCCCCTTTTCAGGAATGTATTTTAGGACATTTTAACTTATAAATCAATTTTTTTATATTATTAATTAGATAGGACATTTTAACTTATAAATCAAATAAAAAAAGAGGACATTTTAACTTATAAGTCACA
>JBJEXW010000032.1:0-1695 GCA_051886195.1 Clostridia bacterium
TTGAGGCTGCTGAAAAAGTAAAAAAATAAAACTGATATTTTAAGTTTTCCACTTTATATCAGTTTTTTTATTATTTATTTAGAAAGAATTAACAAATATAGGTCATTTCTTATCTATATTTTTATTTTTTTCTTCTTTTAATTTTATTATTCGCTTCATATTTGCCAAAAATAGCGTAGTTGCCCCTTGTATTGTAATACCTAGTTTTCCACAGGCATTAGCTTTATCATATCCATAGTTATTTTTTAGTTCGGCATTCTTTGCCTCAATTTTGTATCTTTCAGAATATAATTTTTTGAATTCATCCGTTTTCATATATTCCATTTGAGCAGTATGAGTTTCACTTTTTATCGTAACACTATATGTTTTTGTCTTAGCATTTTCTTTATAACACCCATCTTTAAAAGGACAGTGTTTACATTTTTCCACATCAAAATAATAGCATTCCACCTGATTGCCATTTGCTTTACTTCCTTGTCTTACTTTTCTTATTGCCATATGACCAGCTGGACAAACATACATACCAGCATCTTTATTAAATTCAAATTTATCTTCTTCACGTCTATTTCCATGTAAAACTTGTTCACTTAATTTACTTACATTATTTATATTATTATCTTTACAATAATCTAAATTATTTTTTTCAGAATATGCACCATCACCAATAACTGCTTCAACTTCAATTCCATTATTTTTACTTTTTTCAATTAAATTTGTTAGTTCTTGTCCATCATGTTTTTCACCACTAGTAATTGTTGCTGCGGTTATTATTCTTTCTGGTGTCATAGCAATATGGGTTTTGTATCCAAAAAATGATGTATCGGCTGTTTTATGTCCTATACGTGCATCTTGGTCTTTTGAATATTCTAATTCTATTTCTGTATCATTCATGGTTTCTTCTAAATAGTTTATTTGTTCCTTTATTCCAGGTAATGCAGTAAATCTTCCATCTTCTTTTAATATATTTAATAATTCTTTTGTGTATTCTATTTGATCTTCTAGTAAACCGGATGATTCTCGTTTTTTTGGCATTTTATCATGCATACTTTCATCTATTTTATAAACTGATTTTCTTAATTCTTTTGCTTGTCTTATTAATTCTTCTCTTGGTGATATATGACTAAACATTGCGTTTGTATGAGTTGAATCTACTATTATTTTATTTTTAACTTCTATTAATCCTTTTTCTAAAGCAAGTTCTACAGTTTTCTCTATTAATTTATCCATTAAATTAGTATCACTATCTATTAATCTTTCGCGTCTAAAAACAGTTAATAAACTTGAATCAATTAACTTCGTTTCTTCTGGAGTATATCCTAAAAAATATTTAAATAACATATCTGTCATTGTTCTTTCTATCAAACCTCTATCTGATAATTTAAAATATGATTTCAATAATAAATATTTGAACATTCTTATTACATCTTCCGATGGTCTACCCATAGTAGAAGAGTACTTATCTTTTAACATATCAACAACAAATGAAAAATCAACCATGTCATTTAGTTGTCTCCAAAAGTTATCTTCCTTTATTAAAATATCATATAAATCCATATGATTACTAAAATTCAATTCTATTTGTTTATCTAATTTTATCATTTACATCACCATTTTATCTTATATATTTATATTATACCAAAATAAAAGACTACTGTGTTCTTTACAGTAATCTTTTTATACTTTTTCAGCAGCCTC
>JBJEXW010000033.1:0-1665 GCA_051886195.1 Clostridia bacterium
CAAATTATCATTTGTATGATTATTTATTTCTATTTTTCTATCAATAACTGATAATATCTTTGCTATCTTATCTTGAATTTCTAATTTAGGCAATAATATTGGTAGTTTTAATTGAGCTGTAATTCCTAAATAAGCCCTTGTACTTCCAGATGTTGCCCAATTTTTTAATATATTTTGAAAATATGGACTATCAAAATAGTATTTTAAGTAATATTTATTTATTCCATTTTTTACTCTATAATATGTTAGTTGCGGTGTAATAACTATTTCAGGATATGAATTATCTACTATGCAAGTAACTCCAATAGTAGCTTTATGTGATAACAATATATCTCCTGGTTTTGAGAATCCTTTATCTAAATTATTTTTTTGATATTCTGTTATAAATTTACATGTATGATAGTTAATTTTCCCATTATCTATATCAGAAACCATAATAAAAGGAATTCCTTTTTTTACATAATCCGAACTTTTGGGATGTTTATTACCATGATTACCATCTATTGGTTTTTCTAACATATTATTATTTACTAATTCTTCAACTGTATATTCTTTGAAATCCATTTTTCCACCTATCCTATATACTTTCTATGTGATATTTTTACATTATTTTGATTTACCATTGCATAATGCATTGTAGTTTCTATCTTAACATGTCCTAATAATTTCTGTACTTGTTCTATTGGCATACCTTTATCTATTGCCATTGTTGCTAATGTCCTTCTGAATTTATGTGGATGTACTCTATTTATATCAGTTTCAATACCTAACTTTCGCAAAATTAATTCTATTCCTGAAATAGAAAGTCTTTGATGCGGTTTATTTTTTGAAACAAATAAAGCTTCATTTTCATCAGTTCTTGTATGTAAATATTGTATTAGATGTATTTTGGTTCTTGCATCAAAATAAACTTCTCTTTGTTTATTGCCTTTCCCAAAAACTTTACAAGATCTATCTTCAAAATTCAAATCAGAGATATTTATTTTTACAAGTTCTCCAACTCTCATTCCTGTGGAATATAGTAATTCAATTAAAACTAAATTTCTAATACAATCACTTTTATCTCTCATTCTCTCAAGATTTTCATCTGTAAATGTTTCTTTTATAACAGTTGGTGTTTTTACTCTATGAATTCTCCTAACAGGACTTTTTAAGATATAATCTTCATCTTCAAGCCATGAAAAGAAACTTGATAAAACTCTTCTCAGATTATCTATTGTTGTAGCATTACATTGATTATTTTCTTTATAATCTGATAGGTATTTCCTTATTTCTTCAGTTGTTATATCTTTTATTGCTTTATCTAATGTATCTATCATTCTTTCTATTATTTCTCTATAGTACTTTATCGTTCTTATAGAACATCCTTCTACTTCTTTTGCTGATATAAACATATTTATGTAATTTTCATTAGTATTTTTTTCTTTTTGTTTTTCTTCTTCATCAGTTATTACTGACATTTCTATTTTTTCTAAATTTAAATTTAGTGTTTCTTTTAGTTTTTCTAACTGGTAATTTGTTAAAACCATTGCCATATCATTTGTTATTTTGATAATTACATCGTTTTTTACCATATAATATTCCTCCTTAAGAATATTATACAATATCCGACAAATAGTTATTTGTATGACTAAATTTCTATTTTATCTAGGTCTATTTCGCCAT
>JBJEXW010000034.1:0-1658 GCA_051886195.1 Clostridia bacterium
TATACACCTTATTAGCTTTGCTGTTTTAGTCCAAGTTGCGGTTAGGCATTACATTATGAACAAGGAGTTTCAGAAGAAACCGTTTATAAACTGTTTATAGAAAAAGTAATTGCAGATTATCCATATCCAAAATTTCCATTTGAAATTTCTATAAGTAATTTTCATAACTACATTAAGGAAAAGTATAAGATTGAAATACCTCCAACATTTATAAAATCGTTAATTAAATCTATCGATGAAAATAAAAGTAATCTTTTTATAAAAAAGGAAAAAATCACCCTTTTAACATCTCCCTTAACTTTGCAAGAGAAATATTCAAACCAGCAAAAAAATCTAGATGAGAATACAAGAAGGATTTTTGAAAAATTTAATAACTATCTCGAGTATAATGAACAAAACAGAATTACATATAAAGAGTTTTACGATACTCTTTCTATCTATTTTTCTAGAGTTACAAATGTAAATCCTCTAGAAGAAACTGAGTTATCTAAATTATTAATTCTCTGGATTAAGGATATTTATAGAAATACAAATGATACAGAAACACAAAGACTTTTTGATAAATTGATTTATTCTTGGTTGTTATTTTCATATTTTTATTCTGTTAAGCGAAGTAAGAAGAAGCTTTCAGGAAATATAATTGTTTTTGATACAAATTTAATTGTTTATTTATTTGGTATTAATGGCAAAGAAAGACAATTCTTTGTTGAATACTTAGTAGAAAAATTAAAGCAGAATAATTGTTCTATTCAAATTAATGATTTTACAATACGAGAATTTCGAGGATTACTTTCTTCAACAGATAATATGGAAATTTTACTATATAAAAGAAATAATCCAGAAATATATCAACAATTACTTTTAAATACTGAAGAATATTTAATTACTAATATTAAACTAAAATATAATATAGATGTATCGATAAATTCCAAAGCATTTTTACCAAATAACGAAAAATATTTGGACTTGGTTTCTAGTCTGAGAACTTTCAAAGGAAATTCCACATCTCGAGAATCAGCAGAACATGATATAAAACTTATTCATTCCACTGGGGAATTAAAAAAAATTAGTAATATTTATATTGCAAAAAAATTAATTGCCACAAGTGATTCCATTCTTACAAGATGGTTTTCATCTTATATGAAGAGGAAATATGATAGTGATTATATCAATTTACTGACATTGTACAAAATCAACTTAATTTTTTGGATAGAATCTGATAAATGTATTTCATCTGAATTTTTGATGAATACATGGATGTCTGTCTCGGATTCAATTGCATATTTTAAAAATCAACATATTAATCGCTTTTTCGAGACATTAAGTGAAAAATATAAACAAAATAATATTCCTCCTGAGAATTGGCGTTCTGTTTATTTATTGTTAAAAGATAATTTACCAACTGATAGAGAGCCAACCGAAGATGACTTATTATTAGCTCTTGATAAAATTTCATCAATTGATGCTGAAGAGAATTATGAACTTCTACAAAAAGTAAAAGATACTAATGAAGAAGTCATCGAACTTAAAAAAGAGATTGAGAGATTAAAACTAGAACCAAGAACTCAAGTGATTATTCAAGAAAAAGAGAAATCGATTGATGATTTTGTAATGCCTAACCGCAACTTGGACTAAAACAGCAAAGCTAATAAGGTGTA
>JBJEXW010000035.1:0-7615 GCA_051886195.1 Clostridia bacterium
AAATAGAAGAAGAAATACCTGCAACAGGAGATATAAGCATATTATTAATAAGTGGATTATTAATAGTGAGCATTGTTGGAATAACTTTTATTCTAAAAGAAAAACAAAAATATAATATAAGATAATAATTATAAAATAAGGAGCTTGAAACATATAATATTTCAAGCTCCTCTTAATTATTTGCCAATAAACATTAATACAATAATATATCCATATGTATTACTTTTTTCTATTCCAATTCCTATGTAATTATATGAATTAGATAATATATTTTTACTATGTTCTTCTGATGTAAGAAAAGAATTTATAGCATCATCTATATCACTATTTCCAGCAATATTTTCTCCAGCTGCTATATAAGTTATACCAGCATTTTGCATCATTTCAAATGGATTTCCATATGTTGGAGAAGTATGTGAAAAATAGTTGTTTTCTACCATATCTTTAGCTTTTGTTTGAGCTGTAGCTGTTACAAGAGAATCAAGAGTGAGTGCTGGTAGACCATATTCTGCTCTTGCTGCGTTTATTTTTTCTAGAATATATGATACATTAGCTTTAGAATTGCTAGTAGCATTTTTTGGTTGAATTTCTTCTTGAATGTTTTCTTGAGCATTTTCTGAATAGTACTCAAGTAAATCATTTCTTACCATTCCAACTAAATTATCTTGAGTTATAATTAATAGAAAATTTTCTATAGCTCCAATAACGTATACTTTATCGCCAGCATTTAGTTTTCCATATACTTTAAATGAAGTTGATGGTCCGCCTCTAACAATTGTGTTATCACCTTTTATTGTAGCATAAAATGGAGAATAATCTGTATACACCAAATTATCTGTTTTATTTCCTGTTATATTTGCATAATCTTTAGATATAATTCCCACTTCATTACTTTCTAATTGAACTATATAGTAATTGTCTATTGAACCAACTATTTTAATTTTTGTATCTGGACTAAGTGTTCTTACAAAAGAAGAATAATCAGAAGTTGGTCTATTTCTTAAATTAACATTTGCAGTTGTTATACCATACTCTGGTGCAAAATGAGTAATAGTAGCTGCAAATATAGTTGAAAATACTAGTATAAAGACAACGGTTACAATTACTATAATAGTAGTTTTTTTCTTTGACATAATCATTCACCTCATTCATATTATTACCAAAACTTTCCTTAAATATTATACAAAATGGTATAAATTTGAAAAATTGTATAAAAAATATTTATGAGGTGTTAATATGCAAAAAGGAATTTGGTTGAGAGAAAATAAGATAAGAAATATTTATCCGTATTTATCTGAAAATATTGAATGCGATGTTGTAGTAGTAGGTGGAGGAATTTGTGGTGCAATTACTGCATATTACTTGGCAAAAGATGGATTTAAAATAGCTGTATTAGAAAAAAATTTAATAGGATATAATACGACAGGTGTATCTTCAGCTTGCATAACGGATTTTATAGATGAATTATATATAAAAAATAATATAAATAAAGAAAAGAATATAGAAAGAAAACTTCTAGATTTAAAAAGAAAAGCTAATGCACTTCTTGATGAAATTATAGTAGATATACAGAAAAATGAATACTTAAAGAAAACAGATTATACAATTCTTAATACAAAAATGTTTCAAAAATCAATGTTAAAAAATGAAATCAATATGAGAAATTGTATTGGTGAGAAAGTAGATGTAAATGAAACAAATAGTGGCATTAATATAAAACAGGGAGCAAGAATGATTGATTCTTATGATTTTACATCAAGAGTCTTTGAATATATTTCAAGTTTCCCCAATGTACATATATATGAAAATACTGAATTGAAAGAGATAAAGTCATATTATGACTATGTTGAAGTTAAAACTCAAAATGATTTTATTATTCGTTCGAATTCTTTAATATTAACCACAAGTATAGATAACTTACAAATATCAAATATACCAAGTATTGAGGTATATAAAAGATTTAGTGTAGCTTTAAAAACAAATTTAAAAAAGAAAATATGTATGAAATTATTAAATGATATTCCTGTTTATATAAGATGTGATGAAAATGGAAACGTAATAATTTCTGGAATTGATACAAGATATACTTTTAAAATGGATAATAATAAGTATCTAGAATCTTTAGAAAAAGAAAATGAAAAAAGATTAAAAAGTATATTATATAAATTATATCCTAAAGTTGAAGTTGCAGATGAGGTAATAAGTTATAGCGGAAATGTATATTCTTCTAAAGATAATTTGCCAATAATATGTGAGATTGAAAGCATACCTAATGTATATTTAAATGTTGGAATGGGAAGTTCATCTATATCTCAAATGCTAATCGGGGCATATATTTTAAAAGAAGCAATTAAAGGATATTACAAAAAAGAGATGAATTTGTTTAAAATTAATAGATAAAATATTACAGAAAAATGTCAAAAAATCTTTAATTTTAATTTATCCTGTGATATAATTACGCCTGAGGAAGGAAGATGATATGATGAACAAGCTAAGGATAGTTTATGGTAAATCTAGAGATGCTATGTATATATCACAAGAAGATACAATTAAGATTTTTTCAGAAGCATTTTCTAAGACTGGACTACCAGTTGTAAAATCTAAGAGTACAGATATGGTAGATATGATGTTTGCTCATCCACTTACTGATGGATATGAAAGTACAGGAGAAATTTTTGAAATGTACCTTACTGAAGATGTTGATACGCGTTATCTAGTAAGAGAATTAAATAGAACTCTTCCTGCAGGATTTATAGTTATGTCTGCAGAGTATGTATCACCAAATGAAGAAAGCATAAATCTAAGAGTGTATGCGGCAGAATATGTTATAAGCTTAGACTACACTGAAAAATTTAAAGATAAATCTTTAAGAGAAAAAGATGAAATAAGAGCATATTATAGAAAAAAAATGGAGATGTATTTGTCTCAAACACAAATTTTAGTAGTAAAAAAGAGCTATGATAGAATGGAAAGACTTGACATAAAACCTCAAATTGAAAAATATGTTTTCAACATAGATGATAGTGTTGATGTAATTTTATCTGCTGGACCAAGATCCAATATATCTCCAGCAATACTTATGGACGGATATTCAGAGTACATTAATGAAGTAGTTCCTTATGAAGTAAAACGAAAGAAAATATTATATAGCTAGGAAAAAACACGTTTCTTTGAAATTGTTTTGTAACAAAAATGATACAAATTATGGTAAACAAATTGTTGACATTGATATATTAATATGGGATAATAAAGTTAACATTCAAGGAAGGCGGTGTAGAACATGCAAGTAACAGACGTAAGAGTTAGAAAAGTAACTTCTCAAAACAGAATGAAAGCTATCGCTTCTATAACTATTGATGATGTTTTTGTAATCCATGACATTAAAGTTATTGAAAGTGATAAAGGGCTATTTATTGCAATGCCTAGCAGAAAAACTCCAAACGGAGAATTCAAAGATATTGCTCATCCTATCAATACTGAAACAAGAGAAATGTTACAAAAATTAATTATTGAAAAATATAACGAGGCTGAGTAATTTATTTAATAAATTAAATTGAAAACTAGAGGGTTATTTAATATACCCTCTTTTAATATACTTTTTTTTAAGGAGATGATATAAAGTGACAAATGAATATGTAAAAGATATAGTAGCTAAAATCCCTTTTGAACCAGGAATATATATGATGAAAGATGAAAAAGGCGAAATTATATATGTTGGCAAAGCTATATCTTTAAGAAAGAGAGTAAGACAATATTTTCAAAAAAATAACAAAACAAAAAGAATAGAAAATATGGCTTCTCTAGTTAGAGACATAGACTATATAGTTGTTAATAATGAAGTTGAAGCTTTAAACCTTGAATGTAACTATATAAAAAAATTATCTCCTAAATTTAATGTATTACTTAAAGACGATAAAACTTATCCATATATAAAGGTAACAGTAAAGGATAAGTATCCTTTAATTTATGTTACTAGAAGGAGACTAGATGACAAAGCATTGTACTTTGGCCCTTATACAAATGTGAGTGCAATGCGAGATGCATTACATACTATAAAAGAGATTTTTCCAGTTAAAAGATGCAAATATAATTTAGAAAAAACAAATGTAAAAAATGCTTGTTTATATTATCATATAGGTAGATGCTTAGGTCCATGTATAAATGAAGTGAGTCTTAAAGCGTATAAAGAAATGATAGATCAAGTAGTACTTTTTTTAGAGGGAAAAACAACAGATGTGAAAAAGATGATTGAGACTCAAATTGAAGAATGCATTCAAAAACTTGAGTTTGAGAAAGCAGCAAATCTTAAACAACGTATAGATAATATAGATAAATTTAGTCAAAAACAAAATGTATCAAATTTAAATGAGATAAGTACGGATATATGGGGATATGTTTTTTATGAAGAAACTTTATATGTTCAAATATTTAAAATTAGAGACTATAAGATTGTTCTTCATGATAATGTTAAGTTAACAGACGTTTCACAAGAAGAAGTAGAGGACTCTTTAGTACAAATTGTATCAAATTATTATACAGATAATAATGATATGCCAAAGAAAGTTTATATTACTCTTTCAGATGAACAAGTAGAATTAATTAATAAACTATTTGAAAAAAGAGAGAATCATTTACAAGTTATATGCCCAAAGAGAGGGGAAAAAGCAAAACTTGTAAAAATGGTAGAAAACAATATCCATATAAATATAGAAGATAGTAAAAATAATGTTATTGAGGATTTAGCTTCATTACTTGGATTTAAAGAGGGAATAGATTCAATTGAATGCTATGATATTTCTAATTTAAGAAATGAGTATATAGTTGGATGTATGATAAGATTTGAAAATGGAAAACTTAATAAAAGTATGTATAGAAAGTTTAAAATTAGAAGTACTTTAACTCAAGATGATCCACAATGTATGTATGAAGTTATTTCCAGAAGACTAAAGCATTCAAAGGAGTGGCCATTACCAGATGTAATGTTTATTGATGGAGCAATGAACCAGTTAAATGCGGTAAAAAGAGCTATGAAAGAATCGCAAGAAACAACTAATATATATGGAATGGTAAAAAATGATAAGCATAGAACACGCGGATTAATTGATGAAAACGGAAATGAAATTGATTTATCAGATAAAAAACAAATACTTAACTTTATCACTTTTTTACAAGATGAAATACATAGATTTGTTATAACATATCATAGACAATTAAGAGATAGCATAAAACTTAAAGATGGAAAAATATATAAAAATATAGAAAAGAAGAAGTAGGAGATAATTATGAAAGTTTTAACAATTAAGCAACCTTGGGCAACATTAATAATGCAAGGTGTAAAAAGATATGAATTTAGAAGTTGGAATACAAAGTTTAGAGGAGAATTTTTAATACATGCTGGAAAAGGAATAGATAAAGAGGCAGTTGAAAGACTAAGAAAGTATCTCCCAGAGGATGAACTTCCATTAGGAAAAATACTTGGTAAAGCTACACTTACAGACTGTATAGCAATGAATGAAAACTTTGCCAAAGAATTAGCAAAAGAAAATAATGATATATATACAACACATTCCTTTTCAAGAAATTATGCATTTAAACTCGAAAATATTGAAAAACTAGATAAACCAATAGAGGCTAAAGGACAACTTGGTTTTTGGAATTATGAATTAAAAATAGATGAATAAATTTTCATCTGTTTTTTTTATTAAATTATAGATTACAATACTGTTACAAATCTTGTAGAAATATAGCTAAAATGCTAAAATTATTATGAGAGAATATATCGAAAATATGATTAAGAAGGTTGAATAAATGAATATAAAACTAAAAAAAATTAACATACCTCGTAAGTGTATATTTATTACTTTATTAGTTTTAGTATTTATAGTTTTTCTAATTAATAATGAAAATATAATATATAATATTGGAAAAATAAAAGAAGAAAATGAAATGGCTACAAGCTATGATAGTGTATCAGCTTTTTCAAAGGCCAGATGGACTGAGATTCAAAATAGTGTTTTTGGAGAAGGAGTAGCTAGTTCTGTTACTGATACTAAACTGCAAACAGCAGATGTTATAGACAATAATCCATATTTTAATTGGACTGATACAAGTGATTTGCAACTAGTTCCGTGGGATGGAACACAAAATAATTCAAGTGGAGTTGCCCTAACTGATGCGGATTTTTATGATGAAACAGGTTCTGTCCCAACAGAAACATATAATTATTCTACTGCTGTTGATGGTGGAGGAACTTCAAAAAGAGATGTGACATATTACGTGTATAATGTAGATACTGCTGAAAAATTAGTTTATGTTATAGCCAAAAAATCTACAACAACAAATAACATTAAGATAAATATAACAAAAGATATAGATATGGGAGGAAGAGATAATAAGTTATTAAGTACATATACAATTAGTAAAGGAGCAAATTTATTTTATATAGAAGGAAATAATCATACAATATATAATTTAAATACTGCTAAAGGTTTAATAGGTGTTATTAAATCTGGTTTTGTTGCTAAAAATTTAAACTTCAAGTCTTCTAAAATTGTTGGAAGTACAACAAGTACTGGTATATTTGGAGGAATAGATAATTACTATAGGGGAATATTTTTAGATAATATCAAAATTGATGGATTTTTTTCACAAAATCCAGCAGGAAGTTGTGCAGTTTTGACAGGAGTTTTTTATGCAAGTAATGCATATTTAAGAAATTGTAGTATAGAAAATGCTTATGTTAGAGGAAATGGTGGACATGTTGGTTCATTTATTGCAATAGCATGTTCTGGGGTGGATAGTCCAGTAAAATATAATGCTAGCATTCCAGATGTACCAGAAGCTACATTTGGAAATACTGGTACAGCAATAGGTTCAGATAATCCAAGATATCCTATTATAATTGAAAATAGCTATTCTATTGATTCTGAGGTACATTCTACCTCTGGACATTCCGGTGGATTTATATCATGTGATGGTGGAGGAATTATTGTTAAAAATTGTTTTACAAATAACTCAATGTATGGAGAAGGACAAACTGGTGGTTTTATTGGATCGCAAATAAGTGTTACAACATCTGAAGAAGTAAAGTCTCATGGAAGGCAAATAGATGATGCAGGAAATTCAACAATAGCAGCATATTTTGAAAATTGCTATTCATCTGGAGTAGTTGAAGGAAAAAAAGAAATAGGTGGTTTTGTTGGAAATGATGCTCAAGTAAATAGAGGTGAGGTAGGTGGAGCATCAATATACAAAAATTGTTATTCCACAACAATGACTGGTATGGACTATTCTGGTACTTATGTTGGTGGTTTTGTTGGAAATGCAAATAATATAACTCCAAATGTAACTGTAGATGGATATGGAACATTTACAGGTTCATTATATTTAAATTGTTATGCTGCAGGAGAAGTTGGAAATATAGGTACAAATACAAATATTAATACTGCAAAGTCTAAATACATTGGTGGCTTTATGGGAGGATATAATTCTAATACTGCATCAATAGGAAATATATACAATTGCTTTTATGACAAACAAACAACAGGGATGAGAGAAGTTGCAGTAGGACTTGCAGGAAATAATGGAACTTGTCAGTTAAAAGGAGTAACTGGTG
>JBJEXW010000036.1:0-37441 GCA_051886195.1 Clostridia bacterium
ACCGAAGGGTCGTAGGTTCGAGCCCTACTTGAGGAGCCAGAATAGCTAGGATTTACTTCCTGGCTTTTTTGTTATTTAATTATTGACTATCTAGTCTAATTTTTGCTATAATCTAGTAATTAGTTGTGGAATTTATAAATCAAATATAGAATTATATATAATAAAAATTATTAATGCTAAAATTTAAGAATTAAATAAAAGTTATTAAAATATGTTTATGCTAAGATAATCATTAATATTAGTAATAATAGGAGGAAGTATATGAATTTAAAGTTAAATGAAAATAATAAAGAAGATAATAGAAATAATTTTTTAAAAAACTTACAAGCTAATGTGATAGACAAGGAAATTTCTCTTGATCATTACAATAAATTCGTAAATAATAAAAACAATAAAGAAACTAATTGTTAGTTTCTTTTTTTATACTAAAAACATTAAAATACGTACACTATTAATTGACATAATTAATTTTTGGTGATATAATTAAAATAGATAAGTATTTGTTAATACCTGTCATAATTGATGGGTTGTTTGTAGCTCATCAATAAAATTAAAAAAATTGTGAGAAAGGATGATTTATTATGGGAAAAAAATTTAAAAAGGTAAAAAAAGCTATGCTTGGAGGAATCGATGCATACAACAAGTTTTTTTATGCAGGGGAAACATTAGATAAGGAATCAAAAAAAATTAATGCAAAAAAAGATGAGTGTGAGATTGATATTAGATCAATAGAAGAAAGAAAAAAGGTTGAAGCTGAATTAAAACAGAAAGAACAGAAAAAATCTTTTTTCAGACCAGCTCCTCAAGATGTTCTTGAAGATGAGATAGAAGAAGGATATACTAGGTTCTTCAATGAGGATGATGAGTCTTTAGATTGTGTTCTTCTTGATATTTCCAATCTTTTGAATGAAAAATTTCAAAAGTATGAAAAGGCACCTAAAGGCCAAGATTTATTAAAAAGAGATCTTAATACTTCAAAATTATATATCTTCGACGACGGAGATCTGATGCAGGTAAAAAGTATTTGCGAAGTTAAACCAGAACTTCCAGAAGAAGATGAAGTATATCTTCTATTTGATACAAATAGAGAGTACTACGTTGTATCTTTTGCTTGTGTTAGATCTTTCTAATAGTTGAACTAGGTAATATATTATTACCTAGTTCTTTTTTTAACCATATTTTTTTAGAATACATATAATATCTTAGGTGATAATATGAGTTATATAATTTTTTTAGTTTCAGTTATTGGAATATGTTGTGTTTTTTTTACAATGGAAAATAGTTGGTACTTAAATTATGAAAAGAAAAACAAAAATACGGTTCAAATTATTTTAACTAAAGAATATGTAGATTATGATGAAAAAAAGGAAATAATAGATAGAATAATGTGTGGAAACTATGAAAATGTTTTAGATGTTGTGGATAATATGAGAATAAATTGACTTTAAAAATCTTTTTGTGTAAAATATAACCTGAGGTGAGTATTATGTATGCTTTTTTTAAAGGAAAAGTAGATAGTATATATAAAGATAGAGTAATAATAGATGTAAATAATATTGGATATGAAGTGTATATGCCAGAGTCAGAAATTTATACATTAAGTCTTAATGAAGAGATTAAATTATACACACATTTACATGTTCGAGAAGATGATATGAGGTTATTTGGATCAAAAAGTAAAGAAAGTCTAGAATTCTTTAAAAAATTAATAACAGTAAGTGGAGTTGGACCTAAAGTAGCACTTGGAATAATCTCTAATGTAGATATTGAAAGTTTAGGTGTCGCAATCGCTACTGAAAATATTACTGTATTAAAGAGTGTTCCGGGAATAGGTCCTAAAATGGCACAAAAAATTATACTTGAATTAAAGGATAAAGTATTAAAAGAACAAACAGATAAAATTAATATTAAATTTAAAGATACAAATAATAAAAATATTGAAGAGGCAATGACTGCACTAGAAGTGTTAGGCTATAGTCAAAAACAAATAAAAGAAGTTGTAAATAGATTAGATTTAAGCAAAGATAGTGTTGAAACAATTATACGTAAAGTTCTTAAAGAAATGCAAAACTTTTAGAACAAGGTAGACAATTATTTTCTTTTATGATAATATTAAATTGGAAGAGTATATAGATATATGAAAGGAAAAAACAAATGATAGAATTTGTAAATCTTGTAAAAAAATATGATCATGGTGTATGTGCCATAGATAATGTTAGTTTAAAAATAGATAAAGGAGAGTTTGCTTTTCTTGTTGGTCCTTCAGGATCAGGTAAATCTACTTTTCTAAGACTTTTAATTAAAGAAGAAGAGCCTACTTCTGGAAAAATACTTGTTGATGGTAGAGACATAACAAGACTAAAGAAGAAAGAAATACCATATTTAAGAAGAAAAATTGGATTTGTATTTCAGGATTTTAGATTATTATATGATAGAACAGTTGAAGAAAATATAGTTTTTGCCTTAAGAGTAATTGAAGCCTCAGAAAGAGAGATTAAAACGCAGTTAAAGACAGTACTTCAAATGGTTGGTTTATCTGGAAAAGAGAAATTTTATCCAAATCAATTATCTGGTGGAGAGCAACAAAGAGTAGCTTTAGCTAGAGCGCTTGCTACAAAGCCACCAATTTTAATAGCAGACGAGCCTACAGGAAATCTTGACCCTAAAACTGCTGAAGAAATTTTTAAAACTTTACTTGAAATTAATGCAAGAGGTACAACTATATTAGTTGTTACACACGCTAAAGATATAGTAGATAAGCTAAATAAGAGAGTTATAGCTCTTGATCATGGTAAAGTTGTAAAAGATGAAGCGAGAGGGGTGTATTAGATGACAACAAATACTTATTTAATTAAAGAAGGTTATGATAATTTAAATAAACACGGCTCAAAGACAATCTCTACTATGCTAATTATATGCGCAACGATGTTAATACTTGGAATATTTATTATAATACTACAAAATGTAAATAAAAATGTTGAAACACTTAGATTAGAACAAGGACTACAAGCTTTCATTGAAGATAAAGCAACAGATGAAGATGTCGCATATATGGAAGATGAAATAAGACTAATTGATGGAGTTTCAGAGATCCAATATATGAGTAAATCTGAAGCATATGAAGATGCAAAAGAACAATTTAAAGATCAAGATTATTTCTTAGAAGGTCTAGAAGGATTAGATATTTTTCCTGCTTCTTTTATAGTAAAATTTACTAATATTGAAGAAGCAGATGCAATAAAAGCAGCAGTTGAAAAAATTGATGGAATATATAAAGTGAAATATAATGCAGATACAATTGAGGCTGTAATATCAATTTCAAAAGTTGCAAATTATTTCTTACTTGGAGTAGGAGTTGTATTATTGGTAGTAAGTGTATTTATTATATCTAATACAATAAAACTTGCAGTTTATTCAAATAAAAGAGAGATATTTATTATGAGATATATTGGTGCTACAAATAGCTTTATTGTTAAACCATTTATTGTTGAAGGTGCAATAATGGGAATTGTGTCAGCACTTATTTCATTTATTGTAATTTCTATTGTATACGTGTATATTTATGTTGCACTAAATTCAAGCTATGCGTTAGGAGTATTTAAATTTATACCTTATTCTACAATCTGGTATCAAATTTTAATTGCATATGTGCTTCTTGGATTATTTATTGGAATTTTTGGAAGTGCTATATCATTAAAGAAATATTTAAAAGCATAGGAGGAGTTTATAGTGAAAGAGATAAAAAGAAAAATATTAATAATTATTTGTATAGTATTTTTATCTAATCTTTCAGTTAAAGTAGTATATGGAGCAGATACATTATCTAAATATGAAGAACAATTAGAAGCGGTAAAACAAGAACAAAAAGAAAATGCTTCAAAATTAACTGGTGTTGAAAAAGAGTTAGCACTTTATGCATATGATGTAGCAGATATTGATAGTCAAGTGTTAACATATGCTAAAAATTTAGCTAGTATTCAAGAAAACATTGAAGAAGTTGAAAAAACAATTGGAGATTTAGATGAAAAATTAGAAACTGCTAATGAGAATTATAGTGTATTGAATAGTACTTATGCTAACAGATTAAGATCAATATATGAAAATGGAATACCAAGTATTTTTGAATTAATTATTACATCAAATGGATTTACAGACTTGATGATAAAATTAAACTTATATAGTATGATTTTAGAACATGATAAAACATTAATGAATACATATCAAGATAAACAAAATTATATAAACTATATAAAAGGAGATATTGAATTAGAGAAGAAAAGACTTGAGTCTTTAAAAGAAGGACAAGAGGAAATCAAGGCTGACTTAGAAACAAAAAGAGAAGAAAAGCAGAATAAAATAAATGAATTAGAAAATCAAGCAAAAGAGCTTGAAGAAACATCTAAGCTTCTTACTGAAAAAAGAAAACAAGCTCTTACAGATATAGACAATGAAATGGCAAAAGTAATGGATGATTTAGCAGAACAAATAAAAAATGGAACATCTAATACTTTTACAGGAAGTGAATTTGCATATCCAACTCCAGGATTTACAATTATTACAACAAGTTTTGGAGAAGTATATAATTTAGTGGATCCTGCTGGAAGTGCACATACTGGTGCAGATATAGCAGGTGGAGGAATTAACTGTACTCCAATTTATGCAATTCAATCTGGAACTGTTACTACATCTGGATATAGCAATTATGGTTATGGAAATTATGTAATAATTAATCATGGAGAATGTATAGATAATAATTCATCATATATATCATTATATGGTCACTGTAGTTCTTTAGTTGCCAAAGAAGGTGAACATGTAGAAAAAGGACAATTAATAGGATATGTTGGAACAACTGGAAACTCAACTGGACCACACTTACATTTAGAAGTACGTGAAAATGGTCAAAGAGTTGATCCATTGAAATTTTTCCCAAGCATATCATTTACAGTGTTATAATAAGGGGGGATATAATTGAAAATAGAGAAGTTTGGACGAGCATTAATAGCATTTAGTGTTTTATCTATTACTTTTAGTTTTAATTCTTTTTGTTTAGCAAATGGTATAACAGATGCACAGAATCAATTAAATAGTATTAAAAACCAAATTTCTGCAAATCAAAGTGAAATAAGTGCTGTTGAAAGTGAAGTTCAAGGTTATTTAGATGAAATTGAAATATTAGATTCTCAAATAGCAACATATACAGAAAAATTAGATGGACTTCAATCGCAAATAGATACAATCAATTCACAAATCACACAATATCAAAATGATCTTCAAAATTCTGCACAATTATATAATAGCGCAGAAGAAATATATACAACAAGGCTTAGAACAATTTATGAAAATGGAATACCAAGCGTATTTGAAATACTTGTTTCTTCAGATGGAATTGGAGATTTCTTTTCAAAGTTAGGAGTTTATACCAGTGTATTGGAATATGACCAATCATTAATTGGAAATATGAAAAGTCAAAAGGAATATGTAGATTATTTAAAGTCTGGAATTGAAGAAGGAAAATTGTCTGTTGAGCAATTAAGTTATGACTATGAAAAATCAGCAAATGAATTGCAGACAGTTAAAAGCCAAAAACAAACAAAAGTTAATAGCTTAAATAGTTCAAAAACTAAATTACTTGCTGCATCTAAAATATTATTAGAGGAACAAGAAGCTGCAGAAGCAAATCTTCAAGAGGAAATAAGGAAAGCTCAGGCGGCTGTTGGACCAAATGATAAATTCTTTTCTGATGTATTTGTTTGGCCTACAACTAGTTCATATATTACAGCAAATTTTGGATGGTATAGTCCTGGAGGATATCAGACATGGCATTCAGGTACAGATATAGGAGTTTCAACAGGCACTCAAGTATTTGCAGCAGCTTCAGGAAAAGTTCTAAAAGCTGTAACAGTTACAAGTGATCCAAACGGTCCATATACATCTAGTGGATATAAAGACCATTCATTTACAGCATCTAATGGATATGGTTATGGAAACTATATAATGATAGATAATGGTGTTGATTCAAATGGCAGAAGAGTATATACTTTGTATGCACATTTATCTAGTGTTAATGTTAGTCAAGGACAATCAGTTTCACAAGGACAAGTTATTGGATATAGTGGTAATACTGGAAATTCATATGGAGCACATTTACATTTTGAAGTAAGATTAAATAATCAGGCAGTAAATCCAATGTCATATTTTAATTAAAAAAATGTTACAAATATGTTAAAACGTAGACAAACAGATATATTTGTGATAAAGTTTAAAGCGAAGATATTAACGGCTTTTTTTGCTAGATAAGAAAATATCGTAGGGGGTTAATTTATATGGGAGCACAATTTGTAAATAAATTTTTAAAAGTAATTGGAATAAGTGGAAACGAAGAAGAAGCTTATGATGAAAATTATGATGAAAATTACAATGAAGAATATACAGAAGAAATAGAGGACGATTCAGAAATGTATAACACAAGCAACTCAAGAAGAGGTGTTAGAGCTTCTGTAAGAGAAGTTGAGGATTCAAACAATAAACAGACTAAAGTAATTTCTGTAAATAATGGTGTGTCTTCATCAAAAATGGTTATTACTCAACCTACTTGTTATAACGATGTTGAAGAAGTAGGAACATATTTAAAAAATAAGAAATCAGTAATAATTAATCTTGAAAATGTTGGGAAAGAGGATGCAAGACGTGTATTAGATTTCTTAAGTGGAGCAACATTTATGATAGAAGGAAACATACAAAAGGTATCAAGTTTAATCTATTTAATGACTCCAAGAACTGTTGAAATACAAAATGATTTGGAAAATGCTCAATTAAATAGACAACAACAAGAACAAAGACAATCTTTTTCTTGGCTTAAGTAATTAATGCGTAAAAAAACAGGTCTTTGGACCTGTTTTTATATTAATAGAGGGGGTTATATTATTATGCTAACACCAATAGATATAGATAACAAAGTATTTAAAAAAGCTAAATTAGGCGGATACGATATAAAAGATGTTGAAGATTTTCTAGTTTTAGTTATGAGTGATTATGAAAAACTATATAAAGAAAATTCTGAATTAAGAGGACAAGTTCAAACTTTACAACAAACTGTAGATCACTATAGTGCTTTAGAAGTTGGAATAGATAAGACTGTTGAAAATGCACAAACAGAAGCAGATAGCATAAAACTTGAAGCTCAAAAGCAAGCTGAAAGTATAAAAACTTCTGCTGAGGCAGATGCTCAACAAAGACTTGAAGACTTACAAAGGCAAATAATTAAAGCAGAGGTAGATATTGAAACAAAGAAAAATCAAATGAGAATATATAAAATAAAAGTACAATCTATGCTTGAGGCACAACTTAAGATATTAAATGATGAGGACGAATAAAGTCCTCTTTTTTATTGTTAAATAAATATTAAGGAAAAATCTATTTGACATAATTATTTTAAAGTGGTATAATATAGCTTATTGCCTATAAAAATGTTACTTAATTTAATAATAAAGTAATAAGGGGGAATTAATTATGAGCCAAAAGAATAGAATTGTGTTATGCAAGAGTTTTTCTATGTTTAGAACTTCTATTTCAATCTTTCTAAATAAAACGCCAAAAATTAAATATATTTGTGGCGAATGCGGACTATATAATGAAGGAAGGATTAATGTTAGTAACGTCAAAGAAGGATATCCATATATAAAATGTGGATTTTGTGGAATAATAAACGAGATACCAATAGTATTTGGACATCAAGACGAAGATTATTATGACGAAGACGATGATGATTGGTTTTAGAATGCATTTATATGCATTCTATTTTTATGTAAAATATAATAGAAAATATATAGTTGAAAAATTTAATAAAATATGCTAAAATATTAAAGTAAATTTATTTTTAAGAATGGAGAATAAAGAATGTTTGAAAAATTAGAAGAGTTATATAAGAAATATCTTGAGTTAACAAAACTAATATCTGATCCAGAAGTAATAGCAGATCAAAATAGCTGGAGAAAATATGTAAAAGAACAATCTAATATGAAAGATGTTGTAGATAAATATTTGGAATATAAAAAAGTAGTAGAAGATATGGAAAGTGCAAAAGAGATGATTGACGATCCAGAGTTAAAAGAAATGGCTGAAGAAGAGTATTATTCTGCTAAGGAAAAATTACCGGCTTTAGAAGAAGAATTAAAAATACTTCTTTTACCTAAAGATGAAAATGATGATAGTAACGTTATTATTGAAATTAGAGGTGGCGCTGGCGGAGAAGAAGCAGCACTTTTTGCATATAACTTATATAGAATGTATACTATGTATGCTGAATTAAAAAGATGGCAAGTTGAAGTAATAGATTTAAATGAAACTGAAATTGGCGGAATTAAAGAAATCTCTTTTATGATTAAAGGTAAAGGCGCATATAGTAGATTAAAATTTGAAAGTGGAGTTCATAGAGTTCAACGTGTACCTGAAACAGAAGCAAGTGGAAGAATTCATACATCTACAGCTACAGTTGCTGTTTTACCTGAAGTTGAAGATGTTGAAGTTGAAATTAATACAAATGATTTAAGAATTGATACTTATAGAGCAAGTGGTGCTGGTGGACAACATGTAAACAAGACATCATCTGCTATAAGAATTACACATATTCCAACCGGAATAGTTGTATCATGCCAAAATGAAAGATCTCAATTGCAAAATAAAGAAACTGCAATGAAAATGCTACGTGCAAAATTATATGAAAAACAAATTGAAGAGCGTGATAGTGAAATAATTAATACTAGAAGATTACAAGTTGGTAGTGGAGCTAGAAGTGAAAAGATTAGAACATATAACTATCCACAAAGTAGAGTAACTGATCACAGAATTAATTATACTATCTATCAATTAGAGTCTTTCTTAAATGGTAATATTGATGAAATGGTTGAAGCATTAATTGCTGCTGATAGAGCTGATAGATTAAAAGAAGGAAATATATAAAAATAAGCACCTATTTTGGGTGCTTTTTTACTTTTTAATAAATTTTAAAAATGTCAATTTTTTTGTTGACACTGTTTTTTTTATATGATATAATAAGACAAATGTTATTTCTAATTGAAATTACTATGTAAACTATAATGTAAAGGATGGTTGAAATAGTTGAGAAAAATCATAAAAAATAGTTAAAAGAAAGGTATATAAAAATAATCAAATTAGTTAGCAAAAATTTAATTATGTAAACTAGTTTGACTTTTTGTTGCCTTTTTTAAGTGCAGTTGGGGGTATGGAAATGAGTCGTATTCATGAAGTAAAAAACGGAAAAGCAACAAGAATGAGCTTTTCAGGTATCAAAGAAGTTGTGGATTTACCAGACTTAATTGATATTCAAAAACAATCTTATGAGTGGTTTTTAAAATCAGGACTTAAAGATGTTTTATCTGACGCTTCACCTATAAGTGACTTTTCAGGTAATTTATTACTTGAATTTGTAGATTATAGACTAGAAGATGAAACAAAGTACACAATTGAAGAAGCTAAAGCAAGAAACACAAGCTATTCTTCAAGACTACAAGTACAAGTTCGTTTAATTAACCGTGAGACTGGTGAAATTAAGGAACAAGAAATTTTCTTATGTGATTTACCAGTAATGACAGATAGTGGTACTTTCTTAATTAATGGTGCAGAGAGAGTTATCATATCACAACTTGTTAGATCACCTGGTGTATATTTCGATGCACAAAGAGATAAAACAGGTAAGTTCTTATATTCTGGAACAATAATGCCAATTCGTGGTACATGGATTGAGCTTGAATCAGATTCTTCAGATGTATATTCTGCAAGAGTTGATAGAACTAGAAAAGTTCCACTTACTACTTTAATTAGAGCTTTAGGTGTTGAAACTGATCAACAAATAATAGATTTATTTGAAGATGATTTGATTACAGAGAATCTATATAAAGACATGGCTAAAACACAAGATGAAGCTTTACTTGAAATATATAAGAAAATTAGACCTAACGAACCATTACATGTTGATACAGCAAAATCATTATTATTTGGATTACTTTTTGAACCAAGAAGATATGATTTAGCAAGAGTAGGTAGATACAAATATAACAAAAAATTAAGTATTGCTGAAAGAACAGTTGGAGAGATTGCTGCTGAGAATGTAATTAATGAAGATGGTGAAATTTTAGTTTCAGCTGGAGAAGTAATTACAGAAGAAGTAGCTCAAAAGATAAAACACTCTGGAATAAACGTTGTTTATATTACTAGAGATGATAAGAAAATTAAAATAATTGGAAATAACACAGTAGACATATCTAAATATTTAGGTATTGAAATAGATAAAGATGTAATTAAAGAAGAAGTTTATTTACCAGCTTTAAAAGAATTACTTGAAAAAGTTGGAGATGCAGATGAAAAAGAACTTAGAAAACAAATTAGATTAAATAGAGAAAAGTTAGTTGTAAAATGTGCTACATTAGATGACATTATTTCATCAATTAACTATTTCATGAATTTAAGATTTGGTCTTGGTTCTACAGATGACATAGATCATCTAGGAAATAGACGTGTAAGATGTGTTGGTGAGTTATTACAAAATCAATTTAGAATTGGTCTTGCAAGACTTGAAAGAGTTGTTCGTGAAAGAATGGCAACACAAGATTTAGACGTCGCTACACCTCAAACTTTAATTAACATTAAACCTGTTGTTGGAGCATTAAGAGAATTCTTTGGAAGTTCTCAATTATCTCAATTTATGGATCAAATAAATCCACTTGCAGAATTAACTCATAAAAGAAGAATTTCTGCATTAGGACCTGGAGGTCTATCTAGAGAAAGAGCTGGATTTGAAGTTCGTGACGTTCATCATACTCACTATGGTAGACTATGTCCTATAGAATCTCCAGAAGGTCCAAATATAGGTCTTATATCTTCATTATCTACATTTGCTAAAATAAATAGATATGGATTTATCGAAACACCATATAGAATAGTAGATAAAGCTACTGGTGTTGTTACAGATGAAATCAGATATATGACTGCTGATGAAGAGGATAAATACATTGTTGCACAAGCAAATGAACCTCTTGATGCAGATAATAAATTTATTAATAAGAGAGTAAAAGTTAGATTTAGAGATTTAATTGAAGAAGTTGAAAATGATAAAGTAGACTTAATGGATGTATCTCCAAAACAACTTGTATCAGTTG
This sequence comes from Clostridia bacterium, assembly GCA_051886195.1. GTDB lineage: Bacteria > Bacillota > Clostridia > TANB77 > CAG-465 > CAG-465. The sequence goes on from JBJEXW010000036.1 coordinate 11,178, forward strand.
CAACAGCGATGATACCTTTCTTAGAGAGCGATGACGCTCACAGAGCACTTATGGGTGCAAACATGCAACGTCAGGCTGTTCCACTTATTCAAACTGATAGCCCTATTGTTGGTACTGGTATAGAATATAAAGCAGCAGTTGACTCAGGAATTGTTATTGTAGCAAAACATGATGGTGTTGTATCATTTGTAAGTGCAGATAAGATTGTTATTGAAACAAAAACTGGAAAAGATGAATACAATTTAATAAAATATCAAAGATCAAATGCTGGAACATGTATAATGCAAAAACCAATTGTAAGAAAAGGTGAAAAGGTTAAAAAAGGTGAAGTTATTGCTGATGGTCCTTCAACTCAAAATGGAGAATTAGCACTTGGTAAAAACCTACTTATTGGTTTCATGACATGGGAAGGATATAACTATGAGGATGCCATCTTAATTTCTGAAGATCTAGTAAAAGACGACGTATTAACTTCTATTCATATTGAAGACTATGATTGTGAAGCAAGAGATACAAAACTAGGACCAGAAGAAATTACTAAAGATATTCCTCAAGTTGGAGAATCAGCTCTTAAAAACTTAGACGAAAATGGTATCATTCGTATTGGTGCTGAAGTTGTTCCAGGAGATATACTTGTTGGTAAAGTTACACCAAAAGGTGAAACAGAGCTAACTGCTGAAGAAAAACTATTAAGAGCAATATTTGGAGAAAAAGCAAGAGAAGTAAGAGATACTTCTTTAAGAGTTCCACATGGTGAGGAAGGAACAGTTGTTGATGTAAAAATATTTACAAGAGATAACTGTGATGAACTTGCTGCTGGAGTTCATAAAGTAGTTAGAATATATATAGCTCAAAAGAGAAAAATATCTGTTGGAGATAAGATGGCCGGCCGTCATGGTAACAAAGGTTGTATTTCTCGTATATTACCAAGAGAAGATATGCCATTCTTACCAGATGGTACACCATTACAAGTATTATTAAATCCACTTGGTATTCCATCTCGTATGAATGTTGGTCAGGTTCTTGAAGTACATTTAGGATATATTGCTAAATTGTATGGATGGAAAATTGCAACACCTGTATTTGATGGAGCAAAAGAGTCAGAAATAAGAGAATTATTTGAATCTAAAGGATTAGATCCAGATGGTAAGTTCTTAGTTCGTGATGGTAGAACAGGTGAACCATTTGATAGAAAAGTTACAGTAGGTTATATGTATATGCTTAAACTATATCATATGGTTGAAGACAAAATACATGCTCGTTCAATTGGACCATACTCATTAGTTACACAACAACCACTTGGTGGTAAAGCTCAATTTGGTGGACAGAGATTCGGTGAAATGGAAGTTTGGGCACTTGAAGCATATGGTGCATCATATATATTACAAGAAATATTAACAGTAAAATCTGATGATATAGTAGGACGTTTAAAAACATATGAAGCAATTGTTAAAGGTGAAAGTATTCCAAAACCAGGAATTCCAGAATCATTTAGAGTTTTAACAAAAGAACTTCAAAGTTTAGCACTTGATTTAAAACTATATAAAGAAGATGAACAAGTCGAGATAAAAGAATCTATTGAAGAAGATAATGATGCAATCGTACCAAATGATGAAATGATAGCAAGTCTTTCAGAAGAGGAAGATGGAATGTCTCTTGTCGGAGAAGATGGAGAATTAACAAATGAAGAACTAAACCAAGGTAATGGAGACTATGACTCTTATGAGTTGTCTGATGAAGAATAAATAAAGGTGTAAGGGGGATTATAAAATGCAAGATATGGATAATTTTGATAGAATAAGTATTGGTCTTGCCTCTCCAGAAAAAATTAGAGAATGGTCAAAGGGAGAAGTTAAAAAACCAGAAACTATCAATTATAGAACACTTAAACCAGAAAGAGACGGACTATTTTGTGAAAAGATTTTTGGACCTACAAAGGACTGGGAATGCTATTGTGGAAAATACAAAAAAGTTAGATATAAAGGAATAATATGTGATAGATGTGGCGTTGAAGTTACTAAGAAAAAAGTAAGACGTGAAAGAATGGGACATATTGAACTTGCATGTCCTGTTTCACACATCTGGTTCTTCAAAGGAATACCTGGAAGAATGAGTACACTATTAGATATATCACCAAAAGCTCTTGAAAAAGTGCTATATTATGCATCATATATTGTATTAGATGCAAAGGATACAGCTTTTAAAGTATGCGATATATTAAATGAAAAAGAATATAGAGAAGCACAAGAAAAATATGGTAGAGATGCTTTAAGAGTAGGCATGGGTGCTGAAGCAATAAAAGAATTACTATCTAAAGTAGATCTTAAAAAATTAGAAAAAGAGCTAAGAAAAGAATTAGATAAAGTAAATGGAGCAAAAAGACAAAAGATAATAAAAAGATTAGATACAGTTGAAGCATTCATTAATTCAGGAAATAAACCTGAATGGATGATACTTGAAGCTTTACCTGTTATTCCACCAGATTTAAGACCAATGGTTCAACTTGATGGTGGTAGATTTGCTACTTCTGATTTAAATGACTTATACAGAAGAGTTATTAATAGAAATAATAGATTAAAGAAATTATTAGAACTTGAAGCACCAGATATAATTGTAAGAAACGAAAAGAGAATGTTACAAGAATCTGTAGATGCATTAATAGATAATGGTAGACGTGGAAGACCTATAACAGGTGCGGGTGGAAGAGCTTTAAAATCTCTATCTGATATGTTAAAAGGAAAACAAGGTAGATTTAGACAAAACTTACTTGGTAAAAGAGTTGACTATTCTGGACGTTCAGTTATTGTTGTTGGACCAGAGCTTAAAATCTATCAATGCGGTTTACCAAGAGAAATGGCTCTTGAACTATTTAAACCTTTCGTTATGAAAGAACTTGTTGCAAGAGGAATTGCAACAAATATAAAAAATGCTAAAACATTAGTTGAAAAAACTAGTGTTGAAGTATGGGACGTTTTAGAGGATGTTATTAAAGATAGACCTGTAATGCTTAACCGTGCTCCAACATTACATAGACTTGGAATTCAAGCTTTTGAACCAGTATTAGTTGAGGGTAGAGCAATAAAATTACACCCATTAGTTTGTACTGCATTTAATGCTGACTTTGATGGTGACCAGATGGCTGTTCACGTTCCATTATCACCAGAAGCAGTTGCAGAAGCAAAATTATTAATGCTTGCTTCAAATAACTTATTAAAATTACAAGATGGTAAGCCAGTTGCAGTTCCATCACAGGATATGATTCTTGGAAGTTATTATTTAACAGTTGATGTTGAGGGAGAGCCAGGAGAAGGAAAAGTATTCTCAAGTGAAGATGAAGCTTTAATGGCTTATGATCAAGGTGTTCTTGGAATTCACTCTGCTATAAAAGTTAGAGTTACAAGAAATGTTGATGGAGAAGATGTTACTGGAATAATTGATGCAACTCCAGGTAGATTAATATTTAATAGCTATATTCCACAAGATTTAGGATTTGTAGATAGAACTATTCCTGGAAATGAATTAAAACTTGAAATTGATTTCCCAGTTAGAAAGAAAGAATTAGGAAATATAGTAGATAAATGTATTTCTAAACATGGTATATCTGATACTGCAGTTGTTCTAGATGATATTAAAGCAAATGGTTATAAATATTCAACAAGAGCTGCTGTTACAGTTTCTGTTGCAGATATGGAAGTACCAGAAGCTAAGGCACAAATTCTTGCTGATGCAGAAGAGAAAGTTGAAGGAATACGTAAAAACTTTAAACGTGGTCTTATAACTGATGAAGAAAGATACAACGAAACTATTAAAGTTTGGTCTAAAGCAACAGATGATATACAAGCTGCTGTTATGAGCAATCCAAATAAATTAAATCCAATTCAAATGATGGCTCATACTGGTGCCAGAGGTAACCCAACACAGATTAGACAGTTAACAGGTATTCGTGGACTTATGGCTGATACAGAAGGTAAAACAGTTGAAATACCTATTAAATCTTGCTTTAAAGATGGTCTAGATGTTCTTGAATTCTTTATATCATCTCATGGTGCTAGAAAAGGTCTAGCTGATACAGCCTTAAGAACTGCTGACTCTGGATACTTAACAAGAAGACTTGTTGATGTTAACCAAGATGTAATTGTTATGGAAGATGATTGCGGAACTCATGAAGGACTTGTGGTTGAAACAATTAAAGAGTCAGGAGAAGCTATTGAGAAGCTTGAAGAAAGAATTGAAGGTAGATATCTTGCTCAAGATATTCTTGATCAAAATGGAGATATTATAGTGCCAAATGGTACATATGTAACAGATAAAGTTGCTAAAATAATAGTTGATACTGGAATAGAAAAAGTAAAAATTAGATCTGCTCTTACATGTGAATCTGTAAGAGGTGTATGTGCTAAATGTTATGGTAAAAACTTAGCAACTGGAGATCCAATATCTGTAGGGGAAGCAATTGGTATAATTGCAGCACAATCTATAGGTGAACCAGGTACACAGTTAACAATGAGAACATTCCACTCTGGTGGTGTTGCTGGTGGAGATATAACTCAAGGTCTTCCTAGAGTTGAAGAATTATTTGAAGCTAGAAAACCTAAGGGTGTTGCTATGGTTTCAGAAATTGAAGGTACTGTTTCAATTGGAGACCATGGAAATAATAAAGAAGTTACAGTTGTTAAAGATGATAAAACAGCTGAAAAATATTTAATTCCATATGGTGCAAGACTTGCTGTAACAGAAGGACAAAAAATACTTGCTGGTGATAGGCTAACAGAAGGTTCTCTTGATCCTCATGATATTATACGTATTAAAGGTGAAGTAGCAGTTCAAAATTACTTAATTGAAGAAGTTCAAAAAGTATATAGAACACAAGGTGTTAATATTGATGATAAACACATTGAAATTGTTGCTCGTCAAATGCTAAGAAAAATATATGTTGAGGATGCTGGAGATACAGATTTAATTGCTGCATCTACAATAGATATGACTGAATTTAATAAAGCTAACAAAGAAGCTAAGGCTGAAGGCAAAAAAACAGCTAAAGGAAGAAAAGTATTACTTGGTATTACAAAGGTTGCTTTACTTACAGATTCATTCTTATCTGCTGCATCATTCCAAGAAACAGCAAGAGTATTAACAGATGCTGCTATTAAAGGTAAAGTAGATAAATTACAAGGATTAAAAGAAAATGTAATAATAGGACGTTTAATTCCTGCAGGAACTGGTATTGTAAATTCAAATGATATAGATATAGTTACTGAGGAAGAAATAAATAAAGTAACTGAACCTGTTGTTGATGATGAAGTAATGAAAAAAGTTATTAAGGCAGATTCAAGCGAAGACTTAGTTTATTCACAAAATCCAAATGTAGTTGAGTAATATACGAATAGAGTGCATATTTAATATGTACTCTATTTTTTGTTGATAAAATTATAATTATATAATAAAATTATAATATAAATAGAGGAGAAAATAGATGAAAAGTACAATTAGAAAGATTTGTAATACTATTGTAACTGGAATTTTTGTAATATTAATGATTTATATAGCATTTTTTACTGAAATTCCAAGGAATACGGGTAATTTTATTAGAGAAAAAATTGAAGAAAATGCATATTCATTTGAAAAATATTCTGAAGATTTTAAAATAAATGAATTAAGTATTTCTATGAATATGTTTTATTATAATTTATTGACTGAAGAACAGAAAAAAATTTATACTTCGATTGCAAATGGAGTAAAGAACTTTCAAGAAGAGTTTGTAGTAAGAGATTATATAGCTGGAGAAAAAGATGAATTTGCAACTCAAGTAAATATTGCTATTGAAGCCTTTACTAATGACCATCCAGAGGTATTTTATTTAGAGGCACAATATTCTTCATATGTTGTTTCCTCGTTTGAAGGAAATTATGGATATATAAAACTAAATTATACAGAAGAAACGCCTGAACTGATAAAAGAAAAAATTAATTTGATGACAAACAATATTGAAAGCTATATAAAAGATTTAGATGGATTAAGTGATTATGAAAAAGAGATAAAAATACATGATAGGCTCTCTTACAACGTAGAGTATTCGGATAGTGAAGTTATTCCAAGGCAATATCATACTGCTGAAGGAGCTTTGCTTGAAAACGTAGGCGTGTGCGATAGTTTTTCAAAAGCATTACAGCTTATATATAGCAAGGCTGGAATAAATAGTATAATTGTTTTAGGAAGTTTAGATAATAATGCGCATGCGTGGAATTTAGTCGAAATAGATGATGAATGGTATCATGTTGATTTAACATCTTCACATTCTATTTATCAAGAAACAGGAATAGTAAATCATGCGTATTTTAATTTAACTACAAGTGAAATTAAAAAATTTAGTACAATAGAAAACGAGAATATACTTCCTGATACAAATAGTGTTGAATATAATTACTATCTATATAATGGTTTAGTAATTAAAGAGAATGATAACATGTATGAAAGACTAAACGAAATTTGTAAAGAGTTTTCAAACGAAAAATATATTGAATTTTTTATTGAAGGAAATGTTTCAGAAAAAATACCATCAATATTAGTTTCATTAAAAAAAATAGATAAATCTTTTTTAGATGGTTCAAAAATGTATTATTATAATATACAAAATGCCATAATAATACCTAAAAATTAGTTGAATTAATTTTTTTTATAATATATAATAATTATGTATATATAAAAACTAAGGAGAAATGAAAATATGGATAATTTAAAAGATTTTTTTCTTGATTTAAGAGACGATACTTTAGATTTTATTGACGATCATAGGAAAGGTTTAATAATTGTTAGTTTTATTGCAATACTTTTGCTAATTGGTCTTATGATAATGTTTATAATGTTTACTCCTGTAAAAATAACAATAGCAAATGCAGATAAAGAAGTGGGAAATATTATTGGAACAAAAGCAAGGGTGTTACAATATACAGCTTCTGCTAAAAAATATAATGAACCAATTAGTACTACATTTAAATGGGAAGTTAGTGCAGGATCTGTTATAGTTGATGAACAGGGTGTTGCAACTTGGGAACTACCTACAGATGAAGGAACATATTCAATAACTGCAAGTAATGAGGATGCAACAGCAACAAAATATGTAACAATTATAGGTAATGAGCTTTCAAGTTTATACAAAAATAGTGATGCTAAAATATTTTGTCAAGATACAGATGGTGATGGTTTAACAGATCTTTATGAAGGATCAAATAGTAAAACATCACAGGCAGAAAAAGATACAGACGGTGATGGACTATATGACGGTGATGAAATAATTATGAATTTAGATCCTTTAAATGTAGATAGTAAAGGCGATGGATTAAAGGATGGAGAAAGAAAACTAGAATACACCTTTAAAAATAATGGTGTTACATTAAGCATGACAGGAAAAGGAAACTTCACGCGTACATCTGTAGACAAGTATACAACAGAAACATTAAATAACGTTAGCTCAGTTTTAGATGGTATATATTCTATATATACAGAAGCACAACTTGAAGATGCAAAAGTAACAATTTCTTATGATAAGTCAAAAGTTAGTTCAAAAGGATTAGCAGAAGCATCACTTGCTGTTTATGAGTTGAATGAAGAAACAAACACATTTAACAAAGTAAAAACAGATATTGATACTAATGCAGCAACATTAACATTTACTACAAGTGAATATAAAAAATATTTTGTAGCAGATTCATCTAAGCTTACATCAAATTTGTCTACAGAACTAGTATTTATTATAGATAATTCTGGTTCAATGTATTCAGTAGATGAATATGCAAGCAGTGAAGAAAATGATCCAAACTTTAAAAGAGTTGATGTGGTAAATGAGTTAATAGATAAATTACAAGGAAATTATAGATTTGGAGCTGGTAAATTTACATTTGAATATACTGAACTTTCTAAACTAACTTCAGATAAAGATACTGTAAAGAGTAGAGTAAGTACTATAAAAACAAATCCTGAGAACTTCTCTGGAACATACATAGGAGCTGGACTTGCAGGTGGTATTGCTCAATTTACTGAGGGAGAAGAAAAGAACAGAAGATATATTATATTACTTTCTGACGGTAAAGATACAGATGGAGAAGGATATGATGATAAATTATTAACTGAACAAATTACACTTGCCAAGGAAAAAGGAATAAAAGTTTATACAATTGGGTTAGGTAGCTCAATAGATGAAAAGAACTTAAAAGAAATATCTTCACAAACAAATGGAAAATATTATTTTGCGGCAACAGCAGATGATTTGGAAGATACTTTTGATTTGATTGCTGCAGAGCTAAACTATAATTTATATGATACAAATAATGATAAAATAGATGATACAGTAATAATTGCTGATTCAGGATTTTTAGTAGGAAGAGATGGATTTTCTTTCTCAAACTTCTCAAATACACAAGTAGAACATGGTTATGGTTATGGAATGGTATTATATGCTAAATTGTTTTATGACAATAATTTACCAGGAAGTTTAGGAGCAAAGAAAATAACTACATCAGCTGGAACTACTGTTGAAGCTCCAGCAGTGGATACTAAAGGACTAAATGTTGAAGGAAGTTCACTTAGAACATATATTCCTAAAACATTAAGTGTACTTTCTGAATTCCCAGATAACTTCTGGACATCATCTGTAAGTAATGGAACATTATTTATTAATCCAACTATAAAAAGTGAGTTACAAGGATTAGGATTTACAACATATGGTGTTTCATATAGTGCAGAGCATGCCGGATTTAAGCAATATGAATCAATTAGATTTGATATGGCACCATATCTAGCAGATGACGATAGTGCCAATGAGTCAAAATTAGATAGTGATGATCAAAATATGTTAAAGATTCTTTCAAGATTAGATATAACAAAGTATAGAGATGAAAAATTCTATTTCTATGATAATAATGATACTGCATTTGAAAAATTATCTACTACATTATCTTCTGGAGAACCAGTAATGATAAGAATAAATGATGATTATACTGTACTTGCAACTAAACTTTTAGCAGACGCTAAAAATATGAATAAGTATAAAATAGAAGTATATGATCCAAATTATAGTGGAATACCTAAATATATAGAAATAGAAAGATATAAATTTTCAGACATTGCTGAAATTTCTAAAGTAATCACAGATAAATATGAGTATAAGTTTAAATATCAAGGAACAGATGTTGGAATTTGTTTAAGTTTTCCAAATGTACAAGAAAATAAATAGTTTTAAAAGACCTTTTAAGAAATTAAAAGGTCTTTTTTTGCCTAAAAACTTATGTAACATTTTTATAAATTATTGACTTTTATTCTAACTTTTAGTATAATATTTAACGTACTAATGTATCATGTACATTAGAGATAGGAAAGAGGGGTGAATTTAAGTGCCTACATTTAACCAATTAGTTAGAAAAGGAAGAGAGAATAAAACAACTAAATCTAAATCTCCAGCTTTACAAAGAGGATATAACTCAAGAAAGAAAGCTGCAACAAATCAATCTTCTCCACAAAAGAGAGGTGTTTGCACAGTTGTTAAAACTCAAACTCCAAAGAAACCAAACTCTGCTTTAAGAAAAGTTGCCAGAGTTAGACTAACAAATACAATGGAAGTAACAGCATATATTCCAGGTATTGGTCACAACCTACAAGAACACAGTGTTGTTTTAATTAGAGGTGGAAGAGTAAAGGACCTACCAGGTGTACGTTATCACATTGTAAGAGGAGTACTAGATACTGCAGGTGTTGCAGATAGAGTACAAGCAAAATCAAAATATGGTGCAAAAAGAGCAAAGAAAAAATAATAATTAAGTTAGGCGCTTAAGTTTAAGATATTAAACCGAGCACTTACAAGAATTAGAAAATTTTTGAGTACCTATGAATTTTTATGAAATTCAAATTTTATATAAGGAGGGAAGAACAGTGGCAAGAAAAGGACATATTTCTAGAAGAGAAGTAATGCCAGATCCACAATATAACTCTAAAGTAGTTTCAAAATTAATAAATAAAGTTATGTGGGATGGTAAAAAAGTTACAGCTCAAAAAATTGTTTATGGTGCATTTGATATAGTAGCACAAAAAACTGGTAGAGAAGCATTAGATGCTTTCCAACAAGCTTTAGACAACGTTACTCCTGCTTTAGAAGTTAAAGCAAGAAGAGTTGGTGGTGCAACATACCAAGTACCTATGGAAATTAGAGCTGATAGAAAACAAACTCTTGCAATAAGATGGTTAGTTGAATATGCTAGAAAAAGAAATGAACATAGCATGGAAGAAAAACTAGCTGGAGAAATTATGGATGCTATAAATAGCCAAGGTGCAGCTTTCAAAAAGAAAGAAGATACACACAAGATGGCAGAAGCAAACAAAGCATTCGCACACTACAGATGGTAGAAATATTATAATTAATAGAAGGGAGGCTAATTTTTCATGGCTGGAAGAGAATATCCTCTTGAGAGGACAAGAAATATCGGTATCATGGCTCACATAGATGCTGGTAAAACAACAACAACAGAAAGAATACTATTTTATACAGGTAAAACACATAAAATAGGTGAAGTTCATGATGGTGCAGCAACAATGGACTGGATGGCTCAAGAACAAGAAAGAGGTATCACAATTACTTCTGCTGCTACAACATGCTTTTGGAAAAATAATAGAATTAATATTATAGATACTCCAGGACACGTTGACTTTACAATTGAAGTTCAAAGATCTCTTAGAGTTCTAGATGGTGCAGTTACAGTTTTAGCTGCAAAAGGTGGTGTTCAACCACAAACAGAAACTGTTTGGAGACAAGCAGATAAATATAATGTACCAAGAATGGTATATGTAAATAAAATGGATGTAACAGGTGCAGATTTTATGCTTTGTGTACATCAATTAAGAGATAGATTAAAAGCTAACGCAATTCCAATCGCCCTTCCAATAGGTAAGGAAGATAACTTTAGAGGCATTGTAGACTTAGTTAAAATGGAAGCTTATGTTCATTATGATGAACTAGGTGTTGATGTTAGAGTTGAAGCTATTCCTGAAGATATGAAAGCTGATGCTGAAAAATACAGAACAGAGTTAATTGAGCACTTAGCTGAAATTGATGATGAATTAATGGAAAAATATCTAAATGGTGAAGAATTTACAGAAGCTGAAATTAAAGCTGCAATTAGAAAATCAACAATTGCAAATACTTTAGTTCCAGTAACATGTGGAAGTTCATATAAAAATAAAGGTGTACAAGAACTATTAAATGATATAGTAGATTATATGCCAGCACCAACAGATATTCCACACATTAAAGGTGTTTTAGAAGATGGAACAGAATCTGAAAGAAAATCTTCAGACGAAGAACCATTTGCAGCTTTAGCATTTAAAATAATGACAGATCCTTATGTTGGAAAATTAACTTTCTTTAGAGTTTATTCAGGAACATTAGAAAAAGGTTCTTATGTATTAAATGCAAGTAAAGGTAAAAAAGAGAGAATAGGAAGACTTATTCAAATGCATGCTAACTCTAGACAAGACATAGATAAAGTGTATTCTGGAGATATTGCTTGTGCAGTTGGTTTAAAAGATGTTTCTACAGGTGATTCATTAACAGATGAACAACATCCAATTATTCTTGAATCAATTGAGTTCCCAGAACCAGTTATAGATATATCTATTGAACCAAAAACTAAAGCAGACCAAGAAAAAATGGCTGTTGCATTACAAAAATTAGCTGAAGAAGATCCTTCATTCAAAACATATACAAACCAAGAAACTGGTCAAACTATCATTGCTGGTATGGGTGAATTACACCTAGATATCATTGTTGATAGATTAAGAAGAGAATTTAATGTTGATGCAAATGTTGGTAAACCACAAGTTGCATACAAAGAAACAATTAGAAAACCAGTTAGAGTTGAAGGAAAATTCATCAGACAATCTGGTGGTAAAGGTCAATATGGTCATGTATGGCTAGAAGTTGAACCAAATGAACAAGGTAAAGGATACTCATTTGAATCTAAAATCGTTGGTGGTGTTGTTCCAAAAGAATACGTTAAACCAGTTGATGAAGGTGTTCAAGATGCAATGAAAGCTGGTATACTAGCTGGATATCCTGTTGTTGACGTAAAAGTTGCACTTGTTGATGGTTCTTATCACGAGGTTGACTCATCAGAAGCTGCATTCCATATTGCAGGATCTATGGCATTTAAAGAAGCTTGTCGTCAAGGTGGAGCTGCTTTACTTGAACCAATAATGAAAGTAGATATCGTTGTTCCAGAAGAATACATGGGAGACGTTATCGGAGATGTAAACTCAAGACGTGGAAGAATGGAAGGTATGGATACTGAACAAGGCGTTACAACTATACATGCATTTATACCACTTTCTGAAATGTTTGGTTATGCTACAGATTTAAGATCTAAAACTCAAGGTAGAGGTACATATTCTATGGAACCATCTCATTACGAGGAAGTACCAAAATCTGTACTTGAAACAATAGTTTCTCAAAGAACTAGAAAAGAAGAATAGTTCAAATGTCAAAAAAATGTTAATTACACTTTTTCTATTGCAAAAATAGAAAAAGTGTAGTAAAATAACTATAATTGATGCACTTTGCGTGCACATTAGTTGAAAAATTTAAGGAGGAATATTAAAATGGCAAAAGCTAAGTTTGAAAGAACTAAACCACACGTTAACATTGGAACAATCGGACATGTTGACCACGGTAAAACTACTTTAACAGCTGCAATCACTAAATATTGTAGCTTAACTGGTGGAGCTGAATTTAAAGCTTATGACCAAATCGACGGAGCTCCAGAAGAAAGACAAAGAGGTATCACTATCTCTACAGCTCACGTTGAATATGAAACAGAACACAGACACTATGCACACGTTGACTGTCCAGGACACGCTGACTATGTTAAAAACATGATCACTGGTGCTGCACAAATGGATGGTGCTATCCTTGTTGTTTCTGCTGCAGATGGCCCTATGCCACAAACTAGAGAACACATTCTACTTGCAAGACAAGTTGGTGTTCCATATATCGTAGTATTTATGAACAAATGCGATATGGTAGACGATCCAGAATTATTAGAATTAGTTGAAATGGATATCAGAGATTTATTATCTAAATATGATTTCCCAGGAGACACTACTCCAATAATCAAAGGATCTGCATTAAAGGTTCTTGAATCTTCTTCAACAGACCCTAATGCACCAGAATATGCATGTATTAAAGAATTATTAGATACAATTGATGCATACATTCCAAACCCAGAAAGAGATGTAGATAAACCTTTCTTAATGCCAGTTGAAGATGTATTCACTATCACAGGTAGAGGTACAGTTGCAACAGGAAGAATTGAAAGAGGAACATTAAAAGTTGGTGAAGAAGTTGAAATCGTTGGTCTATCTGACGAAAAGAAGAAAACAGTAGTAACTGGTATCGAAATGTTCAGAAAATCTCTAGATTCTTGTGTAGCTGGAGATAATGCTGGTGTACTTTTAAGAGGAATTCAAAGAAGTGAAGTTGAAAGAGGTCAAGTTATTTCTAAACCTGGTTCTATTCACCCACACACTGAATTCTCAGCAGAAGTATATATCCTAACTAAAGAAGAAGGTGGAAGACATACTCCATTCTTTAACGGATATAGACCACAATTCTATTTCAGAACAACTGACGTTACAGGAGTTATTGAATTACCTGCAGGAACAGAAATGGTAATGCCTGGTGATAACGTAACTATGGAAATCAAACTTATCACTCCAATAGCTATTGAAAAAGGATTAAAATTCGCTATTCGTGAAGGTGGTAAAACAGTTGGTGCTGGATCAGTATCAGATATTAAAGAATAATTTATATTCTTGATAATAGAAAATAAGAGCTTTTTGAGCTCTTATTTTTTTTACATTATTATTGTTATTAATAATATAAGATAAAAAATATAAAAATATTTATATATTTTAATTAAAATAAACAATTTTTCCTTGACAATATTGAATAAATATTAGATAATAAAGTTATGTTTAGAATATTTTTGTGTGAGCAATCATATAAAGTGTAAAAGAAATCTTGAGGAGGTGTATAAAATGGATACAGTTTTAGAAAAAGTAAAAGAAGTAATTAGTGAACAATTAGGTATAGATGATACTGATTCAATTACAACTGAAACTACTTTTATCGATGACTTAGGAGCTGATTCACTTGATATTGTTGAATTAATAATGGCTTTAGAAGAAGAATTTGATATGGAGATTCCAGAAGAAGAAGCAGAAAAGATAACATCAGTTGGAGATGTTGTTAGTTATATTGAAAATAACCAATAATTTAAATAAATTGTACCTTAGAATATCTAAGGTACTTTTTTTCTTGAAAAAAAGTATAAAGTCATATATAATGTATATGAAAGGAGTGAATTTATGGAAAAAGATAAAATATTAAATTTAGAGGCAAAATTAAAATATGTTTTTAATAATCCGAAGTTGCTGAAAATGGCACTTACACATAAGTCATATGCATATGAGCAATCTAGTCCAGATTATGATATGTATAATGAGAGAATAGAGTTTTTAGGTGATGCTATACTTGAGCATGTAATATCTGATTTATTGTTTTCTCAAAAACCAGAACTTGCAGAAGGGGAGATGACAAAAAAGAGAGCAGCAATTGTTTGTGAAGCATCATTAAGTAGAGCTCTAAGAAGAATTAATGGACATGAGTATATATATCTTGGTAAATGTGAGCAAAACTCCAATGGAAAAATGAAAGATGCAATTGTTGCTGATGCATTTGAGGCAATACTTGGAGCAATATATATAGATGGAGGATATGAAATAGCAAGAGATATATGCTTAGAGTTATTAGATGAAGAAATAAAAATTGTTTTATCTGGAGGAAATTTAAATACAGATTATAAGACTCAATTACAAGAGATTCTTCAAAGACATGGAACAGTAAAAATTGAATATAAATTACAAAAAGAAGAAGGACCAGAACATGATAAACTATTTACTATAGACTTATTTTTTAATGGTAAGAAAATAGGAGAAGGACAGGGAAAGAGTAAAAAGCAGGCTGAGCAAGAAGCGGCACATTATGCTATATTAAATGGAGGAGATCTTCTTGGAAATTAAACTAGATTTAAAAGAAGAGTTAAAGAATTTTAGTAATAAAGATAATCAATATACTATACCAATATTTATTCCACATAAGGGATGTCCCAATAATTGTATTTTTTGCAATCAAAGGAAAATAAGTGGACAAATTGATGATGTAACTGTTGAAGATGTGGATAATATAATAAAAAAACATCTAAGTTATTACAATAATTCCAAAAAAATTGAAATTGCTTTTTTTGGGGGGAGTTTTACAGGTATAGATATAAAATCTCAAATATCATATTTAGAGATAGCAAATAAATATATAGAAAATGGTATGGTAGATAGTATACGAATATCAACAAGACCAGATTATATAAACGAAGAAATACTAACAATAATGAAAGAGTATAATGTTAAGACTATTGAACTTGGAGTTCAGTCTATGGATAACAAGGTATTAGAATTTGCTAAAAGAGGACATACAAAAGAAGATGTAATAATAGCATCAAAACTTATACAAGAATATGGAATAAGACTTGGACATCAAATTATGATTGGACTTCCATATAGTACACAAGAATCTGAAGTTTATACTATAAAGGAATGCTTAAAACTAAATCCAAAGCAATTAAGAATATATCCTGTATATGTCATAGAGGATAGTGAATTATACGAAATGTATAATTTAAACTTATATAAGCCATTAGATATTTCTGAAGCAGTTAGACGATGTGTTGCTGTAATAAATGAGTGTAGAAAAAGTGATGTTGCAATAATTAGACTTGGTCTTCAATCTACATCAGAAATAACATCAGCTAATTCTAATATACATGGGCCTGTTTGTGATAATTTTGCTGAGTACGTTCAAGCTGCCATAGTAAGAGAAAGCATTGAAAAAATAATGCCTCAAAATAATGAGAAAGATATAATTGTATATGTACCAAAAAAGTATGTGTCAGTTGTAATTGGTCCAAAGAAAATTAATAAGATATATTTTGAAAATAAATATAATGTGAAATATATTGTAAAAGGAGAGATTTAATGAAAAAGGTTATTTTTGCTGCAAGTTCAGGTGGGCATCTAACAGAATTACTTAAGGTGCAAGAACTATTTAATGAGTATGATTATTTACTAGTTACAGAAAAGACTGACGTTACTAAAGAGCTAGCAAATAAATATAACATGAAATTTGTTAAATATGGGCCTTGTAAAAATAAAATAAAATATGTTTGGACAATAATCCAAAATTTAATTACAACAATTAAGATAGTAATAAAATTTAAACCTGATACTATAGTATCTACAGGAGCACAAATAGGAGGATTTTTCTGTTATGTTGGAAAATTCTTTGGTGCTAAAGTAATATATATTGAAACAATGGCAAAGATTAAAGAGCTTTCTGGAACAGGGAATAATGTGTATAAAATAGCAGATAAGTTTTATGTACAATGGAAAAGCTTAGAAGAAAAATATGATAAAGCTGAATATATAGGAAGGTTGATTTAGTATGGTTTTAGTAACAGTTGGTACACAAAAACAGTCATTTGATAGACTTTTTGATTTGGTTAGGAATAGCAAGGAACTAAAAAAAGAAGAATTAATTGTACAAAGAGGTTATACTAAATGTAATAATAGCAAAAGAATAAAAGCTTTCGATTTTATTCCTTTAGATGAAATGGAAAATTATATTGCTAATTCAGATATGATTATATCACATGGAGGAGTAGGTACAATTTTTTCAGCAATAAAAAAAGGTAAGAAAGTAATAGCAGTTCCTAGACTTGCAAAATATGGAGAGCATATTAATGACCATCAAATTGAAATATGTGAAGAATTAGAAAAAGAAGGATATATTTTATATTATAAAGATGGAGTAGATGATTTGGATAAACTTATAAAGAAAGCAAGAAATACAACTTTTTCAAAGTATGATTCAAATTACAATTATATAGATATTTTAAGAAAAGAAATATAGGAGGTATATATGACTATAGAAGAATTAGAAAATAAATCCAAAGAAATTAGAAGAGATATTATTGAAATGATATATAATGCCAAATCTGGGCATCCAGGTGGCTCTTTATCATGTACAGACATATTAGTTGCACTTTATCATGAAAAAATGAATTTAAACTTAGACGAAAACGGAAATAGAATAGATAAATTTGTCCTATCTAAGGGACATTGTGCACCTGCATATTATGCTGTTTTATCTAGTAAAGGATTTATACCACATGAAGATTTAGTTACTTTAAGAAAGATAGACAGCTATCTTGAAGGGCATCCATCAAATAAGATTAATGGTGTAGATGTTTCAAGTGGATCATTAGGCCAAGGATTATCTATTGCAAATGGTATGGCTTTAGCCAAAAAAATAGATAACAAACAAGGAAAGGTATATTGTATGTTAGGAGACGGAGAAATAGAGGAAGGACAAATTTGGGAAGCTTGTATGACTGCAAATAAATATAACTTAAATAATGTCATTGCATTTTTAGACTATAATGGATTACAAATTGATGGAAACATCATAGATGTTAAAAGTGTGGATAAATTGAAAGAAAAATTTGAGTCTTTTGGATGGTATGTTCAAGAAATTAATGGTCATGATTTTAAGCAAATATTAAGTGCCATAGATAATACAGAAAAATCTGAAAAGCCTAATATGATTATAGCTAAGACAGTAAAGGGAAAGGGTGTATCTTTTATGGAAAATAAAGCGGGATGGCATGGAAAAGCACCAAACGAGGAAGAATATAAAATGGCACTTGAAGAACTTTCTAAATAGGAGGGGAAAATGGATAATATATCTAGAAAAGATATTAGTTTTAGACTAGATAAGATAAAATTAAAAGCAACTGAAATCAATAATAATATTCAAAAAAATAATAGAGAATTTGAAGAAAGATATGTTTTTGCTAAAAAAGTTGGAATAAAAGTAGATAAATTAAATAGTGCAATAAATGAAGTAAGTGATGGATTAATTAAGTATATTTCTAAAATAGATGATGTATTGGAAGAATGTAAAAAAAATGACGAAGAAAATATAGAAGAGTATAAATTATTAAATAATATATTGTATTTAGATGATATAAAACTAAAAAATATAAATGAATTAGTAAATGAGAACAAAAGCTTATCAATAAAAGAATATATTAATATGTTTGCAAATAAGGCGAATGACTTAATTAGACAAGAGGAATTAAAGAAGTTAGACTCAAATATAATTAAATATTCAAAAGTAAATATTTTTGAAAAAATAACAGGAAAGGCTAAAATAAAAAAGGCAATGCTTGAAAATTGTAATCTAAAAAAAGTTGAAACTATGAATAAAAAATATATTCCAGATAATAAAAGCTTATATGAAATAGTAAGTATAACAAATAATTGTGGATATAAATCTAAAGAAATTGATGATTTTATATCAAGTATAGTTAATGAGTTTAAATTAGAAGAACCGAGAAGTGAAGCATTAATTTCCTTAGAAAAGGAAGTTAAAATTCCATTTTTATATAATAAAGAATTTTTAAATAAAATTAATATGGAAAATGCAGATATGCTAGATAAAATTAATAAGAAAAACAAGAGTAAAATAAAAACATCTGAATATGATATGTATAATGAAATGTTAATAAAAGATGTATCAACTTTAGAATTATTTAATTTTAATAAAATTGTAGATGAGGTGATTTAATGAAATCAACAAGAAAAGCTTATGGAGAATTTTTAACAGAAATAGGAAAAGATAATAATGTAGTTGTACTTGATGCAGACTTGGCTTCTGCAACTAAAACAGATATGTTTATGAAAGAATTTCCAAATAGACATATTGATGTAGGAATAGCAGAACAAGATTTGGTAGGAACTGCTTGTGGTCTTGCTCTTAGCGGAAAAACTGTATTTGCGTCAACTTTTGCAATGTTTATGGCTGGAAGGGCTTATGATCAGGTTAGAAATACAGCTGCATATTCTCATGTAAATGTAAATTTATGTGCAACGCATGCTGGAGTTATGGTAGGCGAAGATGGACCAACTCATCAGTGCATAGAAGATATAGCTTTAATGAATGTTGTACCAACAATGAAAGTATTATCTCCAGCTGATGATATAAGTACTAAAAAAATACTTAAAATGTGCATAAATGAAAAAGGACCAAAATATATCCGACTTGGAAGAAGTGATGTTGAAGATATTTATGACGAAAGTTATGATTTTAAAATAGGTGGATCTCATGTTTTTGGTAATGGAATAGATGGAACAATATTTTCCTATGGACCAACTGTACAAATTGCATTAAGTGCAAAAAGTGAATTGGAAAAACAAGGAATATTTGTCAGGGTTGTAGATTTATATAGTATAAAACCTGTAGATAAAGAGACTATACTAAAATGTGCAAAAGAGACAGATAAACTGATATCTATAGAAGATCATAGTATTATAGGTGGAATAGGTAGCATAATTTCAAATATTCTATGTGAAGAATACCCTAAAAAACTAGAAAAAATAGGAATTAAAGATAGATTTGGAAAGTCTGGAAGTGCAAAAGCAGTTTATGAGTACTTTGGACTAACTAAAGAAAATATAATAAGTAAATTTTAATCAAAAAGTA
Source organism: Clostridia bacterium (assembly GCA_051886195.1). GTDB lineage: Bacteria > Bacillota > Clostridia > TANB77 > CAG-465 > CAG-465. The sequence goes on from JBJEXW010000036.1 coordinate 30,874, forward strand.
GTTACTATTAATAAGATAGTAACTACTTTTATATATTTAAATCTAAGTCATTAAATACTTCATCAGAAAAGAATTCTTCAAGTGTTATATCTAATCCGTAACATACTCTAGATATAGTTAGCAGCTTGGGATTATTGCTATCTCCAACAATAATAGATTGTAGTGTTGATTGTGTCAAAAAACTAGCATTTGCTAATTTATTTATGCTAATGTTCTTTTCTTTACATATGTTTATTATTCTTGTCGAAATAGCTTTAGAAACAGTCATACCCTCACTTCCTATATTAATTATAACAATAAAATATAGTATCTATATAACGATGTGTCGTTAGTTATAAAGTGATAAATTAAGTTATAATATTTATATAAAGTTATATAGGGGGATTTATATCATGGAAGAAAAGTTTTGTAAATTTTGTGGTGGAAAAATACCAATGGACGCTGTACTTTGCACTCATTGTGGTAGACAAGTTGAGGAACTAAAGGGGAGTAAGGAAGAAAAACCAAATATTGTAATAAATAATAGTAATATGAATAGTAATGTTAATACAAATAACAATACAAATAATAAACCTATTGGAAAAGAAAAAAATAAATGGATTGCTTTATTACTTTGTTTGTTTTTGGGATGGTTTGGAGCACATAAATTTTATGAGGAAAAAATTGGAATGGGAATAGTATATCTATGTACTTTTGGATTATTTTGTATTGGTCCAATAATAGATTTCTTTATAATACTATCTAAACCAACTACTTATTATATATAGAATGCAGATAAATAACTTATACCAAATAAGAGTTCAACTTTTTGAACTCTTATTTTTTTATAATTTTTTTAATACACAAATCTTATGTAAAATTATTCTTGCTAATATCTTAATTATATTATATAATAATGTTTGAAAATATTATATAAAATGGGGGAATTATGGAACCACTAGCATACAGAATGAAACCTACCAAACTTGAAGATTTTTATGGTCAAGAAGAGATAGTAGGAAAAGATAAATTATTATATAGGTTAATTAAAGCAGATAAACTTACTTCAGCGATATTTTGGGGTCCTCCAGGATGTGGTAAGACTTCTCTTGCAAGAGTCATTGCAAGTAACACTAAAAATAAGTTTGTAACATTAAATGCAACAACATCCGGAGTAAGTGATATTAAAGCAGTAGTTGAAGAGGCACAAAATATATTTACAAATCCTACTGGTAAAGTAATTTTATTTATTGATGAGATTCATAGATTTAATAAATTACAACAAGATGCACTTTTACCACATGTTGAAAAAGGTACTGTAATACTAATTGGTGCAACTACTGAAAATCCATATTTTTCTGTTAATAAAGCACTAATTTCTAGATCAACTATTTTCAAATTTAAAGAATTGCAAGATAAGGATATTATAAAAATACTTAACAATTGTATAAATAATAAAGAAAATGGTCTTGGTAATTATAATTTAGAGATTAGTACCGACGCCTTAGAATACATAGCAATGTGTTCAAACGGAGATGTAAGAACAGCACTTAATGCTTTAGAACTTGCGGTTCTTACAACAGAGATGAATGAAGAAGGAAAAATAATAATAGATAAAAGTATAGCGATTAATTGTGTTCAGCAAAAAAAAGCAGTTTATGATAAGACAGACGATTCACATTATGATGTCATATCTGCATTTATAAAGTCAATGAGAGGCTCAGATCCAGATGCAACTTTGCATTATTTAGCAAGAATGATTGATGCTGGAGAAGACCCTATGTTTATAGCAAGAAGAATAGTTATTCAAGCATCAGAAGATGTTGGACTAGCTAATAGTGATGCTTTAAAAGTTGCTGTTGCTGCTATGAATGCTGTACATCAGATTGGAATGCCAGAGTCAAGAATTATTCTTGCTCAAGCAGCATTAACAGTTGCATTAAGTCCAAAGTCTAATACTTCTTATAGAGGAATTAATAAAGCATTGGAAGATGTTAGAAATAAAGATGTAGGGCAAGTGCCAATGCATATAAGAAATGCTACTGCATCAGGTATGGAACAATTCGGATATGGTAATGGATATAAATATCCACACGATTATGACCATGGTAAAGTTGAACAACAATATTTACCAGATAATTTAATAAATGTAAAATACTATGAACCAAGAGAATGGGAGAATTTTTATGAAGAAAAAGAAGAATAAAAATTCATCTGTATTTTTAGAGGAAGAAAAAAAGAAGACTATAGATTCTTCAGTTGATGAAGATGATATTTCACAAGGCATAGATATTGTAAATAGAAATAGAGAGGAATTAGTTAATCAGAGAAATAATAGAATAAATAAATTTGAAAGATCTGTAAGCGGACAAATGATAGAAAGACCAAAAGTTAGATATAACGTAAATACCAAAGTAATTGGTTTAATTATATTAATAGTAATGATTATTTGTTGGTTTATATATGATTATGGTCCAATTTTTGGCATTCACATTAAGACTGTATCTAATAATATTGATGATAACAAAATAGAACTTGTAACAAAAGACAGCGATATATATGGCGAATACAATAATCAACTATTTGTATATTCCAATAATACTATAATAACATATAATGAAAATTGTGAGGTTACTTGGACATATACTTTTTCGGATAGTTTTTCACCAGATATATACGTAGAAGGTAAATATATGCTTGTTACAAATAGTTCGACTGGTATGATGTATTTATTTGAAAATCAAAATGAAATATTAAATAAGAAAATTGATGGTAAAATAAAAAAAGCTTTTCTAGACAAGTTTGGTAATATGGCTATAGAATATTCTGCACAGACAGGATATAACAATATTGTTAGTGTATACAATAAGAAAGGAAATAGTCTATATGATGCTTATTTAAGTCAAGAAAGCATTATTTCTATGAAAATACTAGATAATGCTCAACGAATAGTATTAGCCGAGGCTGTGACTAATTCTTCTAATATTGGTATAAAATTTAGAGAGATTGATATATCTAAAAAAGAAGAAGAGCAAATTCAAGATATCATATCTTTAGATAATAAGTTCGTTTATGATTTTATTGTTGAAGGAAAAGAAATATTTGCTTTATTAAATGATGAGATTATATGTATAAACATTAGTACAGGAAATGTTAATGTCTTAAAAAGTTTTGATGATACACAATTAGTATTTGTGGCTTTAAACGATAATTACTATACGTATTTAGAAAGATGTATAGAAGAAGATACATACATTATTGAAAATGTAGGATATGCAGGAAACAAAATATCATCAACTAATATTGAATCTATACCAAAGAATATGATTAGTAGTGACTTAGTTAATTATTATATATATCAAGATCATGTTCATATACTAAATAAATGGGGAGTAGATTTAGGTGATAGAGAAACTAATTTTACACCAAAGAAAGCGATTGTTTTTAATAATGATAAAAGCTTAGCACTAATATATACAAATAAAATATATATTATTAATTTATAATAAGGAGGAAGATAGAGTATATGTTTGTTTTAGATTTAATTTTAATTGCATTAATTGTTTTAGGGGCTATTAGTGGTCACAAAAAAGGACTTGTAGGAGTTGTGGTTGGATTTGCATCTTTAATTCTATCAATAATACTTGCATTTGCTTTTCAATCTGTTGTTTCTGATGCATTATATGAATCAGGACTTGGAAAGAAAGTTAAAGATGTAGCTCAAGAAAATATGCAAAATATGTTAGATAATGGCGAAAGTATTGATAATTCTTTTTATGGTAGTATAATATCAAGTGTGACTACTGAGGATGAAATTTCGAAGGCAGCTGAAGCAGTATCAAGATTTGTAATGAAGGGATTAAGTTTTATAGCTATATTTTTAATTGTTAGATTAATATGTTATATATTACAAATGATATTAAATATAGTATTTAATTTACCAATTTTGAGTTCTATTAATAGTATGGGAGGAACAGCTGTAGGAGTCTTGTCTATATTAATTAAAGTATGGATTATACTTGCAATAATATCATTTATTTCTCCTTTACCACTATTTGAAGGAATAAATGCATATATAGATAATACATTCTTGGTAAAATTATTGTATAATAATAATCTTCTTGTTACAATAATTAAAGCCGGATTAAAAATTTAATAAATAGATAAATTAAAACAAATTAGAAGTTATGAAGCATTTCGTAACTTCTAATTTACTTTATAGGAGTTTCAACAAAAGTAGATAAAATAGGAGTAGAAAATGAAGTTATTAAATAAAGTTAAAGATATTATTTTAACCTATAAAACTAATATATTAATTGGCATTTTGATTTTATTATCTATAATATCCATTATTTTTCAAAATATAAATGATAAAAACAAAATAGAAATAAATGGAAATGAGATTCAAACAAATAAATTTGAAAATGAAATAGCTGTGTATATAACAGGAGAAGTGAAACAACCAGGTGTATATTACATAGAGAATGGATTAAGACTAAATGATTTAATTGAAGTTTGTGGAGGACTTACAGATAAGGCTGATTTATCTGATATTAATTTAGCTGAAAAACTTAATGATTCAGATAAAATTGATATTCCCTCAATTATTGTTGAAAAAGATGAAATGAATTCAATTTCTGATATCGACAATAATAATGATTTAATAAATATAAACACGGCAAGTAAGGAAGAGCTTAAAACTTTAAATGGAATTGGTGATACATTAGCAAACAATATTATTGAGTATAGAAATAATTGTAAGTTTGATACTATTGAAGATATTTTAAATGTTAATGGCATAGGAGAATCTAAATATGATGGTATAAAAGAATATATTTGTGTAGATTAAAATAATATATGAATATGAGAATGTATATATATTTAGATAAAGATATAATAAAATGTTTAGCACCGAAAGTATCAAATATATCTTTTGATATAGATTTTTTTGAATATTCTGAAAAAAGAGGATATACAGCCAATAATAACACAAGTTTAAGACCTGAAATAGAAAAAGAGCTTAAAAGGGATTGTAAGGAAGAACATTTTGAAAATAAAAAAAGAATTTGCTTATCTGAAGACTTAGGAATGCTATGTAATGTTGAGATAGTAAAAAGATATATAAATATTGAAGATGTTTCTTCCATTAAAAATAATAATTTTTACTATAATATTGTTGAAAAAATTCCAAATGATAATAGAGTAAAACTAATTAGTGGTAAAATCAAAATTTTAGATAAAAGTAAATTTTATTTAGATAATGCAAAAGTAATAATTAATGAAGAAGCTTATACAAAACTTATAGAACTATTTGAAAATGCATGTGATATTAAATGCTTAGGATATAAGATAAATTGCTTGAACGAAGAATATGATGTATATAAGCCAATTGCAATATATATAGAATAAAAAAAGCCTTAAATAAAAAATTATTTAAGACTAAAATTCAGTAAATATTTTATCTATATATTCTTTATTATTTTCTACCATAGAAATAAACTTTGGAGCTAGTTCCGGATCAAACTGTGTACCTGCTCCTTTTTGTATTTCAGACAAAGCAAATTCAATTGATGCTCCTTCTTTATATGTTCTTTTTGAGACTATTGCGTCAAATGAGTCACATATAGATAATATTCTTGCAAGGAAAGGAATTTGTTTTCCTTTTATACCTTTTGGATATCCGTTGCCATCATATCTTTCGTGATGATAATACATAATTGGATATATATCTTGATATATATCTGATACAGAAAATATATTTGCAGCTATAACGGGATGCGTTTTGATTATTTGGTATTCTTCATCAGTAAGTCTAGTTGTTTTAAGAAGAATAGTATCTGGAATACCAATTTTTCCAATGTCATGGAATGCTGCTGCTACTTGCAAATCAGATATTTGTTTATTATCTAATTTTAGGTTTTTAGCAAAAAAGTCTGCAAGAAGAGTAACTCTTCTTGAATGTTCTTCTGTATAATGATCTTTTGCGCCAACAGTTTGAAGTAAAATTTTAGCAAAATCTACTAAGTAGTGTTCAAGTTGTAAGTTCATATTCTTGATCTTATTTATTTGCTCAATATACTTTATGCCACCTTGAATTAGCATTATTAAATTATCAAACCTATTACTTTTTTCATAGTAAGCTTGAATATCTAATTGTTGCATTACTTCGATGGAAGGTGCTAGATCTTTATGAATAGACATTAGAATTATATATATTTCTTTATTAAATTCTCTAACTGTTTCTACAATTTTATCGCCTTTTACTGGTGTCATCAAATAATTGACAAGTAAAATATCATATGTATTTTTTCTAAGTTCCTCTATAGCTGATAGAGGCTCAGTGTATGTTTTTACAATATGACCGTATCTTCTTAATACAACAGATAATACATCCATCATATTTACGTCATCATCGATAACTAGTATTCTGGCGTTAACTAATTTATCGTTATTCATACATTTTCACCTTTTGGTATAGTATATCAAAATATAGTAAAATAATCAAGAAAAATAGTGCTTTGAAGAAATATAATGTTGTAGGTTTGTCAAACATGTGACACACTTATTTAGAAATATCTGTGTTTGATAT
>JBJEXW010000037.1:0-110072 GCA_051886195.1 Clostridia bacterium
TATTTGACGCAGTATACGAAAAAATAGAAGAAGAAATACCTGCAACAGGAGATATTAATGTTAAATTACTTATTTCTTTAAGTATACTATGTATAATTGTATGTATAAAAAAAATAAATTTACAATTACATAAATAATAAAAAGAGCTAATGGCATTTTGCTATTAGCTCTAATATTTTTTTAAAATATTCCAAATACTTTTGCAGTTTCAGTAGGCTGATTTTTATATGATTTATTTGAATAACTAACGCTTGAAGAATTGAATATTCCATATGTTTCTGATAAAGAAACTTTAATACAATTTACTTCATCATTTAAAATATCCATTTTGAATATTTCAAAATCATCATCAGATAATACCAAAACTAAAGTAGTATCATTAATATTAGTAATATATAACTTTTCTATTTCTATAGTTTTATATTTTTCATGATGAGTTTTAATATAAGTATAAACTTTTTCTATATTTTGAGTACTAGAAATACTCATAGGACTATTAAGAAGAAACTTCAAGTTATCTATTTTTATTATTTCAGTGTTGTCTTTTAGCTCTTTAAATGGCAAATTAAGGTCTTTTACTTTTATAAGCTGTAAGAATGTGTTATCAACAGATAAAGCCATTATTTCTGTGTTTTCGTCTAAATCAAGATTAGTTAAACGATTAAATTCCATATTGTTATATATTTTTATGTATTTTTCAGAAGACAATACCTCTGATGCAATACTATATTTCATTTTTTCTATCAAATTTGAAGATGTGCTTTCAAATGTATTTAATATTTTATAAGTAATTGTATTATATATGCTGTTTTCTAGTTTTTCATTTTTAAATATTAAAAGTTTTGATAGTTGCTTTTGTTTTACTGTAAATAAAATGGGAGAATATCTATTTTCAGATATTATTAGGGTATCAACTAGTATATTTTGTATATTAATAACATCTTTTATCATATTTTCTTCTAGTTCGTTTACTACTTCATTAAGACTTAATTCAACATCTTCAATTGAATCTTCATCAGTTTGAGGCTTAATATCAAGTATAGTTTTAGTTATGATAAAATTTAACTTTTCCTGTTCTTTAATAAGAGATTCATCAATTTCTTCATTTGGTAAAGTCTTTTTAGTAGAAAGATAGTTTTCATCTAAAAGTCTATTATAATAAAGTAGCTTATTATAATTAGAATAATTTTTACTTGCTCTATCAAATATTGCAAGTAATTGATCTGGATTTTCAACTTTACATTTTGCTAAAATTTTGTTCAAATATGATACAGGATTAACAAATAAATGATAATACAAGTCTTCTTCTTGAATATTTAACGCGAAACACATCTGTTTCAATATTTGACCTTCTAAAAAATAAATATTATTATCTGCATCAATTCCATTACCTAAGAAGTCTTTCTTATACGTTCTGTAAGTTGGAACTATACTTAATGTTGTAGGCTCTGTATATAAAAGTCTACATACTAAATTTGATACTACTGCTCTATTTAAACCATAGTTCTTATGCTCTTGTTTATAATTGAGTTTAGAAAGTGAAGTAGTGGAGTATCCAACTGTATAGACATCTTCTTTTTTCTGAGAAGTTGTAATTGCATATATAATTCGAAGAAAAAAAGATTCTAAATCATTTGTATCTTTTATATAAAGCTCTTTTGTTATTGCATCATAATATCCTGTCTTATAATCATGAACTTTGTCTGATGTCAAAAAAACAGCATTTATGTTATTGTATAATTTTTTAGATAACCTATTCAAATTTGTTCTATCTATATATCCAAAATGAATTAATCTTTCAAATAAAAAGTCTAATTTTTCCATAAAATCATTATTCAATTTACATTTTTCTTTAAATTTTTCTAAATAATCCATACAAACCTCCAATGATAATGATTATATATTTAATGATATAATAAAGAAGTAAAATATACAAGCGTATCGACAAAATGTAAATGAAATAACACAGAAAAAATGTCTTAGTTTTTTCTAAGACATTTTTTTATTTAGTTTATTTATTATGAATTTCTTCTAAAGAAGGTAAAATTGAATTATCTTTAATATAAGTATTTTTTGTAACATAAGTAAATGGTCCAATTTTACAATTACTTCCAATAGAAGCTCTATCAACTTTTGAACTTTCTATTATAGTATTATTACCTATATTAGATGATATAATTGTTGAATTTGGTCCAATAATGCAATTTTCACCAATTATAGTTTCACCTTGAATATTTGTTCCGGGATAAATAATTGTATCTTTTCCAATTGAAACATCAAGTGAAATGTAAGTATTATCTGGATCTATTAAAGTAACACCATTATCCATATGCTTAATACGATTATCTCTTAAAAGTGTTTTTGTTACAATAGATAAGTCGTTTCTTGAATTAACACCTTGAGCTTCATCTGAATTTTGAATTACATATACACCAATTCTACCACCTTTTTCAATGATGTAGTAAGGAACATCTGTAATGTAATATTCTTTTTGAGCGTTGTTATTATTTAATTTAGAAAAAGTTTCTTTTAAATAACTTCCTTTAAAGCAGTAAAGACCAATATTTACTTCTTTTATTGCAAGCTCATCTTCTGTACAATCTTTTTGTTCAACTATTTTTGAAAGATTACCATAATTATCTCTAACAATTCTACCATAAGCTGGTGTTTGATCAAAAACAGCAGAGACTAAAGCACCATCGTAATTTCCTAGTTCAAGGAAAGATATAAATGATGTAATAGTATATGGTGAAATAAGAGGCATATCTCCGTTTACAATTAAAACAAGATCATCATCTTCTATATAATCTTGAGCTTGCATAACAGCATGGCCAGTACCAAGTTGTTCTTTTTGAAAAATACATTTTACATTTTCTCTTACACTAAGTCTTTGCTCTACATCTTCATGTTTATGTCCAACAATTACGTAGATGTCATCAATATTAGCATTTTCGCAGGCATCACAAACATAATCTATTATACATCTATCATAAACCTTATGAAGTACTTTTGGTAGGTTTGACTTCATTCTAGTACCTTTTCCACCTGCCAAAATAATAGCTTTCACTTTATTCATTAATATCACTTCTCCTTATTGTTATGTTATAATTATATGTATCAAATTATAACAAGGTGATTGTATCATAAATAAGTAGAAAAGTCAATTTAAGACCAGATTTTCTCTGGTCTTAGTATTTTTTTATTCTTCTTCATTTACATTATAGTCTGCTTCATCTAATACATTATCTGGAGATGGAAGAGAATCTAATAAATCACTACCATAGAATTCTTCTTCATCACCAATAGGCAAGGCTTCAACATTTTTAAGTTTTCTTTGAATAGTTCTAGTTTTTGCACTTGCCCTTTCCATAGTATTACTAATTTCTTGTAATTTTTTATTTGTTTTATCTAGTAAATCACCAAACTTTTCAAATTCAGATTTAACACCTCCAAGTAATTTCCAAACTTCACTAGAACGTTTTTCAATTGCAAGTGTTCTAAATCCCATCTGTAAACTATTTAAAAGAGCTACAAAAGTATTTGGTCCGGATACAACAACTCTAAATTTTTGAGCTAATGTTTCAATTAGTACTGTATTTTTTACAACTTCACAGTACAAGCTTTCAGTAGGTAGAAACATTATACCAAAATCTGTGGTATAAGGTGTTTCAATATATTTGTCATGAATATCTTTTGCAAATAATTTTATTGAATTTTCTAAGCTTTTTCTAGCTTCATTTATTGCATCTATGTCTGCAGATTCTTCAGCATCGACTAAACGTTTATAGTCTTCAACTGGGAATTTTGAATCAACAGGAAGTAGAACATTTTGACCATCAGTTTTTCCTGGTAATTTAATTGCAAATTCAACAAATTCTGTAGCATTTGGCTTTGTTTTAGCACTACAAATATATTGATCCGGAGTAAGATATTCTTGCAGTATATTACCAAGTTCAATCTCTCCCCAAGTACCACGAGCTTTAACATTTGTAAATATCTTCTTTAAATCTCCAACACCTTGTGCAAGGTTTTGCATTTCTCCAAGACCTTTATATACAGATTCAAGTCTGTCATTAACAATTTTAAATGATTCACCAAGTCTTTGCTCAAGAGTCCCTTGTAACTTTTCATCTACTGTAACACGCATTTTTTCAAGTTTATCTGCATTGTCTTTTTGCATATATAAAAGTCTATCTTCAACAGTTCTACGAATAAGTTCAAGCTTTTCTTCGGTGCTTTTACGAGTGTTTTCAAGCTTTTGTTCATTTAGATTTGTAAGATTGGCAAGTTGTAATTGTTGTGTATTACCATTTTCAGTAATTTTATTACCTAAATTATTTTGAATTTCTTCACGTGTTTGCATAAGCATAGTAGAAATTTCACGTCTTAATTCATCTGAATTATTAGATTTACTTTTTAGATTAAATAATAGTATTAGTATTATTATAAGAAGAATTATAATACCAATACATAAAATAACTGTTAAGTTCATATATTTACCTCATTTCTATACAAGAAAAATTATACCAAGTAAACAAAGGTTTGTCAATTAAATGTTATATAAAAAAATAATGTGTTTAAGTAAAAAAATATTGAAAAAGTATTGACAAAATACTTTATAGGTGGTATTATAATACACGTAGTTGCGGGTATGGTGGAATTGGCAGACACGTCGGTCTTAGAAGCCGATGCCGCGAGGCGTGAAGGTTCAAGTCCTTTTACCCGCACCACAAAATTATCACTTTTTTAAAGTGATTTTTTTTTGCTAAAATTTGTTTTTTAAAATGAATAATGATATAATTTGATTAGAAATATAATAATACCAATTTAATAATTTAAGGAGGGATGTTTATGAAAATAGATAAAGATATTTATGTTGATGTTGACGGAACATTAACAAGAGAAACATTTGTAAATGATGGTCAAGGATTTGGAGTAAGAGATAATGTAATAGAATTTTTGGAGTTCTTAGTAGATAATTTTAAGAATGTATATTGGCTTAGTGCAAATAGAATGTTCTGTAAAACATATTTGAGTGCAAGTGGAAAAGAAGAACTAAATAATAGTATAAAATATATTGAGTGGAGTAATAGTAAATATGATGCTATAGAATATAGTAGACCTTTTTATTTTTTTGATGATGAAATAGAATATGATTATTTTAATGAATTTGGTTTTTTAGAAGGAGAGGTACCACTTTGGAAGAAAGAACCATATATTTCAAAGATTAATCCTAAAATACATACAATGTACTATATTCCTGCTAATGCGCCTATGAATATATTAACTAATGTTATAAATGATATTAAAAATAAAGAAAAAATTGACTAAAGGAGAAATTCCTTTAGTCATTTTTCTTACATAAAGAATTTATTGGACATTCATTACATTTAGGTCTATTAGCAATACATATAGCTCGTCCATGTAAAACAAGCACATGATTAATTTTACCCCAATATTTTTTATTAAAACGTTTAAGCAGTTCTTTTTCAATTTCGTACTGACTATTACCATTTGAAAAACCTATTTTTCTAGATATTCTAGTAACATGAGTGTCAACTGCAATTCCTTCAATTTTTCCAAAACATTCTTGAAGTATAATGTTTGCAGATTTTCTTCCTATGCCATATAGCTTTGTTAGATCTTCCATTGTGTCAGGAACAATTCCATTAAAACTATTGCAGACTATTTTAGCACTTTCTATAATTGAATGTGCTTTGTTTTTGTAAAAACCACATGGCTTAACTATATCTATTACATCATTAATATCAGCGTTTTTTACTTCTTCAATAGATTTATATTTCTCAAAAAAGATAGGAGTTATTTCATTAACTCTTTTATCTGTGCATTGTGCGGCAAGAATTAAAGCTACAACTAATGAAAATGGAGTAGTATAGTCTAGTCCACACTTTGCATCTTTATATGTATCAATTAATATATTAATTATTTCTTCACTTTGCTTTTTTGTCTGTTTTAAATATTTTTTACTCACATTAATTCTCCTAATTCATAGTATATAGTAGTCATTTTACAACAATTTATATTGTTTGTCAAAAGGGAGGATGAGTAATTTGTTTACTAGTGGTTTTAGAAAAACAATTGGATTATTTTTATTAGCATTTGGTGTAGGAGTAGGAGTTAGTCTTGTTCTTCCTTTTTGGGGCTGGGTTGCAATTTGTGCAATAGCAATTGTAATATTTGGCATTACATGGCTTTTTTGTTAAAGGAGGAATAATATATGAAAATAGTAATATATAAACCTGGAAAATTCATGAAGATGATACTTAAAACTATATTTAAAATATAGTTTATGTTGAAATTAATTTACTCAAGCTATATAATATTTTTGAATAAAAAAATAATAAGGAGTGAATTAATATGAAGAAAGGATATGGACTTGTACTTGCAGGTGGTGGAACAAAAGGGGCATATGAAGTTGGAGCTTGGAAAGCACTAAAAGAACTTGAAATAGATATTAGCGCAATTGTTGGAACTTCAATTGGGGCTATAAATGGAGCTTTATTTTTGCAAGATGATTATGATAAAGTACTTGAGTTATATGATAATATAAGATTTGAAGATTTAGTAAAACTTTCAGAAGAGAATAAAATGTCAGAAGGGAATATTTTTAGTACAGAAAACATTATTAAATTTACAAAAGAATTTACTAGAAATAGAGGACTTGAAAATGCACCAATGAGAGATTTAATGGAAAAATATATTGATATAGATAAAGTATATAATTCAAAAATAGATTATGGAATGGTTACTACATCTATTGATATGAAAAACAAATCTCTTGAAGTATTTAAAGAAGATATAAATAAAGAAGAGTTGTATGAGTATATACTTGCATCAGCTTGTTTTCCAATATTTAAGCCACAAAAAATAGGAGATAAGCAATACCTTGATGGTGGTATGCATGATAATGTTCCTGTAAATATGCTTCTTAATAAAGGATATACCAATATAATAGTTATTGATATATCTAATGGAGGAATAAGTAGAAGACTTCAAAATAAAGATGCTTATATAAAAATAATAAAGCCAAATGAAGATTTGGGTGGACCATTTGATTTTGATAAAAAACGTATAAAAAAGAATATGAAAATGGGATATTTAGACACTATGAAGTCCTTTAACAAATTACAAGGACATTACTATTATTTTGATAAAAAAGATTTTGAAAAATTTATTGATACTTTTAATTTGAAAACAATTTATGGATTAGAAATAGCTGCAAATTTATATGACATTGAACTATATAAAGTATATAGCTATGAAAATTTTTTGAAAGAACTATATGATATTCACAATAAATATTTAGAAGAATATAAAAAAATGAAAAAGGGAATATCAGATATGTTTGAACATGTAAAATCAAGAAAAAACATACAAGAAATAGTAAATAAAAAAATGGGTCTATGTCTTTTTATGGATGTGGTTACCTTACAGCCGAAGTATAATAAAAATAAAATTGTAAATAAGTTGTTTGGTGAATATAAAGAGGCAGGAGATGCTATGGTAGAGTTAATAAATTATATGAATGGGTAGGAAGAGAGTAATCTCTTCTTTTTTATATTAAATAAAAAAAAGAAACCATAAACTGGTTTCTAATTTTTTGTGATTTTATATAAAAGTTATTATGCTCTTTCAACTTTTCCACTTCTTAAACATCTAGTACATACATTCATTTTTTTAGGTGTTCCGTTAACATTTACTTTAACAGATTGTACATTTGGTTTGAATGTTCTAGAAGTTCTTCTGTGAGAGTGACTCACTTGCATAGAATAATTAACTTCTTTTTCACATATTTCACATTTTGCCATTTGAAAGCCCCCTTTTTTTATTCGAATAAATCAATTACTCGTATATTTTAACATAATTATTTCAAATAATCAAGTTTTATTAAAATAATTTAGCAAAAAATAAGGTAATTAATAAAAATTACCTTATTTTAACTAAAATTTATAATAGATTAAACTCTAACAATTTTTCCAGTTATTTGATCTTCAAGAGAAGTTCCATTTAAAAATCCACCGCTAAGTACTACTGTATCGTTAGTTTTTAGATATTCTTTTTCTTTTAACATTTCTAAACCTTTATTTAGAAGTGTATTGAAATCTTTTTCTCCTTCAACAAGTACTGGAGTAACATTTTGTTCAATAGCCATGTGTCTGTAAGCTTTAACACTTGGAGTTATAACGTATATTGGAGCACCAATTCTAAAGCTTGAAAGAATAGAAGCAGTGTTTCCATCTTCAGAAACAGCAACTACAGCATCTGCATTTGAGAATAATGCTGAACAACATACTGAGAAATTAGCTTGTTTTTTAGCATCTTTATTTTCACAATCACATTCACAAGCTTTTAATAAATTAGATTTTTTAAATCTCTTCCAATAGTTTATTTCTTTTTCTGTTGCGTTTGCTATTCTAGTCATTGTTTCTACACAGTTTAGTGGGTAATCACCTTGTGCAGATTCACCAGAAAGCATTATAGCAGAAGTTCCATCGTAAATTGCGTTAGCAACGTCAGATACTTCGGCTCTTGTTGGTCTTGGGTTGTGTTGCATAGACTCTAACATTTGAGTTGCAGTTACAACTGGTTTACCAGCTTTAATACATTTTTTTATCATCATTTTTTGGGCAGCTGGTACTTCTTCTTCAGGAATTTCAACTCCTAAATCTCCACGAGCAACCATTATTCCGTCAGTAACTTTTAATATTTCATCAAAGTTATCTAAACCTTCTTGGTTTTCAATTTTAGATATTATTTTAATAGAGTTTTTACCGCAAGAGTCTAAATATTCTTTCATTTCAATTACGTCTTGAGGTTTTCTAATAAATGAAGCAGCAATGAAATCAAAATCATTTTCTACTGCAAATTTTAAATCAGATTTATCTTTTTCAGTCATAGCTTTAAGTTGTAATTTAGCTCCTGGTACGTTTACACCACGTCTTCCTTTTAAAACTGCTGAGTTTTGGAAAGTACATTTTATTTCATCTCCAGCAATTTCATCAATTAATAAGTCAACTAAACCATCATCAATTAAGATATGTCCACCAACTTCAACATCTTGTGGAAGTCCTGCATAGTTAACATATAGAAGATCTTTTGTTCCTTCAACTTCTTTAGTAGTTAAAGTGATTTTATCTCCTTTAGTAAAACTCATTTTAGTGTTTTGATCTGATCCAAAAGATCCTGTTCTAATTTCTGGTCCTTTAGTATCAAGCATGAAAGCAACATTAGTTCCTAGTTCAGCATTAATTTCTCTTAATGTTTTAACTTTTGCTAAGTGTTCTTCATGATCACCATGTGAGAAGTTTAATCTCATTACGTTCATTCCAGCTTTAATTAAAGAAGTTAAAACTTCTTTGTTTTGACTAGCTGGCCCAATTGTACAAACAATTTTAGTTTTTTTCATTTTTTTACATCTCCTTAACTTCTAATATACAAAATATTTTATTGCTTACTATAAATATTTTGTCTAATGCAATTACTAGTATACATTTTAAGCGATTAAAAGTCAATATTAAAGAGCGAAAAAAGATGAAAAATAGGGGAATATAATTAATAGAAATATTGAAAAAATAGCCTAAATGTAGTATAATATTAAACATAATGCTAATTTGTTTTTAAATTTGAAGTTTTAAAATGTAGATAATATAAATAGAGGTGCAAGAAATGGGAGTAAAAAATACAGTATTTTTTTTGGACTTGAAAACATTAGATAAAAAAATAGATAAAGAATTAAAAGATTTTGCCAAAAGTGAAGAACTAGAAGAAAAAGATGTAGTAAAAATTATATATAATGAAGCTAGAAGAATAGGTGAAAAAGATAAAGTAAAAGTTACTTTTAAAATTATTGATGGAGATGAAGACGGATTTAGAGTTATAGTTGAGCCAGCAAGTGTTAAATATAAAGGTACAATTATTTATCCTTACGATAGAATTGAATCTGATGATTTTGAATTTAAGCTTGATTCAGTTTGTGGAAAAATCACTTTGTATAATAAGAAAGTAGAATGTAGAAAAATAACTGTTACAATAGATAGTGTTGCTTTAGACTTATTTGCTATGAAATATCAAAAGGCAAAAGAATTTCTAAAAGACATAAGTGATAGAAAAGCTAAAGGTGGATATATTGAATTTCCAGATTCTATTTGTTTTAAACAATTTGGTATAAAACTTAATGCTAAAAAAGAAGATAATGGAGATATTAAAGTTGATTCACTTGTTGCAAGCATAGATGTATTTAATGAGGAAGAATTCTTCAAAGAGTATTACTTTGAAGAAGAAAAAGAAGAAGAAAAATATGACGTAAATATACCTCTTCCAGATGAATACAATTTTGAAAAGAAAAAAGAAAATAATACAGATAAGAGTAAAAAAGAAATAGAAAAAATAGAAAAAGAGATTGAAATTGAACTTCCCGAAATTAATTTACCTAGAGATGAAATTAAAGTTGAAGAAAAAGTTGAAGAAAATAAAATAGATGAAAGACAAGCAGAGCTTGATAGAATAAAAGCAAGACAAGAGGAAGAGCTTGAAAGAGTTAAAGCTAAGCTAAAAAAAGAGCTTGAAGATGAATTAAACAAGAGTATCAAGAAATATGATGAAGAAAATGCCAAAAGAATAGAATATGAAAAAGAAAAAATAGAAGAAGAAAAAATTGAAGCTCAAATAGAAGAAATACTAATAGATGAAAAAGATAATATAGAAATTGAAAAAGAACAAAAAGAGGAAAAAGAAGAATTAGAAGAAGTTTCAGAAGAGCTAAATGATGAAAATATATTAGAAGAAATAAACGAACAAGAAAACGTAGAAGAATTAGAGCAAGAACAAGAAGATGTTAAAGAGGAAATAACTATAGAAATACCTAGAGAAGAAGTAAAAGTAGATTTAAAATCTCAAATGAAAGCTGCTATTATAACTGAAAATCAAAAAGAGATTAAAGAACTTGAAAGATTACTTGAAGAAGAAAGAAGACAGCAAGAAATTTTAGAAAATAGAATAAAAGCTAAACTAGAAGAATTAAAAATTGCTGCAAATGTTAATGATATAAAAAATGAAACTCAGTCCAAAGAAGAAATACAAGTCCAAGACATTACAGAGCCAATAAAAATAAAAGAGCCAGAAGGTTTTGTATCATATGAAATAGAAAGCTATAAGGGACTTAAAGAACAAGGAAAAGATACATTATCTTTATATTTTGGACAAAATAAAGCAGATATTAGAAAATATTTTGGTGGCGCTCCAAAAGAGATTAGAGATTATGATGAAATGGAATTATATGATACATTTTATGCATATTATGATGAAGAAGATAAATGCACAGGAATTGGTATATATAATCAAGAAATATATAAAGATAAAGTTGCATTGTATTTATTTGGTCAAAATTTAATTACTATGAAATATAGAGATATAGTAAAATTAATTAAGAAAAATGATTATAATGCAATAGAAGATGATGATGGAATAATTTCTTTAAAATATGGTATTTCAGTAGACCCAAAAGAAACTGCAAATTATAAAGATGAAATAAGTGACGTAATACATATATTCAAAAAAGGTTATTATGATGAAGTTTACGAAAATTTTTAATTATTAAAATAACATAAAAAATACAGGCTTTAAGCCTGTATTTTTTAATTCCTATTGACTAGGTAGGAAATAAGTGGTATAATTCCTACTAGTTTAATATGAAATATAAAAAGAAGGAGTATACAAATAATGGAAAAATTATTAGAAATAAAGGACTTGTATGCAAGTGCTCAAGATAAAGATATATTAAAAGGTTTAAATTTAACTATAAATAAGGGAGAAGTCCATGTAATAATGGGACCAAATGGAGCAGGAAAATCAACTCTTGCAAATGTTATATTAAATAATCCATTATATTCTAAAAAAAGTGGTGTAATTGAATTTGATGGAGAAAATATAAATGAACTAAAAACAAATGAAATTGCTAAAAAAGGTATATTTATGTCATTTCAATCACCAGAAGAAATTCCTGGTATATCTACATTAAATTTCTTAAAATATGCAAAAAATAAAGTTTCAGATGAACCTGTAAAATCATTTAAATTTAGATTTATGCTAAAAAAATATATAGATGAATTAAATATGAATCCAAAGTTAATAGAAAGAAACCTAAATGTTGGTTTTTCAGGAGGAGAGAAGAAGAAAAATGAAATACTACAAATGTTGGTATTAGAACCTAAACTTGCAATTCTTGATGAAACAGATTCAGGACTAGATGTTGATGCAATTAGAATAGTTTCAAAAGGTATAAATATGTATAAAAATGATGAAAATGCTGTACTTATTATTACACACAATAATCGTATATTAGAAAATTTAAAAGTAGACTATGTACATATTCTTGTTGATGGAAAAATTGTTAAAACTGGTACTGAAAAATTAGCAGAAGAAATTGAAAAAGAAGGATACGAAAAATATAAGAAAGTAGAGGAATAGTAATGGCATCAAAAACAAATGTAGATGATATAAATAGAAATATCTATGATATAAAAGATAAAGACAATTATGAGTTTAAAATGCAAAAAGGCTTAAGCAGAGAAATTGTTGAAGAAATATCTAAAAAGAAAAATGAGCCTGATTGGATGTTAGAAATTAGATTAAAAGCTTTAGATATGTATAACAAATTAGAGCTTCCAACTTGGGGACCAGATTTGTCAGAATTAAAAATGGATGAAATAGCTACCTATGTTAAGCCTAAAACAAATTTAAATACTTCATGGGATGATGTACCAGAAGATATTAAAAATACTTTTGATAGATTAGGTATTCCTGAAGCTGAAAAAAAGTCTTTAGCTGGAGTTGGAGCACAATATGATTCAGAAGTAGTATATCATAGTATAAAAGAAGATTTAATAAAACAAGGGGTAATTTATACAGATATGGAAACTGCTGTAAGAGAATATCCTGAAATTGTAAAGGAACATTTTATGAAATGTGTTCCAATTAATGACCATAAATTCGTGGCATTACATGCTGCTGTTTGGTCAGGAGGTTCTTTTGTATATGTTCCAGAAAATGTTAAATTAGATGTTCCATTACAATCATATTTTAGACTTAACTCTCCAGAGTCAGGTCAGTTTGAACATACTTTAATTATAGTAGAAAAAGGAGCAAAACTTCATTTTATAGAGGGATGTAGTGCACCTAAGTATAATAAAGTAAATTTACATGCTGGATGTGTAGAGTTATATGTAAAAGATGATGCATACTTAAGATATTCAACAATTGAAAATTGGTCAAAAAATATGATGAACTTAAATACAAAAAAAGCAATAGTAGGAAAGAATGCTCAAATTGATTGGGTAACAGGCTCTTTTGGATCAAAAGTTTCTATGCTATATCCAATGAGTATCTTAAATGGTGAAGGAGCAAAAACTGAGTATACAGGTATTACATTTGCTGGTGAAGGACAAGATTTAGATACTGGATTTAAAGTTATACATAACGCACCAAATACTTCATCTGTTGTTAATTCAAAATCAATATCTAAAAATGGTGGAGCATGTACATATAGAGCTTTAGTTAGAGTAGCCTCTAATGCAAAAGGAGCTAAATGCAGCGTAAGTTGTGAATCTTTAATGTTAGACGATATTTCTCGTTCCGATACTATTCCTGTTAATGATATACAAACTGATGAGGTTGAATTCTCACATGAAGCAAAGATAGGAAAAATTAGTGACAAAGAAATATTTTATTTAATGTCAAGAGGATTGTCTGAAGAGGATGCAAAAGCTATGATTGTTAGAGGATTTGCTTACCCCGTTTCAAAAGAATTACCTGTTGAATATGCTGTTGAGATGAACAACTTAATTAATATAGAGTTAGAAGGGAGTATTGGATAATGGAAATAAAAGTAAATGAAACTCCTGTAAGAACATCAAGAAACTTTAGAATAAATAATATAAAATTAGATAATATTAATATACCAGAAGAAAGCGTTGAATTTAAAAAAGTAAATGTCATTTCAGAAGACGTATTAGTTAGCGAAGATGTTTCAAAAATTCCTCTTACATATGGAAATGGTAGTTTTTTAGAGAATAATGTGGAAAACTATGCAAATAATACACTAAAAATAGTAACAAATAAAAATAAAAAAGATGTTAAGATTATTTATACATTAGATAGTGAAAATAAAACACTAATTAATAATTTAGAAATAGTTGCAAATCATGATGTAAATGTGACAATTATGTATAAGTCAAATACTAATGAAGAATGTTTTCATAATGGTATTATTAGATTATTTGCAAATGAAAATGTAAAAGTAAACATAGAAATAATTAATCTATTAAATAACAATACATATAATTTTGATTCAATAGAAAATAAAATATATAGTAATTCAAATGTTAGATATACAATTATAGATTTAGGTGGAAAATATAGTGTTTCAAACTATTATTCAGATATAATTGGAGAAAATGCTAAAAACGATTTAAAGACTATATATTTAGGTATAGATAATCAAGTAAAAGATATTAATTATATAGCACATCTTAAAGGAGAAAATACAAGTATAGATATTGACGTTCAAGGAACGCTTAAAGATACATCAAAAAAGAATTTTAAAGGAACAATAGACTTTAAAAAAGGATGTAAGGGAGCAAAGGGAGATGAGAATGAATTTTGCATGTTACTTTCTCCAACAGCTAAATCTTTAGCTTTACCTATGTTACTATGTACAGAATCTGATGTGGAAGGAAATCATTCAACTGCCTCTGGAAAAGTAGATGAAAAGTCATTATTCTATATTATGAGTAGAGGATTTTCTGAAAATGAAGCAATAAAATTAATTGTAAGAGCAAGATTTAACAAAATAATAGAAAGAATAAAAGATGAGGAAGTTAAGAAATTTGTCTTAGAAGAATTAGATAATAGATTAGGATAAAAATGGAGGAAGTAAATCTATGCAGTGTATTAGATTACCACTTAAAGGTGCAATAAACACTAGAGATCTTGGAGGATATTGCACAAAAGATGGAAAAGTCACTAAATTTAATGTTTTTGTAAGAAGTAATAGACTTACGGAATTAACATATGAAGATAATGAATTCTTAAGAAAATATAATATTACAGATATAATAGATTTAAGAGGAAATACTAACATACAATCTTCTTTTATTAGTGATGACAATATAAATAAAGATTATTTTAATTTACATTATATACCTCTTTCTAATATAGAAATTGAACAATATGTTAAAGAAAATTCTCAAACTAAAGAGTTTAATTATGGTATAGGATATAGTTATTTGCTTAAAAATAAAGAAAAAATTAAAAAAATATTTAAAGTATTGATAAATTCAGAAGGTGGAGTATTATTTCATTGTAGTGCGGGAAAAGATAGAACAGGCGTAATTGCAGCTTTAATATTAGGTATTTGTAATGTAAATCAACTAGACATTATTGCAAATTATCAAGTTACTAGTACGTATATGAAAGATGAAGAGATAATGAAAGGATATGATGACAATTTACAAAAATCAGATGCAAATTATATGGATACATTTATAAAAATACTATATAAACAGTATGGAAGTTTTGAAAATTATCTTTTAAGTTGTGACATATTAAAAGAAGAAATAAACAGACTTAAGAATAAATTTTGTGAAAAAATATAAAAAAGGATGGATAGATTAATGAATATAAATGATATAAAAAAAGATTTTCCAATATTAATGAACAATAACATAGCATACTTAGATAGTGGAGCTACTACTCAAAAACCCAGAGAAGTTTTAGAGAAAATAGAAACTTATTATAAATCTCAAAATGCAAATCCACATAGAGGTGCATATAGCTTGAGTATTGAAGCAACTAGAGTATATGAAGAAACTAGAGAAAAAGTTGCTATGTTTATTAATGCTAAAACTTCTTCACAAGTTATATTTACTAAAAATGCAAGTGAATCTTTAAACTTAATTGCATATTCTTATGGATTAGAAAATTTAAATGAAAATGATGAAGTAGTTTTAAGTATTATGGAACATCATTCAAATTTAGTTCCATGGCAATTTGTAACAAAGAAAACAAAAAGTAAATTAAAATATATGTATATTAACGACGACTTTGAACTAACAGATGAGGAAATAAAAAATAAAATAACAGATAGAACGAAGATTGTTGGTATAACACATGTATCTAACGTTACAGGAACTATTAATAATGTAAAAGAAATTATAGAATATGCACATAAAAAGGGAGCAATTGTTGTTCTTGATGCATCACAAAGTATTCCACATATGAAAGTTGATGTGCAAGAATTAGATGCAGATTTTGTTGTATTTTCAGGACATAAAATGCTTGCTCCACTTGGTATTGGTGTATTATATGGAAAAAAAGAAATACTAGAAAATATGACTCCGTTTTTAATGGGTGGAGATATGATAGAGTATGTATATGAACAAGATACAACTTTTGCACCGTTACCAAATAAATTTGAAGCAGGAACACAAAATGTTGGTGGGGTAGTAGGTCTTGGAGCTGCTATAGATTATATTGAGAAAGTTGGATATAAAAACATAGAAGAGCATGAAAAAGAATTAGTAGAGTATGCTCTTGATAAACTAAAAAAATTAGAATATGTTAAATTATATTTAACTCCAAATATTGAGAATCATTCATCAGTAATATCATTTAATATTAAAGGCGTACATCCACATGATGTTGCGAGTATATTGGATTCACAAGGTGTTTGTGTAAGAAGTGGAAATCATTGTGCACAACCATTAATGAGATATTTAGGTATTGATTCAACATGTAGAGCAAGCTTTTATTTATATAATACTAGAGAAGATGTAAATAGACTAGTAGAGGCTATAAAAAAAGCATATAAAATGTTTGAAAAATATATTAAAAATTAATTAAGAAAGGATTGTTTTTTAGTGGATAATTTAGAAGAACTATATAATGACATTATAATGGAACATAGCATGAACTCATATAACAAAAAAGAGCTAGATTCATGTGATTTTTGTGAAATGGGACATAATCCAAATTGTGGTGATGAAATAAAACTTGAAGTTAAACTTAATGGCAATTTAATTGAAGATATGGCTTTTACTGGACATGGTTGTGCAATTTCTCAGAGTTCTACTTCTGTTATGATTGATGTTTTAAAAGGAAAAACTATAGAACAGGCAAGAGAAATAATAAAGATATTTATTGATATGATAAAAAGAGAAATTAAAGATGAAGAAGAATTAGAAAAGTTAGAAGATGCAATTGCTTTTAGGAATATTTCAAATATGCCTGCAAGAGTTAAATGTGCTCTTCTTGCTTGGCATACAATGGAAGACTTATTAGAAAAAAATAAAAAAGGAGAAGATTAAATGAGAATTTCTACAAAAGGAAGATATGCATTAAATATAATGGTTGATTTAGCGAAAAATTCAAGTGAGGACAAGTATATATCATTAACTGAAATTTCTAAGAGACTTGAAATATCAAATAAGTATTTAGAACAAATTATATCTGCTTTAAATAAAAATAACTTAGTACTTAGCACTAGAGGAAATAATGGTGGATATAAACTTGCAAGAAAGCCAGAAGAATATATAATTGGAGATATTTTAAGAGCAACAGAGGGAAATCTTTCTCCAATAGATTGTTTATCTACAGGACGTGTTAATAGCTGTCCTAAAAAGAGTAAGTGTGCAACATTATCTTTTTGGCAAGGATTAGATAAAGCTATAGAAGATTATGTGGATAGTAAGACACTTGCAGACTTAATATAAAAAAGGAGATAATAAGTAAATATAATGGAAAATGTATATTTAGACAATAGTGCTACCACAAAAATGGATGAGAGAGTATTAGAAGAAATGTTACCATATTTGAAAGAAGATTATGGAAATGCATCTAGTCTTTACAGTTTGGGGAGAAAAAGCAAAAAGGCTATAGAAGACTCAAGAGAAAAAGTAGCAATTATTTTAAATTGTAGACCTGATGAAATATATTTTACTTCAGGTGGAAGTGAATCAGATAATACTGCAATAAAAGGAATAGCAAGAGCAAATAGAAAAAAAGGAAACCATATTATTACATCTAAAATAGAACATTTAGCAGTTCTTGATACATGTAAAGAACTAGAAAAAGAAGGCTTTGAAGTAACATATTTAGATGTTGATAGTAAAGGAAAAGTCAATATAGAAGAATTAAAAAAAGCAATTAGAAAAGATACTATATTAATTAGTATAATGTATGCTAATAATGAAATAGGAACTATACAAGATATATTTGAAATTGGAAGAATAGCAAGAGAAAATAATGTGTATTTCCATACAGATGCTGTACAAGCTATGGGAAATCTAGATATAGATGTACAAGCGCAAAATATAGATAGTCTTTCTTTATCTGGACATAAATTTTATGGACCTAAGGGAATAGGCGTGTTATATGTAAGAAAAAATGTTAAATTTAACAAGTTCATTGCTGGAGGACATCAGGAAAGAAATAAAAGAGCTGGAACAGAAAATGTAGCGAATATTGTTGGTCTTTCTAAAGCTCTTGAAATATCATATAATGAATTGAAAGAACATAGAGAAAAAATATTATATTTAAGAAATTATTACGAAGAAAAAATAAAGCAAAATATAGATAATATCATAATAAATGGAGACGAAAAAAATAGATTACCAGGAAATAGCAATATTTCTTTTATTGGTGTAAATGGACAAGATTTACTATTAAATTTAGATATGATAGGAATTTGTGTATCAAGTGGAAGTGCTTGTACATCTGGTTCAATAGATGCTTCTCATGTACTTATTGCATTAGGCGTAAAAGAAGAGGTAGCTAAATCATCAATTAGAGTATCTATAGGAAAATATAATACTAAGGAAGAAATAGATTATTTAGTTGAGAATTTAATAGAAATTGTGAAAAGACAAAGAAAAATATAGTTTGGAGGAAAGAAATGAAAAGTGTACTATTAGGAATGAGTGGTGGAGTAGATAGCTCAGTAAGTGCAGTATTATTACAAGAACAAGGCTATAAAGTATATGGCGTAACAATGAAGTTGTTTAGCGGTGAAGATGAAAGAACAGAGGCTTGTTGTGGACTATCTGCTACATCTGATGCTAAAAGAGTTTGTGATAAGTTAGGAATACCTCATTACACAATTAATTTTGAAAAAGAATTTAAAGAGCAAGTAATAGATAAGTTCATAAATGAATATCAAAATTGTAGAACTCCTAATCCTTGTATAGATTGTAATAGATACTTAAAGTTTGGAGCAATGTATGAACTTGCAAAAAAACTTAATATAGATTATATTGCAACAGGACATTACGCAAAAGTAGAGTATAGCGAAGAATATGGAAAATATGTAATAAGAAAGTCTAAAGCAGCTAAAAAAGATCAAACTTATGTATTATATAATATACCAAGTGAATTAGTTGAACATGTAATATTTCCTCTTTCAGATTTTGAGTCAAAAGATGAAATTAGAAAAATAGCTAAAGAACATGAGCTTCCAGTAGCAGAAAAACCAGAGAGCCAAGAAATTTGCTTTATTACAGATAATGACTATGTTAATTTTCTTGAAAAACATAATATTCAAGGAATGAAACATGGTAAAATTGTTGATACAAAAGGTACTATTCTTGGAAAACATCAAGGATTACATAGATATACAATTGGTCAAAGAAGAGGAATGGGAATTTCAAGTAGTACCCCACTTTATGTAGTTGAACTTAATAAAGAAAAAAATCAGTTAATTGTAGGAAAGGAAGAAGAACTTTATACAGATACAGTTCTTGTTGAAGATATAAATAGTATTCTTTTTGAAAAATTTACAGAAGGACTAGAAGTAGATGCTAAAATAAGATATTCAGCTCCTGCCAAACCAGCTATAATTCATATAAATGAAGATAATACGTTAACAGTAAAATTTAAAGAAAAGGTAAGAGCAGTTACACCTGGACAAGCTATTGCGTTTTATATTGGAGATATACTTGCTGGTGGAGGAAAAATAATAAAATAGTAAAGAATTATATTCTTTACTATTTTATTTTATATATGATATAATCATTGTATAATTATAAGGAGAAAAAAAGTAATGGATGGTAAGTTAAGAAATATGACATCAGTATATTTGTATGATGATAACAATAGAATGCTATTGCTATACAGAATTGGTTCAAAGGTAATTAATGACTCGTATACTGGAACAGCTGGAGGACATTTTGAAAAAGAAGAATTAAATGATGCTAAAAAATGTGTATTAAGAGAACTAAATGAAGAAACAGGCCTTACAATAAAAGACATTTCAAATTTAGAGTTAAGATATATTACTTTAAAATATAAAAATGGTGAAATAAGACAAAATTATTATTTCTTTGCAAAATTAAATGATAAAAAACGAGAATTGAAAAGTATAGA
Source organism: Clostridia bacterium (assembly GCA_051886195.1). Classification (GTDB taxonomy): domain Bacteria; phylum Bacillota; class Clostridia; order TANB77; family CAG-465; genus CAG-465. Next base: position 20,434 of record JBJEXW010000037.1, read on the forward strand.
GGGAAAATTAAAATGGTTTAGCTATGATGAAATGTCAACACTTGAAATGCCATTTACTGCAAAGTATGTAGTAGAACATTATATTAGAAAAGGCAAAAATAATCATAAATTATATGGTGGAATAGCTAGTGAAGACGGAATAAATTTTATTGAGTTAAAAGATTTTTAACATAGAGGTTTATTATGAAAAAAGGAATAATAATAGGAGCGATAATTACAATATTAATTTTTTTAGTATCAGCATATATTAGTATTTTTTATATAAAAGATTTTAAAAATTATTATTCAAATGAAGATTTTGATATAGAAAAATATATAAGTACTATAGACAAAGATGGAGATGGAATAGACGACCAAACAGATATACTTAATAATGTAAGGGAATACATTTCAAAAAATCCTAAATATAAAAGTCAATATTATAATACAGGGTATCCAAATGATGAGTATGGTGTTTGTACAGATGTAATTGCATTTGGATGTTTAGGCGCAGGATATAATCTCATGGAACTTGTAAATGAAGATATAATGGCCAATCCTCAAAATTATAATATAGAAAATATAGATAAAAATATAGATTTTAGAAGAGTTAAGAATTTAAAAGTATATTTAGACAATAATACCATATCTTTGACTACAGATATTTATGATATAGATAAGTGGCAAGGTGGAGATATCATTGTTTTTGAAAAACATATAGGTATAGTTTCAGATAAAAGAAATAGTAAGGGAATTCCATATGTGATTCATCATGCAAATCCATATCAATTAAATTATGAAGAAGACTTCTTAGAATATAGAAATGATATAGTTGGTCATTATAGGATATCTTAAATTAATAATATAAGTAAAAAAGGAAGCTAGTATATTTAGCTTCCTTTTTAAAAGTAATATAAATTATTTTGTTTTTTATCATAAAAGTAGCATAGTAGAATATATTTGTATTAAGTTTACTTGGAGGTAGAAAATGAAGGATATTGAAATATATAAAGATATATCAAAAAGAACAAATGGAGACATATATATTGGTGTAGTTGGACCTGTAAGGACTGGTAAGTCAACATTTATCAAAAACTTTATGCAGAGCTTTGTTATACCAAATATTCAGAATGAATATAAAAAAGATCGTGCATTAGATGAACTTCCACAAAGCGCATCTGGTAAAACAATAATGACAACAGAGCCCAAGTTTATTCCCAATGAATCAGTAGAAATATGTTTGGACAATAATGTCAGATTTAAAACAAGGCTTGTTGATTGTGTTGGATATTTAGTTGATGGAGCTGTGGGACATATGGAGGATGATATGCCTCGTATGGTAAAAACTCCATGGTCTGAAGAGAGTATTCCTTTTTCAAGAGCTGCAGAAATTGGAACAAAAAAAGTAATTACTGATCATTCTACAATAGGAATTGTTGTAACTACAGATGGATCAATTACAGATATAGACAGAAAAAGCTATGTTGAGGCAGAAGAACGTGTAATACGAGAACTAAAACAGATAAATAAGCCATATATAGTTATATTAAATTCAACAGATCCTAATGGTAAAGAGGCTAAAAACTTAGAAAAAGAATTAAGTGAAAAATATAATTCTAGAGTTATTAGTATGGATATTGAAAATATGAAAGAAGAAGATTTTTCAAATATATTTGAACGTGTACTTGAAGAATTCCCGGTAACAGAGATAGGGTTTGACCTGCCTGAATGGTTTAGCGTATTAAATTTAAATCACTGGTTAAAGCAAGATATTATTGGAGTAGTAAAAGATTTTCTAGATAAGGAATATTCTATTCGAGAAATAAATCAGATGCTAGATAAAATAAATGAAAACGATATATTTAAAAAAGTATATGTTAAAGATGCAAATATGGAATCTGGTAATGTTAAAGTTGAAATGGATATTACACCAGAAATATTTTATAGAGTATTAAGTGAAGAATCTAATTTCGATGTTAAGTCAGATGCAGATATATTCTCATTACTTAGAAATTTTGCAGAAACTAAATCTGAATATGATAAAATAGCAATGGCTATGGAAGAGGTGAGAATAAAGGGGTATGGAATAATTACTCCAACAATGGATGAATTAAAACTTGAAGAACCAGAAATAGTTAAACAAGGAAATAAATATGGTGTCAAACTTAAAGCAAGCGCACCAAGTATTCATATGATTAGAGCAGATATTGAAACAGAAGTATCACCTATTGTAGGTAGTGAAAAACAATCAGAGGACTTAGTGAAGTACTTACTTTCAGAATTTGAAACAGATCCAAAGAAAATATGGGAATCAAATATATTTGGAAAATCTTTACATGAGTTAGTAAATGAGGGATTACACAATAAATTATACAGAATGCCAGATGAAGCTCAAATGAAACTTCAAGAAACTTTACAAAAAATAATAAATGAAGGTAGTGGAGGATTAATTTGTATAATTTTATAACATAAAAGAAGCGTTACAGTAAGATGTAATGCTTTTTTGTAGTTAATTTTCAAATTTAAATAAAAATAAGAAGATATAATATATATCAACTATATTATAAAATTTGTTTTTTTGAATATAAAAGTTTTAAAAATAAAAATTACTTAAAGCATATAAATTGAAAAAAAATAGAATTTTTTGAAGAAATTTGACAAAAAGTGTGACAAAACTACTGCTTTTGTCGTCTATATTATAGAGAGACTCTAAATATTGGATAATTTAGGATTAATAATGTAAGAGAATAAGAATGAAATTTAATTAAAAATTATAAAATATTATAGAGAAATAAGGTTAGATATAAATTATATTATCTAGAAAAAAACATGCATAATTAACGTTAAAAGGTAAAGAAAACTCTGATTTTTAATCAGAGATGTTTTCATGCTTTTGAAAAGACTGAAACACTTAAATATAAGTTAAAAACTGAATAAAAGTTGACATATAATAGAGATGAATGATGTAATATTGACACATCAAGAGAACGTTGCTAGATTTTTAATAATAATCTAGAAGGGAGGTGGAGTTTCTTACACCGATTTTATTATCATCATAAGACTTACAAAAAATTTAATAATTTTAAGGAGGAAATGCTTATGAGTAAAAAAATTTTATCTTTATCACTTATTGTTATTACATTATGCTCTGTTATTATTACATCAAATGTTTATGCTGCAACAGAGAATGAAAAGCAAGAAACATTTCTTGTAAATGAAATTGATAGAAGTGTCAATTTAAAAAATAGTGCTTTGCCTACAAGTAATATAACGTCGCAATATTTTTTGCTTTATTATGATAATTTTAGAGTATATAATCCAACAGAGTTCTCACAATTTCAATATGGAAATAATTGTGGAATTAATTTTGTAGCAAATGTATTATCATACTTTAAAAGACTAGGATTTAATTTATATAGCGGAGATATAACACAGGCTATGTATGACGATATAGCGTCTTTAATTAATTATAATCCTTCGGAAGGAACAAGAGTATATAAGCTATTTAATGCAATAGAAACCTATGCTAAAAGAGCTGGGTATAAGGCTGAAACAACTGACTACTTGTTAGATTTGTGGTCTGATGTTACAAGAGATATAAAGTTGGGATATCCAGTATTAGCTGATACTGGTGATCATGTTTATATGGTAGTAGGGTATAGAATAATCGATGGTATAAAGCAATTATATGTTATAACAAATAAAGAAGGCGCTAATTATGGATGGATTAATTTTGATGGTGCAAATTTACAAATGAGAAGCTATAATATAACATATTAGTATATTTAAATTAAAAGAATATCTTAGAATAAGATATTCTTTTTTATAAATAATTATATAAAGTAATATTGCTAATGAACATAGAATAATATATAATATTTATATATTAGTGGAGGTATATATATGAATAAAAAAAGCATTATAATTACAATAGCTATTTTCATCGTAATTGTAGCACTATTTCTTTTATGGAGATTTGTAATTGGATTTAAACTTACTACAGAAAGTAAATTTAGAAATGTTGTAAAAAATATTTCAGATATGAGTGTCTACATTGTAGGTAATGATGATCAAAGAGTTGAAATAGGTAATTCAGACGATGTAAATGAAATTTTGGAGATGTTATCTACAGCTAAAGTTAAAAGAACAACAGACTTGTGGATTGGAGGAGCGTATAGAATAGACCTTGTAAATAAAAAAACTAACGATGTAGTAAAAGTAATTGTACATCCAGTTCAAGTAAGAATGTTCAATAAAGTATATTCTTTTTGTGATGCGGATAATAACGTATATCAAAAAATAAAAGAAATATTAAAAAAATACATTGGAGAATCAACTGGTTTTACAAACTAATATGTAAATAAAAAATAATTACTTTAATATTACTATTTAAGATTAGTAATATTATGTTATAATATAAGTAGATATATGAGTATTGGAAATTTTTAACTCATATGTCGATTGTCAGTGGTGGCATGTGAGATATGTTTTATAGCATATCTCATTATTTTTTTATATGATTTTTTAAAAAATTGAGGTTTAACTCAACGTCTTTTAATGTATAATAAATATTTTTTAACATCTACTTTATTTTTATATGCTTACATATAGTTAGGAGGGATATATATGAAATTAAATAAAAATATAGTAATGTTAATTGTTTTATGTGTTGTTGTTCTTTTAGCAGTGATAGCAGTATTTTTTGTAAATAAAAATAGTATAAATAATTGCATAAAAGATGAAAAGGTACAAGTAGAAACATTAAAAGAAATATATAAAGACATGTTTAGTAATTTAAATACTCAAGATGTAAATATAGTTTTAGATGAAACAGCCTTAAAAAATATTTTAACAGATGAGAGATTTTCAGAAGAAAATGTTACTAAATTACAAGAAGTTGAAAAAAATGTAGAAGGAGCACAAAGTACATATACATTATATACTAAGTATTCAAAAGATACAGAAGTTATAGCAATTGAAGTTAATGGAAGTGGTGTAAAAAATTCAAAAAGAATTCAACAATATAAGTTAAATGTGAAAAATAGTAAGCTAAATTTTGAACGTTATAAAGCAGGAACTACAATAGTTGAATAAAAGTAAATTGTGGAGAAAAAGGTGCATTATATGTACCTTTTTTGCTATTGAATATAATTAAGTATTAATATTCTAGTTTATTTTTATGTTTTAGTATGTTAATATATTAGAAAAGAATTTTAGGTCATATTAAAAAGATATAATTTAAAAGTAAAAATTAAAATATAGAGGAGAATTTGTATGAAAAAATGTACTAAAATAATATTTAGCATTTTACTAACAATAAGTTTAATATTAGTAACAATGAGCTTCATAGGTGAAAATATAGTTGTAAAGACTTTTTCTCAAGAAATATTATCTAAAAAAATATCTGGATATTTCTTAGATGAAATTGTATATGATGTGGATATAGAAGAATTAGGAAAGATAGAGGATAATGTTAGAGCAAGCAAATATACAGATAGAATAACTTCAAAGTTTATACGAGTTATAGTGGAAAATGTAGGAAATAGTGATGATATAAAATTTGATATATCTAAGGAAGTAGACTCATTAATTTTAGAGAATATGCCTGAAAAATTTTATAGTGAAAAAGCAGATACTACTAAAGAATATTTGAACAAAAATATTGTAAGAATTGAGAAAGATTTGGAAGAAAGTTTAATTTATTCGTTTGGAAATTCTTATATTATTATTTTAAAGTTATATAGTATATTAACTAATATTTGGTTTAGAATATTTATGATAATAATATGTATTATAGCTATAATAGCTTTAGTAGTAGAAGAAAAAAATAAGGCATTAAAAGCAATTGCAATAAGTAACATAATTACAATGATAGTTACAATAATAACATTTATTATAATAAAATTACTGCTTAATTTTATAGATCAAAGACTTACTGGAGGATGGTTAAGTAATATATATTTAAGAGGAATGTTCATTTTAATTATGTTTGAATTTATTATTAATTTAATACTAGTTATTAGTACAATAAAATTAAAAAGAAACAATTAGTAAATCATTATTGACGAAAAAACAGAAAACGTTTTATATTGCTTGTAATTTCTTGACAAAACTTTAAATAATGATAAAATATGTCTTGAAAGAGGAATGAATATGGAGATAGCAATTTTAGTATGTAATCAAAAATTAAGTTATGATTCTGTTTTTCAAGCATATTCAATGTATGAATATTTAAGAAAACAAGAAAATCAAGTACAAATAATAGATTATAATTTATTAAATAAAAAAAGAAATAAAAAGAATATAATGTTATATAATTTTTTATATAATAATACAATACTTACTGTCAATAGATATAATAGCTTAGAGCAAATTGAAGATAATCAGCCACTTGTAGATAGATATATTATTATTAATGGAAGTTATAATGAATTAACACTTAAACTAAATGGAAAAGATAATATTGCATATGGAGTAAAAGATTTAGATAACTCAGAAATGAAAGAATTAAGTAAAAATTTTTCTACTATTTCTTCAATATACGATATAAAAAATGATGATATCCCAAAGGTGGTTGATCCAATCTTTTTACATTCAAAGGAAGAATGGAGCGATATAATATTAGATAAAAGTAGTATTAAGTTATCTCAAGAATATAATTTAATATATAGTGATTATGTTACAAAAGATATGTTGAAATATGCCTCAATAATATCTCAGAAAAATAACTGTAAAAATTATATTGTTTCAGAAAAAACAGAAGAACTTTTTTATAATGGAAAAAGACTAAAAAATGTAAATCCAATAGAGCTTGCAAATTTGATTTTTGAGGCTCAAGAAGTAATTACTTCTTGTAATGATGGAATAAAATTATCTGTTTTATTTGATAAAGATTTACATATTTTTACTTCAAAAGAAGAACAAATAGAATTAATAAATGAATTAAAAGTACAAAGTAGAATTGTAAATGATTCTGAAACAATTTTACCTAGAAAAGTGGATTATGAAAAACCTAAAAAAATAATTTCAAACTTGAAAGAGAAATCTTGTGAGTTATTAAAATAGTAAAGAAGCACTTCGCTATTGAAGTGCTTCTTTATTTACCACCAAATAAAGCTGCTAAGTCTTTAAATGAAGACATTAGGCTAAATAATAAAACAAGCAATAGAAGAGCTAGAATTATTGCTTTTACGCCTATTTCTTTAAACATGTTTTTGTAATATTGTTTTGTTTCTTCTTTTTTTAGTTGTTTTAATTCTTCTATACTCATTCCTTCATATGGATTTTGAGGTTGAGGAGGAGTAAAGCCATTAAAACCACCATATCCGCCATTATTATAATTAGGATTATATTGTTGATTATATGGATTATTATAGTTTACATTATTATATGGATTATTTGAATTTTCAAAATTCATACCAGTAAGCCTACTTATATATTCATCTTTTTTTGCAATTACTTGTTTTAAATATTCATTTTCTTGAATTATACTTTCAATTTGAGGATTAGTTTGTGAGCTTTCTTCAACTTCAAGTTCGGCATCATATTTTGCTCTTTCATTGTCATCGGAAAGTACATTGTATGCCTCGGTTAATTCTTTAGATTTTTCTTCTGCTTTAATTTTTTCTTCACCTTGGAATAAATCAGGGTGGTTAGCTTTCATATGTATTTTAAATATCTTATTTATAGTATCTTTTGAAGCTTTTCTACTAACTTCTAATACATCATAATAATTTTTCATAATTTTCTCCTATATATAAGTATATTGTACTTTAAATAAAAAATAAAGTCAAGCAAATAGAAGATATGACAAAATTCTACGTAATTATAAAAATTATATTAAATTTGATCATTCGTATTGAAAAAAAAGATTGGTATGATATAATGAAATAATATTAAGAGAAGGAGAAAAAAAGGCATGGAAAGAAAGTATATTTTTGTTACAGGTGGTGTAGTATCTGGACTTGGAAAAGGAATAAGTGCTGCATCAATAGGAAGATTATTAAAATCAAGAGGGATAGCTGTCACTATCCAAAAATTTGACCCATATTTAAATATAGATCCAGGTACCATGAACCCTTGTCAACATGGCGAAGTTTTCGTCACAGATGATGGGCTAGAATGTGACCTGGATCTTGGTCATTATGAGAGATTTATAGATGAGAGTCTAAACAGATACTCTAATATTACAACAGGAAGAATATATATGCAGGTTCTAAATAAAGAAAGAAATGGAGATTATCTTGGAAAGACAGTTCAAGTAATACCACATATTACTAATGAAATAAAAGAAACTGTATATAAGACAGGTGAAATATCTAATGCAGAAGTTGTAATTACAGAAATTGGAGGAACAGTTGGAGATATTGAATCTCAACCATTTCTTGAAGCGATAAGACAGGTTAGAACAGAAAAAGGAAAAGATAATGTATTATTTGTACATGTGACACTTATTCCTTTTTTACCTAAATCTGAAGAACTAAAAACTAAGCCAACACAACACAGTTGCAAAGAGTTAATGGGTATGGGAATTATACCAGATTTAATTGTAGCAAGAACTAGTTTTGAAATACCAAAAGAGTTAAAAGAAAAAATATCATTATTTTGTAACATTGCACCAGAAAACGTAATTGAAAATTTAGATGTTGATTCTATATATGATGTACCTCTTATGTTTGAAAAACAAAATGTAGCACAAATAATAATGAATAAGTTTGGGCTTAAAGAAACTAAAAATGATTTAATGGAGTGGCATAAGCAATGTGAGAAACCTCAAAATATAAAAGAAACAATAGAAATTGGACTTATAGGAAAGTATGTGTCTTTGCATGATGCTTATATTTCTATTTATGAGGCTTTAAATCATGCTGGAGTGAAAAATAATGTAAATGTAAAAATTAGATGGGTAGATTCAGAAGAAATAGAAAAAACATCTGCAGATAAGTTATTAAAAGGAGTAGATGGCATAATTGTACCAGGGGGATTTGGAAATAGAGGTATTGAGGGAATAATTGAAGGAATAAAATATGCAAGAGAAAAGAGCATTCCTATCTTTGGAATATGTCTTGGAATGCAACTTATGGTTATAGAATATTTTAGAAATGTATTAAATCTAAAAGATGCAAATAGTCTAGAGTTTGATAATAATACTAAAAATCCTGTAATAAATATAATGGAAGATCAAGTTAATGTATCTCAAAAGGGGGGGACAATGAGACTTGGAAAATATCCTTGTGCATTAGATATTGGTACGAAGGCATATAAAGCATATAACGAAAACTTAATTTACGAAAGACATCGTCACAGATATGAATTTAATAATGAATATAGAAAATTAGCACAAGATAATGGATTAAAGATTGCAGGGGTTTCTCCAGACAATAGATTAGTGGAAATCGTCGAAATAGAAAACAATCCTTGGGCTGTAGGTGTACAATTTCATCCTGAGTTGAAATCTAGACCCAATACTTCACATCCATTATTTAAAGATTTCGTAAAAGCAATAAAAAATAACAAAAGTAAATAAAATGTCATTTTTTAGTTGCAAAAAATAGCATTATAGTATATTATTTTATTGTAATGTATAGGAGGTATAAGTTATGGTACAAGAAAGAAATATTGTAGTGGCAGTATTATTATCTATTATCACATGTGGTATCTATGGAATTTACTGGTTCATTTGTCTAACAAATGATGCAGCAAAATGTGCAGATACTCCAGAATTTAGCGGTGGAAAGGCTTTCTTATTCACACTTATCACTTGTGGTATTTATGGATTCTACTGGTATTATAAAATGGGAAAAACTTTACAACAAGCTAATGAAAAAGCTGGAATTAATGCAAGTGATAATTCAATACTATATTTAATCTTAGGATTATTTGGACTTGGAATTGTTAACTACTGCATTATGCAAAGTGAATTAAATACTTTAGCTAAAAAGACAGCTGCTTAATTTAAGTTTATGAAAAAGCGAGATTATATTTTTTGTATAATTTTGATTATGGTTATGGCAATACTATATTTGAAGTATGGTATTGCTATACCATGTATATTTAATGAAATAACAGGATTATATTGTCCTGGTTGTGGAATTACAAGAATGGTTTTATCATTATTAAAAGGAGACATATATCAAGCTTTTAGGTATAACCCAATAATATTTATTGACATACCAATAATTTGTATTTCTCTTATTTTTGAAAAATGTTTCAAAAATAAAAAAAATATAAAAAAGATAACAAATATTGTTTATATTATATTACTTATCATTACAATTATTTTTGGAGTATTAAGAAACATACCACAGCTAAGTTTCTTAGCTCCAACTGAAATATAGAAGACAGAATCTTTTATTTGATTCTGTCTTTTATATTTCTTAATTTTCTTGCAAAATAACGTTATATATAGTAAAATATTATATAGTTTTAAATAGGAGATGATTATTTGTTAAATATATTTACAAAAGAGGGGCTAATAGCTTTTTTATATACATTACCAGCATTATTAATTTCATTATCTATTCATGAGTATGCTCATGCATGGATGGCATATAAGCAAGGAGATATTACACAAAAGATACGAGGAAGGTTAAGTTTAGATCCATTTAAGCATATTGACCCAATGGGATTTTTATGTATTGCACTTTTTGGTGTGGGATGGGGTAAGCCTGTAATGGTAGACGATAGAAACTTTAAAAATAGAGCTAGGGGAACAATGCTTACAGCACTTGCAGGTCCTGTTTCAAATCTATTACTTGCTTTGTTACTTACAATAGTATTAAAATTATTAATTATGACAGGAGTTTTAACTACAGTTGCAACTACTACGATAGGTGGAATATTTCTTACTATGTTTTTATATACAATACAATTTAACATTATCTTTGGAATATTCAATTTAATACCATTGCCACCACTTGATGGCTCAAAAGTTTTAGAGTATTTTTTACCTCAGAAATTAAAGGGGATAATGTATACGTTAGAAAGATACTCATTTATTATAATATTAGTTATCTTTTGTACAAATATAGCTTCATATATAATAAATCCAGCATATAATTTGATTTTGAAATTTTTATACTGGATTATCTCATTATAGGAAAGAGGAGAAAAAATGATTTGTTTAGGAATAGAAAGTAGTTGTGATGAAACAGCAGTAGCTATAATTCAGGATGGAAGAAAAGTACTTGCAAATGTTGTTTCAACTCAAATACCGATTCATAAAAAATTTGGAGGTGTTGTTCCTGAGATAGCTTCAAGAAAACACTTAACTAATATTGCCTTTGTTGTTAAAGAAGCATTAGATAACGCTAATTTAACTTTTGAAGACATAGATTATATAGGTGTAACATATGGCCCAGGCCTTATAGGCGCATTACTTGTTGGAGTGGCATATGCAAAATCACTTGCTTATGCTTTAAATATACCTATTGTACCAACACATCATATAGCAGGACATATTGCTGCAAATTATTTAACATATCCAGAATTGAAACCACCATTCATGTCTTTAGTTGTTTCAGGTGGACATTCACATCTAATATATGTAAAAGATTATACAGATTTTGAAATTATTGGAAAAACAAGAGATGATGCAGTTGGAGAAGCTTTTGATAAGGTCGCAAGAGTATTAGGACTTCCATATCCTGGAGGACCAGAAGTTAGTAAGCTTGCAAGAGAAGGAAAACATACATATGATTTACCAAAAACTAAGTTTGAAAATTATGATTTTAGTTTTAGCGGTATTAAAACTGCTGTAATTAATATTGCACATAAAGAGGGAGAAAGCTTAAGAAGAGCAGATCTTGCTTGTTCTTTTGAACAGACTGTAACAGATGAACTTGTGCAAAATTGTATGGCTGCAATGAAAGATTTAAAAATAAATAAAGTAGTTCTTGCTGGAGGAGTTTCTGCAAATCTTGTATTAAGAGAAAAATTACAAAAAGCATCAAAAGAAAGAGGATATGAGTGTTTTGTACCAGATTTAAAATATTGTACAGATAATGCTGCAATGATATCTAGTGCAGCACATTATAACTTTGTTTCAGGAAAATATTATGATATAAAAGATAAATTAGATTTAAATGCAGTAGCAAACTTAAAAATTGAAGAATAATATAAAGAAGGTCAGGTGAAAATAATGGCAATATATGCAATATCAGATTTACATTTATCATTTGGTGTAAATAAACCAATGAATATATTTGGAAAAGTATGGGATAATTATGAAGAAACAATAAAGCAAAATTGGATAAATACTGTTAAGGAAGACGATACTGTTATAATCCCAGGGGATATTTCTTGGGCTATGACATTAAATGAATGTATTAGAGATTTTGAGTATATTAATAGTTTGCCTGGAAAAAAGATAATACTTAGAGGAAATCATGATTATTATTTTTCAACTAAAACAAAAATGCAAAAGTTTTTTGAAGAACAAGGATTTAAAAACTTTCAAATAATTCACAATACAGCCTTTGAGGTAGAAGACTATATAATATGTGGTACAAGAGGATGGGGAAAAACAGAAAATAATACTTCTGATCAGGATAAGAAAATAATAGCAAGAGAAGAAATAAGACTTAAGAATTCATTAGAAGAAGGAAAAAAATTACAAGAAGAATGTTTAATAAAAGGAGAGAAAAAGGATATAATTGTAGCATTACATTTTCCACCTTTTATTTCAAATTTTGTAAAAATAATGGAAGAATATGGTGTAAAAATATGTATTTATGGACATTTACATGGCTATGGGCATAATATGGTAAGAGAAGGAATAATTGGAAATATAGACTATAAAATGGTAGGTTGTGACTATACTGGTTTTAAACTAATAAAACTAAGTAAATAATTTTCTAAAAAATACTTGAAAAATTAGTAAAATAATGTTACAATTACTATTGTTAGCTTAGGGGCATAGTTCATCGGTAGAATAAGAGTCTCCAAAACTCCAGAGCTGGGTTCGATTCCTAGTGCCCCTGCCATAATGTTTAGACATACCAGTCCTTTGACTGGTATTTTTTACATAAATAAAAAATAGGAGTGAATAAAAAAATTGGATAGATTTGATATAACAAAAAGAGTAGGAACTTTAGGAATTATAGGTAATATTTTTTTATTAGTTATAAAAGCAGTAATTGGTTTTATATCTAAAAGTCAAGCTATGATAGCAGATGCGGCTAATAGTGCGGGAGATATATTTGCATCCTTGATGACTGCAATAGGTAATAAAATTGCTAGTGAACCAAGTGATGAGGATCATAATTTTGGACATGGAAAAGCTGAATATATTTTTTCATTATTTATTAGTTTATCTATGATGGGAATAGCTTTAAAAATATTATATGATTCTATATGTTCAGTAGTATATAAAAATGAGATTACCTTTTCATGGTGGTTGATAGCAGTATGTATTATAACTATAGTTGTAAAATTATCGTTATATATATATTCTAAGGGTGCTTTGAAGAAACACAACAATATCCTTTTAGAATCAAATATGAAAGACCATAGAAATGATTGTATTGTTACAACATTCACAACAATATCTGTTATTTTAAGTAGATTTAATATTTATTGGTTTGATGGTGTAGTAGGTGTTGGAATATCTTTTTGGATTTTTTACACTGGTGTAAAAATATTCATTGAAAGTTACAACGTTTTAATGGATAAATCTTTAGAAGATGAAACAAAAGATAAAATATATGACTTTGTTAATAATTATGAGGAAGTAAAAGGAATACAGGAAATGTACACAATTCCAACAGGATACAAGTATATTGCTGTACTTACTATTTTTGTAGATGGAAAACTAGAAACATTTAAAAGCCATGAAATTGCAGATAAGTTACAAGATGACATAGCAAATAATTTTGATAGTATTGATAGAGTTATAGTACATGTTGAACCATTAATATGCAATGAAGAAAAAGAAGTCAAATAATTACACAGAAAGTGATTTTAAATCACTTTCTTTTTTTTCATACTTATGTTAAAATCTTGATATAATTTTATTGCATCATTAATTGATATAAAAATAGAAAAGGAGAGAAAATAATGAAAATAGGAATAGATATTGATGATACTATCACAGATACTTATTATAAAGTTTTAGAATATATATCTAAAGAAAAAAACATAGATTTTGAAACATTAAAAGAGAAAAACTATAATTATGACGAATTGTATGGTGGTGTAGATTATCCACCAATGGGAGAATTTATTTGGAATAATTTTTATAAAATAATTCCAACAATAGAAGTAAAAAAAGACGCGGTTAAAATTATGGAAAAGATAATTAATGATGGGCATGAAATAATTTTAATAACAGCTAGAAGCCATGCTAAACCAAATCAAACAGAAGAATATTTAAAAGAAAAAAGAGTTCCATATAATAAATTTTTTGAATGTATTCATGATAAAGGAGAGCTTGCAAAAGAAGAAAAAATCGACTTATTTATTGACGATAGTATTAATAATTGTAGTCAAGTATTAAGAAATAATATTAATGTATTACTTTTCGATGCACCATATAACAAAAATTGTAATGAGTATAATAGAGTATGTAATTGGGAAGAAGTATATGAATATATAGAAAAAAAATAAATAAAAATTTTTTAGCAATTAAAATACACGTAAAATAAATGATAGGCGTATTTAATTGCTATTTTTTAGTTAAAATAATAATATTAGATAGAAATATTAACAAGATGTTATAAACATTACAAAATTATTAAAAAAATAATAATTAATGAAAAAAGTTATACTTAGTTGTAAAATATAAGATATAGATAAGTGTAAAATGGGAGGAATTATATGAAAAGATTAAAACTATTATCAATTATAGTTTTATCATTAGCATTTATATTAAATATAGGAACTGTAAAAGCTACAGATTTGCTTGAAGATGATGCAGCTATTGTTACATCAATTGAATTAAAACAGCTTAAAACAGGTACAGGTCCTTGGGATGATAATGATGAGGCTGGAAATGATTCAAGTGCGAATAATCTTATAGTGCGTTCATTTGATCAAGTGACTTGGACTATTGAAAATACTATGGAGATAACAAATGATGCAGAAAAATATACTGGAGGAAAATTATATTTTGAAGTAACAATACCAGAAGGATTTACTTCTGAGACATTTAAATGGGATTTAGATTCAATGAACTGGATTGAAGAGCCACAGGTGTCTTCAGATGGAATGACTTTAACTGGTTATTATAGTATGAAGACAACAGATACAACTATACCAGGAAAACAAAATTTAATTTTTACTGGTAAAGTATTAGGTGCAAGAAATGGTACTATTTTAGACCCAGTTTTTAAAACATGGCTAAATGGTAATACAGAAGATGAGTATTGTACTGCTAAGTTTGACAAAATAACTGTTAGTTCTACACCAAATTATAATGTAAAAATTGCAAGAAATGGAAGTTGTGCAAATAGAACTACTATAACTTTAGACGGAAAAGAAGTTGGTGGTAGAATGTTTGGATATGTTGTAATTTTTCAATTATATAATACAAGCGTATCAAAAGGAATGAAAGGTGTAGAATATCCAACAGGTGAGTTTTTAACAGACATTAAATTAAATTTATATAAGAAAGTAAAGGGAGCTAACGAAGATATATCAGATGAAGTAACACCAATATTATGGCAATATTATATTGCTGGTACTGGTGGAACTGCAGGAGCAGGATTTATTGAAGGAAGAGAAATATATAAAGGAAATAGTGGATATGTATATAATGGTAGTAACTTAACACCAAATGGATATTTGACTTCAAATAGAGATAATTGTATATTTGATTCAGGTATTCCAACTATGACACAAGAGGATAATACTATTCACTTGTCTATAAAAGACTATAAATTTGATGGAATTTTCCCTAGAGTAACAAGAGATGGAAATGCAAATACTGCAACAGTTTATCCTGCAAATGTTGGATGTTTCTCATCTATACAATTCCAAGTATTTGTTCCAGATTTTGATACTTATGATAGTACAGGAACATATTACCTATATGTAACAGACGAAAACATGCAAGCTACATCTTTAAGTAATATAACTTCAAATACACAAAATGCTACAAATGATGATTCAACTAACGTACAATATATGCAATATAAAACAGGATCATATAGTAACTATATTCACTTAGTTAAAAGAAAAGATAAGAATTTATGGATATCATATTGTTCAAGTGGTTGGGGAGCAGGTGACTCAAGAGTGTATAGAGGTCAAGAAATATCTATATGCCCTCAATTTACACAGCATGAGTCAAATGATGAAGAATGTAAAATACAATCTATTAATAACCTATTAAAATTTGATGGAGACTGTTATGATCCAGTTGTATTAAGTGATGGAACAGCTTTTCAAGTTACACCAAATGAAATGACTTTTAAAATATGGTATGCAACTAAAAAAGATGGAACAAATTGGAGTTCTCAGACAGAGATGAACAAAGCTACATTAGATGATATGATTTTATATAAAACATTAGATGAAATACCAGATGGATATACATGTACAGGTATATACATGGAATCAACTGGAGGAATAATGAATTCAACAAGTAGCATGTTAAGAATTCCATTCGTTATTAAACAAACAGCTAACATAAATCAGACATATGGTGTTACACAAATACCTGTATATTTTACAGAGTCATTAGATAGAAGTATTTATACCGTAGATAATCCAGATGTGGTTTGGCCAACAAATTATGTGTATAGAAGTCAAAGAGACTATGTAAAATCTGAATTTGATGAAGCGGGTGCAATAATTACAGGTACACATTATAATGGTATATCATGGGGAAATACAGCACAAGTAGTTGGAGCAGAACAATCAATTTCAATTGTAGCAATTGATCCAAATACACAAGAAAATAAAATTAATTATGATATGAGTAAGAATGAATATGACGTTACATTTAAAATGTCACCAGTTCTTAAAAATACAATTGATACAGTAAATTTTGGAGAATCAGATGTAACAGTTGATGCTATAGCAAAATTACCAAGTTCTATGAGTTATGTTGCAGGATCTTCAAATTATGGTGATCCAGAATTAACTTTAAATCCAGATGGAACAACAACTCTAACTTGGACAATATATAATTGCACAGTTAATGAAACAATTGAGCCAATAACTTTTAAAGGACATATAAATGAAGAAAGCTCTAACGGAGAGCAAATTACTGTAAATGCTGAAATAGATGCTGATACAACAAAAATTGGTACAACAAGACCAGCAGCTAGAGTTGCTCAAACTACAGTTCAAGTAATAGATTTAGCAGCTCATAGATTGTATAAGACAGTAAAAACACCTGTAATTGAGCAAAATGGAGAAATTCATTATACGGTATCATATAAAAATAATACTGATTCTATTATTGAAGATTTCCAATTATTAGACATTTTACCATATAATGGAGATACAAGAGGAACAGATTATACAGGCACAATGCAAGTAACAAAACTTGTAATTACACAAAAAGATGAAAATGGTAATGTTTTATCTTCAAATGACAATTTGAAATTATATTATACATCAGATGAATCAGCTAAAGAGGCAACAGCTAAAGATCAAAATCTTGGAGAAGACTGGACACTTTCAACTAGTGAAAATATAATGTCAAGCTTAACAGCATTTGCACTTAAAGGAAAAGTTGGTTCTCAAGGTCTTGTAACAGTAGATATATATATTAAGACAAATGGAAATAAAAGTGAAGATAAATATGTAAATAGTGCATCTACGCAAGTATATGCAACAACAAATGCAATTATAACTTCAGATGTAACTGCACAAGTTGTTTCTAGAATGATTGAAGGTATTGTTTGGTACGATTTAAATAATGATGGTATTATGGATGATAACGAACCAAAGGCTTCTAATATAAAATTAACTTTGACAGATAGCCAAGGAAATATAGTTACAGATGTTGATGATAATGCTGTTTCAGATGTGTTTACAGATGAAAATGGGTATTATAGTTTTTCAAACTTAAAAGCATATGATTATTATGTAAAAATTACTATGCCAAATTCTACGTATAGTATAACAGAGAAGAATGTTGGTACAAAAGCTACTGTAAATAGTAAGTTTAATCAAGATACTCAAGAAACTGATTTAATTACTAAATTAAATTCTGTTACTTTACCAAATTTAGTTGTATCAAATCAAAATGCAGGACTTGTTAAAAAGCCAACAAAAGTAGTAGTGATGTATAAAGAAGTTGGAACAGAAGAAATACTAGCGGATACTGAAACTATTGAAGGAAGAGCAGATGATCCATATACTACACTCAATAAACTTGATGAAATAAATGAAGAAAATAATAACAAATATAATTTTGTAAGGGTAGATGGCAATACTGAAGGAACTATGGAACCTGATACAATTTATATAACTTACTGGTATCAAAAGAAACCAACAAATATTTTAGTAAAATATATAGATATTGATACAAACGAAGAAATTTATGATGAATATATAGAATATGGAAATATAGATCAAGAATATATTACAATTAACCAATTAGATAATATAAATAAAAAATATGGAAATATATATGATTTTGTAAGAGTAGATGGTGACGCTCAAGGAACAATGGAGGCCACTCAAAAAGTAATTACATATTTTTACCAGAAGAAAGTTGGCGAAATTGAAGTAAATTATTTAGAATATGGGACTAATATAGTTTTAGCTGAAAAGATAAATAGCACAAAACAAATAGGAACTCCATATGAAACTTTAGATAAAATAGACGAGATAAATAATAATAGTGATTATGTATATGAGTTAATTTCAATAAGTGGTTCAACTACAGGCGAATATAAATTAGAAAAACAAGTAATAACATATTACTATGCTAAAAAAGGTTCAAAAGTCGTAACTAAATATGTAGATATTGACACAAATGAAGAAATATATGATTTAGATGTCAATGTAGGAGCAATTGGTCAAGAATATTCTACAATAAATCAAATAGATAATATAAATAAGAAATATGATGGATTATATACTTTTGTAAAAGTTGATGGAAATACATCAGGAAACATGACAGAAAATACTATATTTATTACATACTATTATCAAAAAGGTATGGGAGAAATTGAAGTAAATTACGTAGAAGTTGATACTAATGAAGTTTTAGCAAAACAAATTACATCTATTGGTAGAATTGGGACAGGATATGAAACACAAGATAAAGTTCAAGAAATCAATGATACTCACGAATATGTTTATGAGTTAGTAAAAGTTGAAGGAAATGCAGTAGGTAATTATTCAAAAGAAAAGCAAGTAATAACATATTATTATAAAAAATCAATGTCTAAAATTATAGTAAAATTCGTATCAGAAGATACTCAAGAGGAGTTAGCAGAAAGAGAAGAATATACAGATTATGTTGGAAAAGAATATTCAACAAATCCAAAAGATATTGAAGGATGGAAATTAGTAGAAAGTAAGATTCCATATAATAAAAATGGTAAATATCAAAAAGATATAATAGAAGTAATATACTATTATAATAAAATTGATAATACACAAGAAAATACAAATACTTCAGATATAAATGTTATTTTATTAACTATTGTTATGATAATATCAATATGTGGAATAGTAAGATTTAAGAAAATTTGTAAATAGTAAATTCTAGATAGATAAAGGAGAGTTAATATAATTCTCCTTTATCTTTTTTATTTATATATTTTTCATATTTTTATAGTTAAAATATATTATATATTATAAGAAAAATATAAAAGGAGATTGATAAAATGAATTGCAATCAAAATTTTAGAGTAAAAAGATATTTAGAAAAGTATGAAGAAACATTATGTATGATGGAACGAAAGATGTTGGGTGTAAAAATTAAAGAAAATATAACAAAGAATTTTATAGAATGTATGATTCCTCATCATAAGGCTGCTATTTGTATATCTGAGAATATAATACAATATGTAGAATACGAGCCAATAAAAGACATTGCTAATAATATAATAAAAATTCAAACAGATGAAATACAAAGAATGAATGAAATAAATGACATAACAAATGGATATGATAATTCACAAAAAGATATAAGATGTTATAGGGAAAAATATTGTGATATTGTAAATTTAATGTTATATAAGATGAAAAGAAGTCCAAGAAGTCTAAACATTTGTATAAACTATATAAATGAAATGATACATCATCATGAAGGAGCAATAAATATGTGTGAAAATTTATTAGCATATTACATTGATCCAAGAATTAAAGACGTTGCTGAATCTATGATTAAAAATCAAAAAGAAGAAGTAAATGAATATAAAAAAACGATTTCGAAACTATATTAATAAAAATCTTAGTATAAATAATTAAATATTATAAAACAATATATTTAGACAATATACAAATAAGTTTGCTAAATATCTTCTTTTATGATATATTTTTTATACTAGGAGGATTTTTATGAATTTAAAAAATCACATAAAAATATTGATATTATCTTGTGGAACTGGAGGAGGACATAATTCAGCAGCAATTGCTATACAAGAGAAATTTTTAAATAGAGGAATAGAAGCAGATTTTATAGAATATTTGGAAATAATTAATGAAAAAGTAAAAGATCAAGTTAATAAGCTATATATCAATTCGACTAAGGGAGAAGGAAAGATTTTTAAAACCGTATATCATTTAGGTGAATTATATGAAAAAACAAAATTGAAGTCACCAATATATCAACTTAATTCTTTAAATAAAAATAAATTGTATAAATATATAATAGATAATAATTACGATTATGTTATAACCACACATTTATTTCCAACTCAAGCTTTAACAGCAATAAAGAAAAACAAAGAAGTACACTTTATAGCTGTTGCAACAGATTATGTAAGTATTCCTTTTTGGGAAGAGACAAATCCAGATTATTTTGTTATTCCAAGTAGAGATTTAGAAGGAGATTTTGTAAAGAAGGGGATAGATAGAAACAAGCTACTTGCATTTGGAATACCTGTAAGAGAGGCATATACTAAGGAATATAAAGAGGAAGAATGTAAAAAGAATTTAAATTTAGATATAAACAAAAGATATGTATTAATTTTAACTGGAAGTATGGGTTTTGGTAATATTAAGACAATATTAAAAGAATTATTGTGTGTTATAAAGAATGTTAACTTTATAGTTGCGTGTGGAAATAATACCAAAATGGTAGATGAACTAAGTAAAGAATACGAAAGAGATTCTAGGGTAATTGCATTGCCTTTTACAACAAATATAAGTGAATATATGAAAATTAGTGAAGTAATTCTTACTAAGCCTGGAGGACTTACAACAACTGAAATAGCTAATTTAAGAAAGCCACTTATTCATACTATGCCAATACCAGGATGCGAAAACTATAATGCAAATTTTTTTGAGTCAAGAAAAATGTCTTTAAAATGTGAAGATGAAAAAGATATTATAGCAAAAACAAAAGAATTACTAGAAAATAAAGAATTACAAAAAGAAATAATTGAAAATCAAAGACATTTTATAAGCAATAATACTTGTCAAAAAATAGTAGATTTTGTTTTAAATGAAGTAAGTAAAGGAATTAATAATTATGATAAGTGAAGAAAGAAACATAGAAAATGAAGATGTTATACATCAGTGGGAACCACTTAAGTTTAACATAAATGAAAATTATAAATATGTTCCTAACGGTATAATTTTTAAATTTTTTTCAA
Source organism: Clostridia bacterium (assembly GCA_051886195.1). Taxonomy (GTDB): domain Bacteria; phylum Bacillota; class Clostridia; order TANB77; family CAG-465; genus CAG-465. Next base: position 42,138 of record JBJEXW010000037.1, read on the forward strand.
ATTTGTTATATTATGGCATAGCTTTTCCAATATTATTTTTAATTCTTAAAATTAGATATGATTTAAAAATCGAGGGAAAAGAAAACATTAAAAACTTAAAAACTGGTGCTATTAGTGTGTCAAACCATGTATTAATTTTAGATTGTGCAATGGTTGGAATTGCATGTATTAGAAAAAAAGTATTTTTTACAACAAGAGAAGGAAGTTTTAAAATACCATTTGTAAGGAAATTAATTAGACTATTAAGAGCAATTCCAATACCAAAGGATATAAAAAATAAAGAACATTTTATTATGGCAGTGGACAAGCTGTTAAAAGATAATAAAATCGTACATTTTTATCCTGAAGCTGCACTTTGGCCATTTTGTGAAAAACTTAGAAATTTTAAAAAAGGAGCCTTTGGATTTGCAATAAGAAATAATGTACCAATACTTCCAATTGTAATCACTTTTAGAAAGCCAAAAGGAATTAGAAAATTTCTAAAAATAGAAAAAGACGTTACTTTAAAAATCTTACCTCCAATATATGGAGATGAATGCAAAGAAAAATCTCAAACAGAAAGAGAATCAGAATTAAAGGAAAAGGTATATTTAGTTATGAAAGAGCATTTGAAATAAAAGAATTTCAAATAATAAGAAATAAGGTGTATTTATGAAAAATATAAAAGAAAAGATTAAAAAATTATTTAATAAATTTAAGAAATTATTTGAAACATATCCATTAACATTATTTGTTATAGTTATTACAACTATAATTTTAGCAATTACTATTGATACAGAAATTTTAGATAGCATATCATTAGATAACATATTATTGTTTTCAGCACTATTTGGATGTGGAAATTTATTTATAGAAACAATCTTTAAAAAAATTGATATAAAGAAGATAAGTTTGTATATTTTATCTGCTATATTTGCATTGACAATAACATTTAGTACAAATATAGAAAATGATGTGTTAGGAATAAAAAATACAGTATTTATTGGATATATTTCAAGGATAATTGTATGTTATTTAGTGTCTACAGTAGCAATTACAATATATATTCATTATAAGAATAGTAAATTGGAGTTTAATGAATATATTTTAAAAGCCGGAATCAATTTTTTTAGAACAGGGCTTATTTATTTATTATTAGTAATAGGTCTTGCAATGATAACATCAGTATTTGTATTCTTGTTATTAAGTGGAGAAAATTATTCTTTAGTATATAGAGTACAAATATTATTGATTGGTTTCTTTCTTTTACCGATGAGTATAAATTCAGTATATGATTTAAAAAATGAAATTGATAAATTTGAAAAAATAATAGTAAGATATGTTTTAGATGTTCTTGTAATTATAGCCTTTGTAGTAATTTATTTATATATCGGAAAGATAATTATATTGAGGGATATGCCTGCAAATCAAATATTTAGAATTATTGCTATTTTATTTGTTATTGGATGTCCTATATGGATAGTTGCAGGATATTTTAAAGATAATGATTTCCTAGCTAAAATAAATAATAAGTTACCAATACTTTTTATTCCATTTATATTATTACAAATATATACAATAGGTGTAAGAATATATTATAATGGAATGACTGAACCAAGATATTTGTGTATTATGTTAATAATCTTTGAAATAATATATACAATTATATATATGAAAAATAAAGAAAAAATTGGAAATATAATACTTGTTTTAGTAATAATAACAATAATATCTGGAATTATACCATATTTAAATATGTTTAAGATTTCACAAATAAGTCAGTATAATAATCTGAAGATTATTAAAGAAAAAGAGAATTTAAGTGAGCTAGAGAAAGAGAAAGTTGCTGGAGCATATTATTATTTAAAAGATACTGAAGAAGGTAAAGAATTAATTACTGGTCTTCTAACTCAAGATGAAATAGATGAAATAGTAAAATATAATGGAAATTCTAGTAATAAAAAAAGCATATATTTAAATAAAAATGTAGAAAATATAGATATTGCTGATTATAATAAACTATATGTAATAAATAGTTATAATTATTATAAAGATTATAATTTGATTGAGAAAGAATTTAAAAACATTAAAGTGGATAATTATGAAATAGACTTGAGTAATATTATATTAGAATACATTGCTAATGAAGAAAATATAGAAGAATATTTTGAAGAAAATAACGAATATGTAATAACAGAAAATAAAAAGATAATAATAGAAAGCTTAGTACTTTATTATGATAGTATAAATAAGACAGTTACAGATTATTCATTAGACGGATATTTACTAGTAAAATAATAAAGGAGGATTTGAAATTGGAAAATATTATTGAAGTTAAAAATTTGGTTAAAGAGTATAAAAATTTAAAAGCAGTAGATAATTTATCGTTTGAAGTCAAAAAAGGAGAAATTCTTGGACTTTTAGGTCCAAATGGAAGTGGTAAAACTACAACAATAAACTGTATTCTATCGTTATTAAATTTTAATAAAGGGAGTATAAAAATATTTGGTAAAGAGATGAAACCAAATGCGTATGATATTAAAAGAAATATTGGAGTAGTATTTCAGGATGTGGCAGTATTTGATGAACTAAATGTTTATGATAATATAGACTATTTTTGTGGACTATATATAAAAGACAAGGCTACAAGAAAAAAATATATTGAGGATGCAATAAACTTAGTTGGACTAAATGAATTTAAAAAATATTTACCTAAGCAATTATCTGGAGGATTATTAAGAAGATTAAATATTGCTTGTGGAATAGCGCACAAACCACAACTAATATTTTTAGATGAACCTACTGTTGCAGTTGATCCACAAAGTAGAAATAATATATTAGATGGAATAGAAAAATTGAGAGAAAATGGAGCAACTATAGTATATACTACACATTATATGGAAGAAGTTGAGATAATATGTGATAGAGTAATTATACTAGATAAAGGAAAAATAATTGCATGTGGTACAACAGATGAATTAAAAGAATTAGCTAAAATAGAAGAAAAGGTCACTGTTGAAGTATGTAATTTAGATGAAGAATATATAGAGAAAATTAAGAAATTTGAAAATGTGGATAATGTAACTTATTGTAATAATGTTTTACTTATTACATATAAAGAAGGCAAAAATAATCTTGTTGATTTAATAGAGTATTTAAAAGAAGAGAGTATTAAGTATAATAAAATATATTCAGAAAGACCAACACTAAATGATGTATTTTTAGAGCTAACAGGAAAGGAACTTAGAGATTAATGTTTATACACAATTTAAAGTATTCTTTAAAAACTCTCTTAAAAAATAAAATGTTAATATTTTGGACTTTTGCCTTTCCAATAATACTTGGGACTTTTTTTAAATTAGCTTTTTCAAATATAGAAAATAGTGAAAAATTAGACATTATAGATATAGCTATAGTAGATAATCAAGAATTAGAAGATAATCAAATATATAAACAAGCTTTTAATAAATTAAGCGAAGAAGAAAGTGAAAATAGATTATTTAATACTAAATATGTATCTAAAGAAGAAGCAAAACAGTTGCTTCAGGATGATAAAATAGTTGGATATTTTATTCTAGAAAATGATCCTAAAGTTATAGTTTCAAATAGTGGAATAGATGAAACTATTTTTAAATGTGTTACTGACGAAATAACTCAAACTACCGATGTGGTAATAGACGTTGCAAAAGATAATATTCAAAAGGAAATAATGAACGGAAACTACAATATAGATTATGAAAAAATATATAGAAGTGTGGCAGAATTATATCAAAATCAAGAAGTAAACATAAAAGACATATCAAATAGCAATTTAAGTTATACAATGATTGAATATTATACTTTAATAGCAATGGCATGCTTATATGGTGGAATATTAGGAATGGTTGCCATAAATTATAATTTGCCAAATATGAGCAGTAATGGAAAAAGAATTGCAGTAAGCCCTACCTCAAAAGGTAAAATTATACTTAGTAGTGTTATCGCTAGTTATATTACTCAACTAATAGGAATTGCAATATTGTTTCTATTTACAGTTTTCATACTTAAAGTAGATTATGGAACTAATTTACCATTAGTTATTCTTTTAGCAATAGTAGGATGTTTAGCGGGCCTTTCAATTGGAGTTGCCAGCGCATCGCTATTAAAAACAAATGATAATGTAAAAACAGGAGTAATTATATCATTTACAATGGTAGGCTGCTTTTTATCAGGAATGATGGGAATAACAATGAAGTATATTGTAGATAAAAATATACCTATTCTGAACAAATTAAATCCTGCAAATATGATAACAGATGGATTTTATTCATTATATTATTATGATACTTTAGACAGATATTATTTCAATATTATAAGTTTACTAATATTTTCAATTGTTCTTATAGGACTTTCTATTTTGAGTTTAAGGAGGCAGAGATATGATAGTATTTAAAACATTTCTTAAAGTATTAAAAGCATGTATTGTTCCTATTATCATGTATACTGTATTCTTAATTGGATTTGGTGGATTTAATCTTAAAACGAGTGATACAAGCACTAGTTTTATATCTAGTAAGCCGGATATATTAATTATTAATGAAGATGTAAATGAAGGAGTTACTAAAAATTTAGTAGACTATATACAAAACAATAGTAATCAAGTTGAAATTGGAGATAATAAAGAGGCAATTGATGATGCATTGTTTTATAGAGATGTAAATTATATTATTTATATACCAAAAAATTATAGAGAAAATTTTTTGAAAGGAAAAAATCCTCAAATTGAAGTAAAAAGCACTGGAGATTATCAATCATCTTTAGCTGAACTTATATTATCAAGATACATTCAAATTGCTAATAGTTATAATAGTATATATAGTAGTGAAGAAGATATAATAGAAAAAATAAATGATACTTTGTCAAAAGAAACTGAAGTTGAAGTTACATCTACACTTGATACAAATACCTTATCTAAAGCTACATTTTATTATAATTTTGCAAGCTATAGTTTACTTGCAGGGTGTGTTTATGTTATATGTTTAATACTATCAAGTTTTAAATCTGAAAAAATTAAAAAGAGAACAATAATTAGCAGTACTAATTATAAAGAATTTAATCGAAAATTATTATTGTCTAACGGATTATTTGCATTAATACTATGGTTTTTCTATGTATTATTAAGTGTAGTTTTACTTGGAAACATAATGTTTACTACTCATGGATTAATTTATGTTGTAAATTCATTTGTATTTACATTTTGTACTTTAACAATAGCATTTTTAATTGGAAATATAATAAATAATAAAAATGCTATTAATGGTATAGTAAACGTTATAGCACTTGGATCAAGTTTTTTATGTGGAGCTTTTGTACCAATGCAATGGCTGCCAGACACTGTGCTTAAAATAGCACATATTTTACCATCATATTATTATATTAGTACTAACGAGATATTAACAAATTTAGAAATAATAAATTTGGAAACAGTAAAACCAATATTAATAAATATGGTAGCAATATTATTATTTTCTTTTGGATTTATTATAATAACAAATATTATTTCAAAAAGAAAACAAAAGATAGGATAATATTTTAGTAAATAAGAAAATATAAAAGAGTAGTTAATTTGGGAGAGATTATGGAATATGTAATGACAAAAGAAAAATATATATCAATTGCAATTATTTTAATTGGAGCAGTTATATATATTATTTCAAGAAAAATAATAAAAAAATTTATAACAAAAAATGAAAAAAATGCAAAATTAAGTAAAAAGAAGAATACATATTTAAGATTATTTAATAATATTTTGAAATATTTATTATTAATTATAGTCTTAGTGCTAGTTTTACAGATTAATGGAGTGAATGTAACTTCAATTATAGCAAGTTTAGGATTAATATCAATAATTGCAGGATTTGCTCTTCAAGATGCATTAAAAGATATAATAATGGGTATAAATATTGTTATTGATGATTACTTTTCAGTAGGAGATGTATTAAAAATAGGAGAGGTTGAAGGAAAAGTGTTAGAGGTAGGATTAAAAACTACTAGAATGAAAGACATAAATAATGGAAATATTTTTGTTATTTCAAATAGAAATATGAGTGAAGCACTTAATATATCTGATCAATTGGATATAGACATTCCTATTCCATACGAAGAGCAAATAACAAAAATAGAAGAAATTATAAATACTATAATAGAAGAAATTTTAAAAGTATCAAACGTTCTAAGTGCTGAATATAAGGGATTAAATGAGTTTGCAGATTCAGCTATATATTACAAAATAAGGATTTTTTGTAAGCCAGAATTTAAACCTCAAGTAAAAAGAGAAGCAAATAGAATAATTAAACTTGAGCTGGATAAGAACAATATTGAAATACCATATAGACAGATAGACATACATAATAAATAGATAGGAGGAAAAATATGGATGGAATAAATGAAATTGCTATGAAAAAAGCAATTGAAGAATCTAAATATAATATAAGAAATAGCTATACAAAAGGTGGGCCATTTGGTGCAGTAATAGTTAAAGATGGAAAAATTATTAGTTTTGCACATAATACAGTAATTAAGAAAAATGATCCAACAGCACACGCTGAAATTAATGCTATAAGAAAAGCATCGAAAAAATTAAAAAGTCATAATTTAAGTGGATGTGTGTTATATACAAGTGCTGAGCCTTGTCCTATGTGCTTATCTGCAATTATATGGGCTAATATAAAAGATGTATACTATGTTAATGATAAAAAGGATGCTGCAAATATTGGATTTAGAGATGATATGATTTATGAGTACATAAAGGGAAATGAAAGTTCAGTTTTAAGCCTACATCATGTAGAAGATGAAGATGCCATAAAGGTATTTGATACATTTAAAAAAATAAAAAATAAAGAAATGTATTAATATTTATTTAAGGTATAAAAATTTTTTTAAGTTAAATAGAAAAAAAGAAAATATTGTAAAAAAGTAAGAAATCTTTAATAACTTTGTAATAAAAAAATAATAAATATTTTTTTACTTAGAGCCATCTATGTTTTAAGTAAATTATTACTAATCTGTTGCAATTGCAACAGATTTATTTTTGCTAGATACATATAATTAAAGTGACAAAGGGAAGGGGAATATGAAATGAAGATAGTGAAAAGGGATGGAACAATAGTAGACTATGATTCAGATAAAATTAGAATTGCAATTGGTAAAGCAAATAATGAAGTAAGTAAAAAAGAGAAAGTTACTAAAGAAGATATAGAAAATATAATAACTTACATTGAGGAATTAAATAAAAAAAGAATATTAGTTGAAGATATTCAAGATATTATTGAAGAAAAACTAATGGAGCTAGGAAAGTATCAATTAGCTAAAAAATATATTACATATAGATATACTAGAGAATTAGTAAGAAAAGCTAATACTACAGATCAGTCTATTAAAGAATTAATAGAAGGAGAGAGCGAATATTGGAATAGTGAAAATTCAAATAAAAATGCCCAAGTAGTAACTACACAAAGAGATTACTTAGCAGGAATTACAAGTACAGACATAACTAGAAGATTTTTATTACCAGAAGATGTAGTTAAAGCTCATGATGAAGGAATTATACATTTTCATGATGCAGACTATTTTGCACAAAACGCATTAACAAATTGTGAATTAATTAATTTAGATGATATGTTACAAAATGGTACAATTATGAATGGCGTTATGATTGAAAAGCCACATAGATTCATAACAGCATGTACAATTGCTACACAAATAATACTTGCAGTTACTTCATCAACTTATGGTGGTGCAACAGTATCACTATCTCATTTAGCACCTTTTGTAAGAAGTAGTTATGATAAATATTATAATAAATATAAATCAAGAGGATTAAAAGAATCTGATTGTAAAGCTTTTGCTGAACAAGATACAAGAAAAGAAGTATCAGATGGTGTTCAAACATTTAATTATCAAGTTAACTCTATGACTAATACAAATGGTCAAGCACCATTCTTATCTGTTTGTATGTATTTAGGAGAAACAGATGAGTATAAAGATGAGTTAGCAATGATTATTGAAGAATTTTTAAATCAAAGAATAATGGGATTTAAAAATGAAAAAGGAATATATATTACACCTGCATTTCCAAAATTATTATATGTTTTGGAAGAGGACAATATTAGAGAAGGTAGCAAATATTGGTATTTGACACAACTTGCTGCAAAATGTACAGCTAAAAGAATGGTTCCAGATTATATTTCAGAAAAGATGATGAAGAAATTAAAGAAAAATGAAAAAGGAGAAGGAGATTGCTATCCATGTATGGGTTGTCGTTCATTCCTTACTCCAGATAGAACAATGAGCCTTGGAAATATTTCAAAAGCTAAAGATTATGTTGAAGGAAAATCTAAATATTATGGTAGATTTAATCAAGGCGTTGTTACAATTAACTTAGTAGATGTTGCTTTGTCATCAAAAGGAGATTTAGATAAGTTCTGGAAAATATATGAGGAAAGGCTTGAACTTTGTCATAGAGCATTGCAGCTAAGACATGAGAGACTTTCAAGAGTAAAAAGTGATGTTGCACCTATTTTATGGCAATATGGTGCGCTTGCAAGATTAGAAAAAGGAGAGTCAATTCATGAATTATTACATCATGGATATTCAACAATCTCATTAGGATATGCTGGTCTTTATGAATGTGTAAAATATATGACTGGACATAGTCATACTGGTGAAGGAAAAGAATTTGGACTTCAAGTAATGCAAAAATTAAATGATAAATGTGCAGAGTGGAAAGCAGCTGAAGATATAGATTATAGTGTATATGGAACACCAATTGAATCTACAACATATAAATTTGCTAAATGTTTAAGAGAAAGATTTGGCATTATTAAGGGAATTACAGATAGAAATTATATAACTAATTCTTATCACGTACCTGTATTTGAAGAAATTGATGCATTTTCTAAATTAAAGCTTGAAAGTGAATTCCAAGTACTTAGTCCAGGAGGTGCTATATCATACATAGAAACACCAAATTTACAAGATAATTTAGAGGTTGTTTTGCAGGTAATTCAATTTATATATGATAATATAATGTATGCAGAGCTAAATACTAAATCAGATTATTGCCAAAAATGTGGATTTGATGGTGAAATATTAATTGATGAAAATTTAGAATGGTATTGTCCAAACTGTGGAAATAGAGATCACAATACTTTAAATGTTGCAAGAAGAACTTGTGGATATATTGGAAGTAATTTCTGGAATAAAGGAAGAACACAAGAGATAAAAGAGAGAGTATTACATATTGATAACAAAGACGATGAATAGAGGCGGATATAATGAGGTACAATAAAGTTAGAAAAATGGATATATCAAATGGACCTGGGGTTAGAGTATCTATATTTATGCAAGGATGTACTTTTAATTGTAAAAATTGTTTTAATCCTGAAACTCATGATTTTAAATGTGGCAAAGAATTTAGTGATGAAACTATAAATAGAGTATTAGAATTATGTGATAACGAAAATGTTGAAGGATTATCTATTCTTGGCGGTGAGCCAATGCATCCTATTAATATAGATGGAACTACAAGACTTGCAAAAGCTTTTAAAGAGAAATTTCCAAATAAAACAATATGGGCTTGGTCAGGATTTAAATTTGATAGAGACTTGAAAGGTAAAGAAGTTTTAAATTATTTAGATGTCCTAGTAGATGGACAATATGTCGATGAGCTAAGAAATCCTAGATTAAAATGGAGAGGTTCTGAAAATCAAAGAGTAATAGATGTAAAAAAGAGTCTATCAAATAATAGTATTGTTACATTTGAATAGTTTTTTGAAGTGGTAAGTAATAATAATCTACTTATCACTTTTTAATTTACAAAATCATATTTTTTTGCTAAAATATAAGTGATTTTAGGAGCATATAATTTTATGAATGAAAACTTGAAGATTGAAAAATTTAGAATTAAATATTTAAAGGAAGTAAAAAGAATATACAATGAGGCTTTTCCCATAGAAGAGAGAATGTCTTTAAAATTATTAATTTTAAATTTGATTAGAAAATGCGAACTATATGTTTTATTTGAAAATAGTAAGATAAGTGGCTTTACTTATTTAATAAACCATAAAGATATGACTTTTATATTGTATCTAGCAATAGACAAAAATAAGAGGGGAAAAGGCTATGGTGGATATATATTAGATTGGTGTAGTAGATACAAAAAAGATAAAGTTATTTATTTAAATATAGATGAGCTTAATGATAAATTTAGTGATATAGAAATACGAAAAAAAAGACTTAAATTTTACACTTTGCATTCTTTTAAATTGACAGATTATTTAAGTGTAGAAGAAAAATGCAATTTTAATATTTTAGTAAAAAATGGAGAATTTGATTATAATAACTATATAAAATTAGACGAAAGAATTGCTAAAATCTTCTTTGATAAAAAATCTAATATTAAAAAAATAACGTAAAATACTTTGACTTTTTATATAAAAATGTGATATAAGAATATAGACATTTATGACACATGTAGTGCATTTGCACGTAAATCTGATTACAGAATATATGTTGGTTAAGATTTACTATGCAAATTTACTATATGTGTTTTTTATTGTCAAATTTTATAGAAAGGAGAAAAAAGATATGCCAAAAAATCAATTTCAAAGAATGATTTTTGCTTTAATTACAGTTATTATAACAGTACATGCTTATGTATTTTATAGTTTGTACGTTGTAAATGGTACAACTTTAATGGAGCTAACTGGAAAGGAAAGCGTTATAGAAGCTATTAATGCTCAAGGTGGAGTATACATGTTTGGAAAAATGTTTCCTATTTTGGGTGTTATTTTAATTGAATTCTGTTTTGCATACATATTAGAAATTTTAATAGGAAGTCCACTTTCATTTAAACTTGTGTCAAAAATTTTTAATATTAAGCAAACACATCCAGTTATTTTTGAAACAGCAATAATTTGTGCAACTGTTGGTATAATGTGTCCTGCAATGAGCTTTATTGCATCAATAATGTATTATCCTTACTATTCAGGATTTAATTTATTCACTCTACTAGCAAATTGGTTAAAGCTAGTATGCTTTAATTTTCCATTTGCATATTTTACACAATTATTCTTAATTCAGCCACTTGTTAGAACTATATTTAAATTATTATTTAAAAATGAATCTTTAAATGATAATAAAGAAGAATGTGAGAAAGAAAAAGTAGTTGCTTAAAAAATTGTTAAAGTAGGTAAATTATTGTAAATTACCTACTTTTATGCTAATATATATTATATATTGAGGAGGATTTTTATGAATTTTTTAGAACTTGCTAAATCAAGGTATTCATGTAGAAGTTTTTCAAATAGAGAAGTTGAAACAGAAAAAATAAAGAAAATTTTAGAAGCAGGAAGAGTAGCTCCAACAGCAGTAAATTATCAACCTCAAAGAGTATTAGTTATACAGGATAAAGAAAAATTAGATAAGTTGAGTGAATGTACAAGATATGGATGGAATGCTCCTTTAATTATGATCATCTGCTATGATAAAAATATATCATGGAAAAGAAAGTATGATAATAAAGATGAAGGAATTGTAGATGCAAGTATTGTAACGACACATATGATGCTTGAAGCATATAGTCTTGGACTAGGAACAACATGGATAGGAGCTTTTAATCCTGATATGGTGAGAAAATTATATAATATTCCAGATAACTTTGAAATAGTAGCATTATTACCTATTGGATATCCTTCTAATGATGCCACTCCAAGCGCTATGCATGAAAAACGAAATTCAATTGAAGAAATGGTATATTGGAATGAAATAAAATAGAAGAAGGGATGCAATATGAAAAATATAATAGGAAGAGCAATAGCAATAATTCCTGCATTAATACTACAAATATTATTTTTTGTTTTAGTAAATAATTTTTTAGATAAATATGCAACAATAATATATTGTACATTAGTTATTTTAGCTTTTTTATTTGTATTATATGTTATGAATAAGAGAGATGAAGCTACATATAAAGTTCTATGGATACTAGTAATTACGACGCTACCAATTTTAGGTACAATATTATATTTATTTTTTGGAAACCAAAAAACAAGTAGAGGATTAAAAAAAGCATTAAGTAGTTCAAAAGGAAAAATTAATTATACGTTTAGTAATGATCAAAAGGCTTTAGATAAAATAAAAAATGAAGATATTAGAATGTTCGAGTCTATTGATAGTTATTCTAAGTTAACAGGTTTTCCAATTATGTCAAACGAATCAGTAAAGTATTACTCGTTAGGTGATGAAATGTTTCCTGATATGATTGAAGAGCTAAAGAAAGCAAAAAAATATATTTTTTTGGAATATTTTATTATTGAAAAAGGGAAATTTTGGAATACAATAGTAGAAATTTTAGAAGAAAAAGTAAAGGAAAATGTTGATGTAAGAGTAATATATGATGATATAGGAAGTATAGCTACACATTCATTTAAAGAGACAAAAGAGTTGAGAAAAAAAGGAATACATTGTATACCATTTAATCCTTTATTTTTTATTAATGGAGTATTAAATAATCGTGATCATAGGAAGATGACTATTATTGATGGAAAAGTTGTATTTAGTGGTGGAATAAATATTGCAGATGAATATATAAATAAGTTTGAAAAACACGGACATTGGAAAGATATTGGATTTAAATTATCTGGAGAAAGTGTTAAAAGTTATACATATATGTTTATTGAGTTTTGGAATGCTTTTTCAAAAAATAAAATAAATAGTGATATTTTAAATGAAGAACATATTAATAATGATGAAGATGGAATAGTATTCTCATATTATGATTCACCAGCAAATAAAGTACATGTTAGTTATGATTTATATATAGATTTAATGTCACAAGCAAAAGATTATATCTGGTTTTATACCCCTTATTTAATTTTAGGAGATGCTTTTATTGACACTTTAATACGAACAGCTAGAAGGGGTGTAGATGTAAGAATAATTGTTCCTGGCATACCAGATAAAAAAATTGTATATAAAATGACGAAAAGTTTTTATGAAGTTTTAATTGAAAATGGAGTAAAAATATATGAATATAATCCGGGATTTGTTCATGCTAAAGCTTGTATTGTTGATGATAAGGTATGTACAATTGGAACAGTAAATTTAGATTATAGAAGCTTATTTTTGCATTTTGAGTGCAATTCTTTATTCTATAATTCTACAATTTTACAAAATTTAAAGAATGATTATTTAAAAACGCAAGAAAAGTGTAATAAAATAGAGAAAAAAGATATAAGAAAGGGAATTATTCATAGAATACTAAATGGTATTTTAAGAATATTTGCGCCATTATGTTAAAATTGTAATTTAAGTAGATAAAAATTTATCTACTTTTTTTATATTTTATTAAAAAAATATTGACAATTGAATGAGTATTCAATTATAATGTAATTAATAGTTGAATATTTGTTCAATTAATAACTATATAAAAAATAATAGGAGGTATATATGTCTAAAAATGAATTTGTATGTGATTGTAATATTATACATCAAGAAGTTGTAGATAATGCATTAAGAGTTATGCCAACTGATGATATATTTTATAAATTAGCAGATTTTTTTAAAGTATTAGGAGATACAACAAGAGCTAAGATATTATTTGCACTAGATCAAAATGAGATGTGTGTTTGTGATATTGCGAATGTTTTAGGAATGAGTAAATCTTCTATATCTCATCAATTAAGTACTTTAAGAAGGTGTGGAATAGTAAAGTGTAGAAAAGAAGGAAAAGAAGTATATTATACATTAGATGATGAGCATGTTAAACAGTCTTTTGAGGTAGGACTTGAGCATATAGAACATAAAAATAGATAAAAGTGGAGGTAAAAATTATGAAAGTTAAATTTAAAATAAAAGGAATTGATTGTGCAAATTGTGCAGCAGAATTAGAAAGAGCTATACAAAAAATTGATGGAATAGATAGTGCATCATTAAGCTTTATGACAGAGAGACTAGTTCTTGAATTAGATGATGAAAGAAAAGAAGAAGTATTAGAAAAATTAAAAAAAGTAGTTAAAAAAGAAGAACCAGATGCAACTATATTAGAAATGTAGGTGATATAATATGAAAAAAAGAGCAATTAAGATAATTATTGCATTAATACTATTTATTATATCATTTTGCATAAAATTTAATAATATTTGGATAAATAATATATTATATGTAATTAGCTATGTAATAGTTGGATTAGAAATTGTTTTAAAAGCAATTAGAAATATTTTTAGAGGGAAAATTTTTGATGAAAATTTTTTAATGACAGTTGCAACCATTGGAGCTTTTGGAATTGGAGAGTTTCCTGAAGCTGTTGCTGTTATGTTATTTTACCAAGTTGGAGAATTATTCCAAAGCTTCGCTGTAGATAAATCTAGAAAATCAATATCAAATCTTATGGATATAAGACCAGATTATGCTAATTTACAAACAGGAGATAATGTTGAAAAAGTTGATCCAGATGAAGTAAATATAGGAGATACAATAATTGTAAAGCCCGGTGAAAAGATACCACTTGATGGAGTAGTAATAGAAGGAGATTCAATGCTTGATACAATGGCTTTGACAGGTGAGTCTGTTCCAAGAGCAGTTAGAAGTGGAAATGAAGTTTTAAGTGGATGCATAAATAAAAATGGATTACTAAAAATAGAAGTAACCAAGGAATATGACGAATCAACAGTAAGTAAGATATTAGATTTGGTAGAAAATGCTAGTAATAAAAAATCTAAATCTGAAAACTTTATTTCTAAGTTTGCAAAATACTATACTCCAATAGTAGTTATTATCGCTGTATTACTTGCAATAGTTCCACCATTTGTATTAGTAGATTCATCATTTTCAGAATGGATATATAGAGCATTATCATTTTTAGTTGTATCTTGTCCTTGTGCTCTTGTAATATCTATTCCACTTAGCTTTTTTGGTGGAATAGGTGGAGCATCTAAAATGGGAATATTAATAAAAGGAAGTAATTATTTAGAAGCCTTAGCTAGTACGAGCACTGTTGTCTTAGATAAGACAGGAACATTAACAGAAGGTGTTTTTGAAGTTCAAAGAATTTATCCAGTAAGCATTTCGGAAGAAGAATTATTAAGGTTTGCAGCTTATGCTGAAAATTTTTCAACACATCCAATAGCTCAATCAATAAAAAATGCTTATGGAAAAGAGATAGAAAATAGTCTAATATCTAACACAGAAGAATTAACAGGTCGTGGAATATTTTCAATTATATCTGAAAAAGAAGTATTAATTGGAAATGAAAAATTAATGCAAGAAAAAAGTATAAATTTTGAAAAGTGTAATGATATTGGAACAGTAGTATATGTAGCAATAAATAATAATTATGTTGGATATATATTGATATCAGATAAAATTAAAGAAGATTCAAAAAAAGCTATTAGTAATTTAAAACAAAATGGAATAAAGACAATAATGCTTACAGGAGATAAAAAAGATGTAGGAGAGGACGTAGCAAGAAAGATTGGTCTAGATGAAGTGTATACAGAGCTTTTACCAGATGGAAAAGTAAGTATAGTTGAAGAATTTATTCGAAATAAGAATAGTAAAGAAAAAATTGTTTTTGTTGGAGATGGAATAAATGATGCACCAGTACTTGCTCTTGCAGACATTGGAATGGCAATGGGAGGGCTAGGATCAGATGCTGCAATAGAAGCAGCAGATATTGTTATTATGACGGATGAGCCTTCAAAAGTATATGAAGCAATTAAGCTTTCGAAGAGAACTATAAGAATAGTAAAAGAAAATATAGTTTTTGCAATAGCTGTAAAAATTTCTGTTTTAATTCTTAGTGCACTAGGAATTTCAACAATGTGGGAAGCTGTTTTTGCAGATGTAGGTGTTTCAATAATTGCTATAATAAATGCTTTAAGAGTATTAAAAATAAAAAAATAATATAAAAAAGATTAAAGTCTAATATATAGAGATTTTAGTCTTTTTTTATAGAAAAAGATATAATTTAATGCTTATGTGATATAATTAATATGAAAGGATGGTTTGTATGGAAAAATCGAAAGTATATTTTTCAAGAGTAATAACACCAGAAAATGTTGTTGAAATGTTTAAAATTTTAAATAAAGATTTGCCCGGAAAAGTAGCAGTTAAAGTACATTCAGGAGAAAAGGGAAATCAAAATTATCTTAGACCAGAATTTATGAAAAAAATAGTAGACTATGTTAAGGGCACAATAGTAGAATGCAATACTGCATATGAAGGGCAAAGGAATACTACTCAAAAGCACAAAGAATTAATGAAAGAGCATGGGTGGAATGATTTTTTCGATGTTGACATTATGGATGCAGAAGGAGACGATTTAGAGATAGACATACCAAATGGAAAAGTAATTAAGAAAAATTATTTAGGTAAAAATATAAAAAATTATGACTCTATGTTAGTAGTATCTCATTTTAAAGGACATCCTATGGGCGGATATGGTGGAGCATTAAAGCAATTATCTATTGGATGTGCATCCTCTTATGGGAAAGCATATATTCATGGTGCAGGAGAGCCAGAAAAAATATGGACTGCGGATCATGATAAGTTTTTAGAATCAATGGCAGATGCTGCATCTTCTGTAGTAAAATATTTTGATGAGAATATAGCATATATAAATATTATGTGCAATATGTCTGTTGATTGTGATTGTTGTGCAAAAGCTGAAGATCCTTGTATGAAAGATATAGGAATATTATCTTCACTTGATCCAGTTGCATTAGATAAAGCATGTATAGATTTAGTATATAATTCTAAAGATCCAGGAAGAGATCATTTAGTTGAGAGAATTGAATCTAGAAATGGAACTCATACAATAGACGAAGCCGAAAAACTTGGAATAGGTAATAAAGAATATGAATTAGTTGAAATATAATAACAACTTGTACCATTTTTCATATATTATATTATGAAAGGAATGATAAAAATATGAATAATGGTAAAGAATATTACAACAAAAATAAAATGATGTATTCTTATATGGGATGTTATAATAAAATAAGCCACAATACAAGAAGTTATAATGTAATAGAAGATGAAGGACCAAATCCTTTTGTAACTAATATTGAAGAGGCGACAAAAGAAAATAAAAATTTTAGAACAACTATATGGACAGGAGATCATTTTCAGATAACTCTTATGAGCATTGATGTAAATGATAGTATTGGACTAGAAGTACACAATAATGTAGATCAATTTATAAGAATTGAGCAAGGGGTAGGAATTGTCCAAATGGGAGATTCTAAGGATAATTTAGATTTCCAAAAAAAAGTTAGTGATGGTTTTGCATTTGTAATACCATCTGGAAAATGGCATAATTTAATTAATATTGGAAAAGAACCTATTAAGTTATATTCCATATATGCACCTCCTCAACATAACAAAGGTACAGTACATATTAATAAGTCAGATGAAGAACATTAAAAATATAGCAAGTGAAAGCTTGCTATATTTTTTATAAAAAGTGTAAAACACACTTGATATTTTAAAATGATATATTAAAATACATGTAAAAGTTAAGTTTACATTAAAAGGGAGTAATAAAGTGAATAATATAAAAAATTAAATGAAAAGCAAGTTTTTATTTTCGAGGAGGAATAGTTATGAATAAAGTAGTTAAAAGAAAATTAATTGGTTCAATTCTTTGTTTTTTTATAGGTGTTGGAGTAATGATTAGTTCAACGATTTTCAGTAGAAGTTTATAGTTCTTAGAGTAGCAAAAAAATTCATCTAAAGGCCAAGAATTATTGTAGGAATACAACTAATAGTATATGTTGTAATTTATTTTATTTTGTCTAAAAATATTCATTTTACTACTTCTTGCTAATTATTTATATTTGTGATAATATCATGATATAAAAGATATTATGGAGGTAAATATGAAGAAATATAGATGTACAATATGTGGTCATATATATGATGATGCAAAAGAAAAAGTTAAATTTGAAGATTTACCAGATAGTTGGGTTTGCCCATTATGTGGTGTACCAAAAGCACTATTTGAGTTAATTGAAGATACAGAAGAAGAAAATAATACAAATAAATCAAATAAAGTAGAGATAAATGAAAATAATGTTGCAATTAAAAGAAATGATAAATGTATTAATTGTGGAATGTGTAAAACTACTTGCATAAAAAGAGAGGGAATGGATTTTGAAGATAAAAGTGAGTTATGCGTAAATTGTGGACAATGTGTTCAGACTTGCCCAGTTAAGGCACTTACTCCTAAAAATGATATGGAAAGATTATTAAACGCTAAAAAAAGTGGAAAGATTATTATTGCATATACTTCTCCATCAACTAGAGTAGCTTTTGGTGATATTTTTGGACTTGAAAGTGGAACGTTTACACAAGAAAAGTTGGTGGGCTTCTTAAAACAATTGGGTTTTGATTATGTACTTGATACTACATTTGCAGCAGATTTGACAATTATGGAAGAAGCAAGTGAGTTAATAGATAGAATAAAAAATAACAAGACTTTACCAATGTTTACTAGCTGTTGTCCTGCATGGGTAAAATATGCTGAACAATTTTATCCAGAAATACTTGATCATATATCTACATGCAAAAGTCCTATAGGAATGATGGGAATGGTTGTTCAAAATTATTTTACAAATATCAAAGAAATAGAGAAAGAAAATATTTATACGGTTGCAATTACTCCTTGTACTGCCAAAAAATACGAGATAAATAGAGAAGAAATTAATGGTACAGATCTAGTTTTAACTCTATATGAACTTGAAGAATATATACATGAAAAAGGTATAAAATTTGAGGAGATTAAAGAAGATAACTTTGATACTATTCTTGGTGAAGGAAGTGGAGCAGGAGTTATTTTTGGAAATACAGGTGGAGTTATGGAAGCTGCTTTAAGAACCGCATATTATTTATTAACTGGTAATGACTTGAACTCAGAAAATATAGAATTTGATTCTGTAAGAGGATATAATGGACTTAGAGAAACTAATATTAAAATAGACAATTTAGAGTTAAAGGTCGCTATTATTGATGGTATGAGTAATGCTAAAAAGGTATTAGAAGATGTTAAAAATGGCAATTTAAAATATCATTATATTGAGATTATGAATTGTGTTGGAGGTTGCATAGGTGGAGGCGGTCAACCCAAAATTGACGTCAATAATGAGGAAAAAATAAAAAATAATAGAATATTTAATTTGTATAAACGTGATAATAGTACTAAAGTAAGATTTTCTCATAAAAATCCTGATATTATAAAGATATATAAAGATTATTTAAATTCTCCACTAAGTAAAATTAGTGAAGACTTACTTCATACTAATTATATTGATAGAAAAAATAACAAAAAATATTAATGAATATGAAAAGACTGCAGAGCATAACTATAAAGATAGTTTATATTGGGTTTTATATAATGTTGAAATAAATGAAGAAAACTTTATTTCAGATAATGTATTTATCTTAGCTGTTATTAATTAGAATGTTAAGGAGAAGTTATTAAAATGAAAAAAGATAGAATTATAGATACAATATTTATTTTAATTGGAATAATAGGATTTATAGAATTTAGCTTCATTAGAGGATTATTTACTGGTCCAGTTGTAATGTGCATTTGTAGTATTACAGGAATAATTGCTGTTATTTATAATATTGTAAAGAAAGATTATCGAACTTCTGTTATTTATGCATTACTATTTTTAACTCTTTTCTTCGGATATTATAATATAATGTAATAAAAGATTAAATTGAAGAGGAATTGTAAAATGGAAAATATTAATAAAATTATAAAAAATGTAAATGAAGATAATGTAGATAGTATAAATTGGACTAATGCTTGGAGCAAAAAATATCCAGTATTGGCTAATTATCAAAATGAAGTAGATATTGAAAAATATTCTTCTCAGATAAGAAAAATGCTAGAGGAATTGAAAGTACAATATAAATATAGTGAACTAGATGCAATGCTTGTTTTAAAAGATATTTTGTATCATGAATGGAAAGATAAAAAAACGGAGAAACAAAATGATTAGAAAAATTAAAATGGAAGATATAAATGAAATAATGAAAATTTGGCTTGATACAAATTTAAAAGCACATTATTTTATATCTGAATCATATTGGAAAAATAATTATAGCAAAGTAAAAGAAGGAATTTTATCTGCAAAAGTTTATGTTTATGAAGTAAAAGGACAAGTAGTTGGTTTTATTGGAATAATAGATGGATATATAGCAGGAATATTTGTAAAAGAAAGTATGCAACATCAAGGAATTGGAAAAAAATTAATTAATAAATGTAAGGAAAAATATGAAGAATTAACTTTAAGTGTATATGAAAAAAATAATTTAGCTATTAACTTCTATAAAGCAGAAGGATTTAATATAGAAAGTAAAAGAATAGATAAATATACTAATGAAAAAGAGCTAATTATGAAATGGACTAAATTATGATTTGCTTTGGTACAAAGAAGTATAAAGAGGATAAATAAAATTTCTATTATTAGGAGAGAAAAAATGAATATAAATGTTAATGATGTAAATATTTTTTATGAAGAATATGGTAAAGGGCAGCCAATAATATTACTTCATGGAAATAGTGAGACACATGAAATTTTTGATAAGTTGATTGAACAATTAAAAGAAAATTACAAAGTATACGCTATTGATAGTCGTTGTCATGGAAAAAGTGAAAATACGAATAAAATATCATATGATTTAATGAGTGATGATATTATTTCTTTTATTAAAGTATTAAAAATTGAAAAGCCTATATTATATGGTTTTAGTGATGGAGGTATAATAGGAATACTTGTTGCTATTAAAGAACCAGATATATTATCTAAGCTCATAGTAAGTGGTGCAAATATTAATCCTGATGGAATGAAAAAAACTATGCTAATTATATCTAAAATTGTATATTTTGTTACAAAAAATAAATTATTTAGAATGATGGTAAAAGAGCCTAATATTTCTATAGAAGAATTAAATAAAATAAAAGTACCTACTATTGTGATTGCTGGACAAAAGGATGTTATAAAAAGGGAACATACTGAAATGATTGCTAAGAATATACCAAATAGCATACTAGATATTATTCCAAATGAGAATCATGGTAGTTATATAATTCATAGTGAAAAATTAATTAATATTTTAAAAAAATATATATAGAGTATAATAGTAAAATAATATAAAAATAATTATTTATAAAAAAACTATTGACTCTCCCCTTAGAGTATATTGTATAAATAAGTTAGGAGGCAGAATAATGTATAAAATTGGAGAATTTTCCGCACTTTCAAAAACAACGATAAAAACATTAAGATATTATGAAAAAGAAAAATTACTTATACCTGCTTATATAGACAAATATACTGGATATAGATATTACGAAACAAAGCAATTAATAGAATTATCTAAAATAATATCTTTAAGACAAATAGGCTTATCTATTAAAGATATAAAAAGGGTTCAAGATGGTTGGAACATGAAAGAGTTGCTGGAGAAGAGAAAAAATGAAATTGAGGAAAATATTAATACGTACAATATTGAGCTTTCAAAGATAAATTATTTATTGGAGGGGAAAAACATGAATAATGAAATTATTTTTAAAGAATTACCAGGTTGTATTGTATATTATAAGGAAGGAGTTATAAAAGATTATAGTGAAATTGTAAACTTTATTTTATCATCAGGGGATGAATGTTTAGCAGAAAATCCTAATATAAAATGTGTTACACCAGATTACTGTTTTGTTAATTATTTAGATGGAGAGTTTAAAGAAAAAAATATTAAAATTAGATATGCTCAAGCGGTAACTGAAATGGGAAAAGAAAATAAAACAATTAAATTTATGGAGCTTAAACCAGTTAATGCAGTCTGCATTTATCATAAAGGTGCCTATGAAAATTTAGGAAAATCATATAGCATTATTATGAAATACATAGAAGAAAACAATTATGAAATAATAGATTTTCCAAGAGAATGTTATATTGATGGAATGTGGAACAAAGATAATGTTGAAGAATGGCTAACAGAAATACAAGTTCCAGTTAAGAAAAAGAAATAATATAAATCTTACCTCAAAATTTGAAATTAAAATTCAAAACTTTTGAGGTGATTTTTTTCTTTTTTAGCTATTTAGAACAAATTCTAAATAGCTATTGACAGAGATGAAAATATAATATATAATCTATTTAGAAAAAGTTCTAAATAGAAAGAAGGGATTATATGGGAATGTCTGAGACTTTAAAAGCGATATCTGATCCTATTAGACGAGATATACTTGCAATGCTTAAAGATGGTAAAAAGACAGCAGGAGAGATATCAGATTCTTTTGAACTAACAGGCGCTACAATTTCATATCATTTATCTTTACTCAAAAAAGCCGGATTAATTGTAGAAACTAAGTATAAAAACTATATTTATTACGAATTAAATATATCGGTTTTTGAAGAAGTTTTAATCTGGATAAAAGGATTAGGAGGCAATTTAAATGAAAAAGATTAATTTAAAAAATTTAATAATAACAATAATTGTATGTTTGTTGCCTATTATTATTGGAGTTTTATTTTATAATAAACTACCAGAAAGTGTTGCTATTCATTGGGGAATAAATAATAATCCTAATGGATACTTTTCAAAATTAGCATTTGTATTTGGATTACCAATTATGATGGCTGCATTACAGATGTTTTGTTGTATTAGTAGTGATTTATCAGATAAAAATCCTGAAGCAAATAAAAAAGCTGTTACTATATTTAAATGGATTATTCCAATTTTAACAATAGTTTTATATATAATTACTATTATGTATGCTTTAGGAAGTAACTTAGATATAAGAAAAATTACAATGGTTATACTTGGTATTATATTTATTGTTTTTGGAAATTATATGCCAAAAGTTAGAGGCAGTTATTATATAAATATGAAAGCTCTTTGGATAAAAAACAAAGATGAAAAGATAGCAAATAGGGCAATAAAACATATTGCTTATATGCTAATAATTACAGGAATACTATGTATATTAAGTATACTATTTGAACCGATTATAAGCATTATTATAGTTTGTATAAGTATAATATATACATTAGTTATTTATATTTATGTATATATTAAAAGTGGAAAAAGTAGATAGGAGTTGTTGATATGGAAAGTATTCTTGAAATACAGAATTTGACAAAGTATTATGGAAAAATAAAAGGAGTAGAAAATTTATCACTAAAACTAAATAAAGGAGAGATATTTGGCTTTATTGGCCCAAATGGAGCTGGTAAATCTACTACTATTCGTTCTATTATGAATTTAATAAACAAAACTAGTGGGAAAGTATTAATTGAAGGAAAGGAATTTTTAAAGGACGATATAGGAATAAAAGAAAAAATAGGATATTTACCAAGTGAAATATACTTATATGATGATTTAACAGTAAAAGAAATGTTAGATTATCATGAGCGTTTTTATAAAAAAGATATTCATGGAAGAAGAATAGAATTAGTAAAAAGATTTGAGTTAGATGAAGAGAAAAAAGTAGAAGATTTATCTCTAGGAAATCTAAAAAAATTAGGAATTGTTCTAAGCTTTATGCATGAGCCTAAAATATTAATATTGGATGAGCCAACTAGTGGATTAGATCCAATAATGCAAAATAGATTTTATGAATTATTAAAAGAAGAAAAGCAAAAGGGAGCAACTATTTTCTATTCAACACACATTTTAAGCGAAGTATCAAAAATATGTGATAGAGTTGGAATAATTAAAGAAGGAAAATTAATTCAAGTAGAAAAGATAGATGATTTGTTAAAGAAAGGACTTACATATGTTACTTTAACATCCAGAGATAATGATAAGATAATTTCAGACTTAAATTTAAATGTAACTAATAAAAATGAAGATACAATAAGATTTTCAAATAGTATTTCTAGTGATAAGCTAATAAAAGAACTATCAAAATATAGTATTGATAGAATTTTAATAGAAGAGGCTACACTTGAGGATATGTTCTTACATTATTATAAATAGGAGGAAAGTAATTATGTTTAAAAGAGAATTAAAAATTAATTTTAAAAATTTTATTATATGGACATCTATTTTAATTGTACTATTTTTAGTTGTATTTTTAGTATATCCTTCAATAATAACTAGTGAGAATATAAAATTGATGGATGAAATGATGAAAATGTTTCCTGAAGAAATGCTTAAAGCATTTAATATGGATATTACAAGTATAGATAGTGCATTTGGATGGCTTAAGACAGAAGGATTTATATTTGTTCTTTTAATAACTGGAATATATAGCGGTATATTAGGTTCAAATATACTATTAAAAGAAGAAAATGATAAAACAATTGAATATTTAAATAGTTTACCAATAAAAAGAATAAATATAGTAAGTAATAAAATTATATGTGGCATTATATATATAGTTTCAATGATATTAATAGTAGCTTTGTTTAATTTTATAGGATTAAGTCTAAGTGGTGATTTTGATAAAAAATCATACTTACTACTAAGTATCACACCTATTTTTTCTTCAATTGTTATATTTGCATCATGTTTGTTTATATCAACGTTTACGCATAAAACAAAGAAAACATTGGGAATAAGTCTTGGAATTGTATTTATAAGTTATTTCTTACAAATTATATCTGAGCTAAATGAAAAAACAGAATTTCTAAAATATTTATCTATATTTACTTTAGCAGACATACGTAATGTTATTATTGATGTTGCAATTAATCCACTACTAGTTGCTATATCACTATTAATTACACTCTTATTTATAATATTAACAATAATACATTATAATAAAAAAGAATTAGTATAATATATATTAATTGCGAAGGTGGATTATTTTAATCCATCTATTATTTTTTTAACAAAACTGACCACCTAGTACAATGACATTTAAAATAACAAATGATAGAATATAATAAAATATAATTTAGGAGATGGAAAAAAATGAGCATAATTAATTTCAAAATGCCAGAAATAAAATTTAAGAAAATGAAGATTAATCCAATTGATGGACTTGAAGACTTGGATTATGAAAAGGAGCAAAAAAAGAATAATAAGCAAAAAAGAAATACTCCTTACGAGGACAGAACACATTATAAAACAATTAAAGAAGCGTTTTTAGATGCTGCTACAAAATATCCTTTAAAAGATTGTATACTAGAAAAGCCATCACATAAGGAACCATATAAAGTAGTAAATTATCAAGAGTTTAAAGAAGACGTATGGGCTTTAGGTTCTGCATTAATTAAAAATTTAAACCTAAAAGATAAAAGAGTTATTATTATAGGAGAAACTCAATATGGATGGTATGTATCATATATGGCAATGCTTTGTGGAGTTGGGATAGCAGTGCCAACTGATAGAGAGTTACCTATAAATGAACTTGAAAATATTGTTAAAAGGTCAAGAGCTTCTGCAATTATTTATTCTTCAAAAAAAGCAAATGACATTAAAGAGATAAAAGAAAGAATTCCAGAAGTTGAATACTTTATTGAGATGAAGTCAGGTAAACCATTAGAAGGAAAAGACGTTGGACTTGATTACTTAATAAATTTGGGAAAAAATATAATTGCATCTGGAGACACTACTTATAACAATATAGAAATTGATCCAGAAGAGTTTAAGGTATTATTTTTTACATCTGG
Source organism: Clostridia bacterium (assembly GCA_051886195.1). Taxonomy (GTDB): domain Bacteria; phylum Bacillota; class Clostridia; order TANB77; family CAG-465; genus CAG-465. Next base: position 67,790 of record JBJEXW010000037.1, read on the forward strand.
TACAACTTCAAACGCCAAAGGAGTTATGCTTAATAATAGAAATTTAGCAGAAAACATTAATGCAGTAACAGCATATGTAAGAATATATCCATCAGATAGATTATTTTCGGTATTGCCTCTACATCATTGTTACGAGTCTACAATTGGATTTCTACTTCCTATGTCAAGAGGTGCATCTATTGCAATATGTGAAGGATTAAAATATATAGTTCCAAATTTACAAGAGGCAAAGCCTACCGGAATACTAACTGTTCCATTATTAGTTGAAAGTCTTTATAAGAAAATAAATGAAAAAATCGTAAAAAGCAAAAAAGATAAGATTGTAAAGAATATGATAAGTATGACAGATATCTTAAAAAGTGCTGGAATAGATATTAAAAGAAAAGTATTTAAAGATATTTATGATAATTTAGGTGGAAAATTAAGAATAATTGTATCTGCAGCTGCTCCAATAGATAAAGAAGTTGGAGAATGGCTTGAAGGCATAGGAATTACTTTTTTACAAGGATATGGCCTAACAGAAACAGCTCCAATTTCTGCATTGACACCAGAGTATAAAACATGCGTAGGTTCAACAGGAAAAGCTATAGTTCAAGCAGATATAAAGATAGATAATCCAAATGAAAATGGTGAAGGGGAACTTTTAATAAAAACACCTACATTAATGATTGGATACTATGAAAATGAAGAAGAAACAAAGAAAGTTATAGATGAAAGTGGATATTTTCATTCAGGAGATGTTGGATATATAAATGAAGAAGGCTATATTTATATAACAGGTAGAAGCAAAAACGTAATAGTAACACAAAATGGAAAGAATATATATCCTGAAGAAATTGAAATGTTACTAGATAAAGTTGAAGAAATAAAAGAAAGTATGGTATATGGTAAACAGCCAGAAAAGAATAACAAAAAGGAGAATAAAGAATTAATTATAACTGCTAGAGTAATTCCAGATTATAGTAAAATTGAAGAACTATATGGTCAAAAGGATAAAGATGAAGTTTATGATATTATATGGAAAAAAATAAAAGAAGTAAATAAAAAGCTTGAAACATATAAAGCAATAAAATCTTTAGAAATAAAAAATGGAGAATTTGAAAAGAGCTCAACAATGAAAATTAAAAGATATAAGGAATTAGAGAAAAAGTGCTAGTTTTAATTTTAATTTTTTTCCAAAAAAGCTTACATTGAAAATTAAAATATGATATAATATATACATATCGAGCAGTAAGATAACGTAAGTCCAGATAACGGATTTACGTTATCTTTTTTTCTGCTAAAAAAGAAAAGGAGAAAAAAATATGAAAGAATTAGATTTAGGAAAGGAAAAAATAAGCAAGCTGTTATTAACTTTTGCAATACCATGTATAATTAGTATGCTAATTAACTCTATTTATAACATAGTTGACCAAATATTTATTGGAAAAGGTGTTGGAAGTTTAGGTAATGCTGCTACTAATGTTATTTTTCCAATTGTGATTATTTGTACAGGTATTGCACAATTAATAGGAAATGGTTGTGCAGCAAATTTAAGTTTACTTTTAGGTCAAGGTAAAAAGAAAGAAGCTAAAAATAGCGTTGGTACAGCGATAACTGTGCTATTTATTGCATCATTACTTGTATGCGGAATAGGTGAAATATTCTTACCAAAACTTGTATATTTATTTGGTTGCACAGAAAATGCATATGAATTATCTATGATTTATGGAAGAATAATACTTGCTGGAGCACCATTTATGATTATTTATACTGGACTTTCTGCTATAATAAGATCAGACGGTTCACCTAAATATTCAATGGTATGCTTGCTTAGCGGAGCTATAGTTAACTTAATACTAGATCCAGTATTAATATTTGGATTTGACCAAGGTGTTGCAGGTGGTGCCATAGCAACAATACTTGGACAAATATTGTCTTGTGTAATAGCAATAGTCTATTTATTTAGAATGAAAACTATTAAATTAGAATTAGTAGACTATAAAATAGATAAATCAATACTTAAAACATTAAGTTATGGTACTTCAAGTTTTATTATTCAAATGACTGTTCTTGCATTGTTTATAACAATGAATAATGTTATGACTAAATATGGAGTTTTAACTAAATATGGAGCAGATATACCACTTTCAGTATATGGAGTAGTATCAAAATTAAATAATTTATATGTGTCATTCATATTAGGTCTTGCAGTTGGTTCTCAACCAATTTTAGGATTTAATTTTGGTGCTGGTAAATTTGATAGAGTAAAGGAAACAATTAGAAAAGTTGTTTTATTTGGATTTATAATAGGAATTGTATTTAATCTAACATTACAATTAATTCCAACACAATTAATAGATTTGTTTGCAACAAAAACAGATCCAAATTATAATTTATTTATAGAATTTGGGGTAAAATGCTGTAGAATATTCTTAATGATTTGCTTCTTAAATGCATTTGAAATGACATGTAGTATTGTATTTCAGTCTTTAGGTAGTGTAAAAAAAGCAAGCTTTGTATCATTTTTAAGACAAATAATATTATTTATTCCACTTTGCTTAATTATTTCTAGTAGGGTAGGACTTATGGGAGCATTATATGCTGGGCCAATAGCAGATGCAATTTGCTTTGTGATAGTTACAATATTATTTATATTTGAATATAAGAAAATAGGAAAAGAAAAGACTACAAGTCATGCACTAGTGGATGATACAAATAGTGATAATGTATTAAATACTAAAGTAATTATTACAATTAGTAGAGAATACGGTTCAGGTGGAAGATATATAGGAAGAATGGTAGCAGATAAACTTGGAATTAAGTTTTATGATAAAGATCTTATAAAGATTGTTTCTAAAGAGGCAGGAATGACTGAAGAATTTATTGAGGAAAATGAGCAAAAAAGAGAATGGGGATCAAGTTTAAACTCTGAATATAATTCTGATGATAAACTATTTATTGCAGAAACAAAAGTAATAAAAGAAATTGCAAATAATCATTCTTGCGTAATAATAGGAAGATGTGCAGATTATATTTTAAAAGATAATCCAAATGTTATTAAAATATTTATATATAGTAGTCAAAAAGATAAAATAAATAGAGCAGTTAAATATTATAATATGGATGAGAAGACTGCCAAAAAAGAAATAGAAAAAGTAAATAAAGAAAGAGCAAAACATTATAAATACTATACAAATAAAGAATGGGCAGATATAAATAATTATGATTTTGCATTTAATAGTGATTATTTAGGCGTTGAAAATACAGCTGAATTAATAAAAGATATAGTAATGAAAAAATATAATATTTAGAATATAAGTAGATAGAAAAAGGTTATTTTCTATCTATTTTTTTATTGTTAGTTTTCAAATTTTATGTTACTATATAAAAGAAGGGTGAAAATAATTATGGAGAGAATAATAGAAATAGATTTAATAGATAAGTATGACTTAGTTGAAAAGTATAATGAAAAAAATGTATCAAGTGCATTAATAAAATATATTATCAATGAGGCAATGTATATACCTAAAAAAGATAAAATTGTAATTGAGATTAATAAAAAATTTCCATCTGTTAAAAGTTGTAAAACATTAATTGTTGATGGACTAAAAAGAGAATATAACGAGAGTCTTAGATTGCATAAGCTAATAGATATAAAACAATGGATCTTCTTGATTTGGGGAATAGTTGCACTTTTTTTATCTACTTTATTTAATAATGAAATTATTGAAGAAATATTAATAATTGGTGCTTGGGTGCCTTTATGGGAAGTTATAGATTTGGAAGTGTTTGCTGATCATGATGAGAGAAAGAAAAGAAGAGTATTAAAAAAATTGATTAAAAGTGAAATAATAGAGAAATAATAGTATATTAAATAGCTTTATATCATGTAAAATATTGCATGATATAGAGTTATTTTTTTATCTATTGAATATTTTTATAAAAAAATGCTAATATAGTATTATGAAAAAAAGAATCTTAATTATATTTATATTTTGTATATATTTTTTAAATAGTAATAATATATTTGCTAATATAGGAGATTTAGATGTTAATGCCAGATATGTTGGTGTATATAGTGTGGATAACTTAATACCAATATATGAGAAAAATTCACAAGATAAAATACCTATTGCAAGTATTACAAAGATAATGACTGCAATTGTCTGTATGGATAACATAGATGATTTAAACAAAAAAGTTATTGTAGATTTACCACAGGTTGAAAAATACTACGATGAAGATTATTCTACTGCAGGATTAAAGGATAAACAAGAAATATCATATTATGACTTGATAGCAACTATGCTTATACCATCTGGTGCAGATAGTGCTGCATGTATTGCTTTAAATGTATTTGAAGATTATTCAAAATTTATTAATGCAATGAACGATAAAGCTAAAGAACTTGGTATGAATAATACTTCTTTTGCAAATCCAATAGGAGCAGATGATGTAAATAATTATTCAACAATACAAGATGTTGCTTTAATGATGAAATATGCTTTATCTAATAAGACTATTAAAAATTTAATGTCTACATATGAATATACAACAAAGGATGGAACTATTACAGTACATAATGCACTTTTTCAACTAGCAGATATTTATGATATAAACGTAAATAGTATAAGTGGTGGAAAAACCGGTATGACCGAGGATGCTGGATATTGTCTTGCAAGTTATTCAGATAAAGAGGCTGAACCAATTATTTGTATTGTTATGGGTTGCAAAATAGAAAAAGGAACATTATATCATTTAAGCGATAGTGAAAAAATATATGAAGATATAAAGAAAAATTACTCATTAAAAAGTATAGTAAACCAAGGCGAAGAGATAACTATATTGCCTATATCTAGTAGTATACAAAAACAGATATCTATAGGAGCAGCAGAAGATGTAAAAATATATATGTTAAATAATGAAGAAATAGAAAAAGAGAAAATAACTATAGAGTACACTGGCTTAGATATGTTATCTTCAACAAATAAAAAAGGTGATATTGTTGGAAAAGTTGGTGTATATTACGATGGAACACATATAAAAGATATAGATGTAGTAGTTAATGAAAAGGTTATACTTAGTATAGTAGATTGGTCAAAAGATAATAAAAGATTTACTATGTTTATCCTAACAATGTTAGCGTTATTAATTGTAGCTATTTATATAATAATAAAGATTAGAAAATAGTAGATATTTTCTACTATTTCTGTAATATATATATTAAATTCGTAGATAGATTTCTACAAAATTATTACAAATTAGTTACAAAGTAGAATTTTGAAAATATATGATATATAATTTAAATTGTATAGAAGTAGATTTTCTATTTTGATATATGAAAAGGAAAGGAAGAAAAAAGTATGAAAAAAACAAAAATTTCATTAATGCTAATGTTAATGCTTGTTGTAGTAACAATCTCTAACACAGTATTTGCTGTTACTGCTTCAATTGTTGATACTAGTAAAACAGGATCTGTTACCATTACTGCTTTAAGTCAATTAAATGGTGCAGCAGATAATACTCCAATTAAAGGTGTAGAATATTCTTTATACCAAGTTGGAAGTTATACAGATGGATTATTAACTACAACAGTTAATACAAAAGAGGAAGCTGAAGCATACATTGTAGGTAAAACTCCAGTTGCCACAAAAACAACTGATGATAATGGTGTAGCAAGCTTTACAGCTCTTACATTAGGAAGATATTATGCTAAAGTTACAGCATATCCAACAGGAACTTCTCAGATACCAGAATCATTTTTAGTTGATGTTCCTATGACAAATGATGCTGGTAATGGATGGGTATATGATATAACTGTACAACCAAAAGTAAAAGTGGCTTCAGGTAATGCTGTTCTTACAAAAAAAGATCAAGAAAATAACCCAATTCAAGGTGTTGTATTCACAGTTCAAGTAAGTACAGATAATGGTACTACATGGATAGATTATGTTCCAGAAGAGACAGGAACTACTTTAACTCTTACAACTGATGCTGCTGGACAAGTTAAATTAGAAGATTATCCAATAACAGTTGGAGAGAAAGATGCAAAATTTAGATTAGTTGAAACAAGCGTACCAGCTGGATATGAAAAGAATATAATAGATAATAGCAAATTAGATTGTGTATATGCACAAGCTGATGGTAAAACTGTAGTAGTACATGCTGATGGAACACAAGAACCTGCTGCAGCTGTTGGTGAATTAACTATGATTAATGAAAAACCAGTTGTTACAAAAACAGTTAAAAATGATGATAATGATTCATATGATGAAATAGCTAGTGTTAGTGCTACAGATACTATTTCATATAATGTAACAGTTTCTGTACCAACAAATGTTGCTAATTTAAAAACATTTACTCTTACAGATACATTATCTAATGGATTAACTGGAAGAAGTAATATTGTTATAACTGGTATGTATGGAACAGATAATGCAACTGAAACTATACCAACTACAGCTTATACAAAAACAGAAGTAGGACAAGTTTTAACATTAACTTTTACACCAAGTGATATTAAAAAATATTCAGCTATAATCGTTACATATGATGCAAAACTAGATATGGATAATGCTGTTATAGGTTCACAAGGAAATGATAATACAGCTGAACTTACTTATTCAAATAAAATAGATGTCGATGGAACACAAAAATCAACAACAACTACTGAAGACACTGCTAAAGTTGTAACTGGTGGTATTCAAATACATAAAGTAGATTCTGCAGATGTTGGCTTATCTGGAGCTAAATTTAAAATAGCTACATCAAAAGCAAATGCTGAAGCTGGAACATTTGTTAAAGGAACAGATGGACAAGATATTGTTGCTGTATCAGGAGCAGATGGATTAGTTGAGATAAATGGTCTTGCATATAATGATGATGAAACAGCAAGAGATTATTATTTAGTTGAAACAGAAGCTCCTACATATGTAGAAGATGGAAACACTAAATCATATACATTATTAAGTGCACCTTTAAAAGTTGCAGTTAGTGGAACTTCACATACTACAGAAATTAAAGTAGTAAACAAAAAACCAATTTCTTTACCATTAACAGGTGGAATTGGAACAGCATTATTTGCTATTGCAGGTGTTACATTACTTGTAATTGGTAAATCAATAAAAAAAGAAGTTAAAGAATAATATATAAATTATATTTTGATTTTTTTATACAGATAGTAAATAAATTGCTATCTGTATTTTTTTGCAGTACAAGGAGTAATTGCAACTATTAAAAAATACATAATTAAGTAAATAATTAGAAATTTAATACCATTTTGATTTCTTGGTATTAAATTCTGTTTTTCTTATGTGTAATTTAAATGTAACTAAATGGAAATATAAATATAAATGCATAATTAAAAAATCAGTATTATGTACATAATAAATTAATAATATGATATAATTTTCTTAAGTAATAATTTGACAAAAAGGGTTGGAATTATATGAGAAAAGATAAAATAATAAAATTATTTGTATTATTAACAATTATTATAGCAATTACGAGCGTATCTGCTTTTATAATATATGCAGCTACAGGAGATATTTTACCTGATGATGGAGCAGTAATAACATCTGCACAAATAACTAGTATGATAACAGGAACTGCACCTTTTGATACTAGTGAAAGAGATGGAAGAGATATATCTCCAGATGATGATATAGTACGCTCAATGGATCAAGTAACATATACTGTAGAAGCCACTATGGCAATAAATGGAACAGATAGTGCAAATTATAAAGGTGGAGATATTTACATTGAAGCAAAAATACCTCAAGATTGCACTTATGAGGAATGGGATATATCTTCAATGGCTTGGGCAGAGGTTGTAAGTATATCTGATGATAGAAAAATTGTTACTTTAAAATATAGTATGGATAGTGCAAAAGTAACAATTCCTGGTAAGCAAGAACTTTCAATGATAATGAAAGTTGGAGGAGAAAAAAATGGAACTCAGGTTCAACCTACATTTAAAGTTTGGCTGCAAGGAAATGATACAGATGAAAGTAGTGAAACATATGAAGCCCAAAATATAGTTTCAGAAATAGTAACAGTAACATCTAAGCCAAAATATAACGTTAGACTAAAGAAAAACTCAGAATTAAACAATATAGTAACTATAGATATAGATGGAGTTCCGACCAAAGGAAGATTATATGGATTTATAACAACACTACAGTTATATAATGATACAAGCGAAAGAGCTCTTAAAGGAGTTGAATATCCATCAGGTGATATCAGCTTTGATATTGAAATGTATATGGAAAAGTATGATAGTGAAGGAAATTTTGTACCTGGATTGGACGAAAAAGTAACACCAATTTTGTATAATTATAGTGTAAATTATGTAGATAAAACAGGAGTAATTCCAGATAAACCTATGAATATTGTATCAGATAAAACAGCTTCTGGAAGACTAGTAGCACCTAGAGGAACAAGAGATATATATTATAATGCAACAGAAAAAAGAATAGGAGATTCAATATATAACTCAGGAACATTTTCTTGCACACAAGATGGAAATACTTTACATATTGTAAATAGTGGATATCAATTTGATGGGGTCTTTCCTGTAAGAAACTCTGAATATGATGGATTACCAATTAATTATGATCCAAATGAAGGATGTTTTGCAGCTGGCTATTTTCAAATTTTTGTGCCATTTACAGAAGATACTCAAGATGCTAATTGTACATACGGTTTAAGTATAACAGATAGTAATTTTTCAGCTACTTCTATATCTGGCGTAGCTACTACTGAGCAAAGAAGGACATCAGATGATAGTGTATATATAGATTTTTATCAGAAAAAGGCCGGAAGCTTTTGGACAAACGTCACTATAAGAGATACTAATAAGGAATATGTTCATTCGGATTATGATAAAGGTGATGGATATGGATTTAAAGGTCAAAAATTGTGGCTTGTTTCAAGGTTGGATTCTTCTTCTAGAAATGATTCAGATTTAGAAATTCGTACTTTAGAACACTTATTAAAATTTGACGATGAATGTTTTGAACCAATTGAAAAAATCGGAGAAGAAACTTGGTATGCTAGTAGTACACATGAAATTGAATATAAAATGTATTATGCCGCTAAAGCAGATGGAACTGGTTGGACATCTGATACTGAAATGGAAGCAGCTAAAAGGACAGATTTAGTATATTATGAATCACTGGATTCTTTAAAAGCAGATAATAAAATATGTGTTGGTTTTTTAGCTGAATCTCAAAGTGGAACATTATATGCAGATGATAGAACAAATATATACTTCCCAGTAAAAGTAAAGAACACCTCTGAAATAGGAAGTGTGTATCAAGTAGTTAATGATTATGAACTTTATACAGATGTTTTAGATAGAACTTTATATTATGCAACAAATCCAGATAATACAGCTTATCCTGAAGCGGATTATGAAAGTGGAGATGAAGATTATATAAAGACAGCATATGATGAAAATGGTGTTCAAATTGGTGGGACACATAATCTGGGAGCCGAAATAGGAAATAGCTTGCTAGTTATAGAAGCAGATACAAATGTTAAAATTGAAACATCACAATTACAAGATAATGTACCTAAGATAAACTACGATTTTGGAAAAAATGAATATCAGGTAGATTATAAAGTAACACCATATATAATGATACCAGATACAGTTGATACAATTAACTCGGCATATTCTCAAAATATTGTAGTTAGGGCTTATGTACCTTCAATTCAAGCAAATTACATTCCAGGAAGTTGTGAATTTGGAGATCCAACAATATATGTAGAGACAGATAGTGATGGAATAGAATATAGTGTATTAGAATGGGTAGTTCCAGATTGTAAAATTAACGAAGAAGTTAACCCTATATATTTTAGTTTAAATTTAAATCCACAGCTTAGCAATAATGATCAAGTTACAGTAAAAGCAACAACAGCTCTTCAAGATGGAGATAAACTAAGACCAGAACTTAAGCAAGATTCATATACTGTTCAAATTATTAACCTTTCATCACATAGATTGTATAAAGAAGTAGAAAAAACAGTAGTAGATAAAGAGGAGCAAATACATTTTAAAATAACATATATTAATAGTACAGACAAAGAAATATCAGATTTTCAAATGTTAGATATATTACCATATAATGGAGATAGTAGAGGAACGTCTTATGATGGAACTTATACTATTGAATCTGTTAATGTTAAACAATTGCAAGGAGAAAGCGAATTATCAAATGATAATTTACAACTATATTTGAGCAATAGTGAAGATAGTAGAAATATTGATTCGAAAGATACTAATATAGGAGTTACATCAGAATGGGAAAATGAACTTTTTGGAACTATAAATAAAGATGCAACTGCTATTGCATTAAAAGGTGTTGCAGCGCCAACATCACAAATTACTTTAGATATAGTTATGCAACCAAGAGATAATATAGGAGGAAATAAGTATGTAAATAGTGCATCAGCGCAAACTGATGTTAGTACTGCTGAAATTGTTTCTTCTACTTGTTTTGCAAGTGTTGTTGCAAGAAAAATAGAAGGAACTATATGGTATGATAAAAATATAAATGGAATAATTGATTCAGAAGAATTAAAAATATCTAATGTTATTGTTACAATAAATAATTCTGATGGAAGTGCAGTTGTTGATACTTTAGGTAATTCAGTTGTTACTACAACTACAGATGAGAATGGATATTATTGTTTTGAAAAGCTAAAAGAGGGAACATATAACATAAAAGTGTCCTTAGCAAATGAATATATTGGATTTACAGATAAACTAATAGGAAAAGATCCAGCAATCAATAGTCATGTAGATAGTGATGGAAGTATAAGTGGAATAGAACTTAAAGATACTGAATCTAGTTATAACTTGGTTGTAGCAAACCAAAATGCTGGTATGATTAAACAATTCTCACAAATAAAAGTTTTGCATGTACTTGAAGGCACTGATGTATCAAATCCAGAAAGTGTATTAAATGTATTATATAATACTGAAACACTTAAAGGAGAAATTGGTGATAGTTATATTGTAAGTGATAGATTAAATGAGATAAATTTATCTCATGATGAAGAATATGAAGTTGCAAGTGTTTCTGGTAACACAGAGGGAACATTTATACAGGATACACAATATGTAATATACTTTTACAGAGCTAATATTGATTTACCTTCTTTTGATTTAAGCTTAAGAAAGTACATTACAAGACTTAATGGAGATGCTATTGTTGATAGAATACCTAATATAGTAACTCAACAACTAGAAATGAGTAAGGTAGGATACAAAAGATCAGTTTTTAGTTGGAGTGAATCTGAAATAACTGATTCAGCAGACATGATAAAAATTGCTAATTTATTTGGACTTACAGAAGTTTATCAGTATATACCACATGAATTATTTAGTTCAACAGAGACTACACTTGCAGATTTTGTAACAAAACTAGAAAATGAAACTAACAATAATATGAAAGTAACATATTTGGCAGGAGATGCTTCTTGGTATGCAAAGCCAGATTCTATAAAAAGAAGAATAAATTACTTATTGACATATAATTCTGGTACAGGTAAGGATGCTCCTATTGATACAATAGCTTTAGATATAGAGCCTTGGACATTAGGACTTACAGAAGATTATAGTGCGACATTTAAAGCTACTTTAGAAGAAATATATCCATACGCTAAAGAAAATGGAATAAAAATTGTTATGGTAATACCATTTTGGTTAGATACATCTGATGACATAGCAGATAAGACATTATATACTTCTATAATTGAAAATTCAGATGAAGTTGTAATTATGAACTATAACCAAAATGCATATTATACAGCAATGGATAATGAAATTCAAGCATCAATAGATAATGGGAAAATTATTTATAGTGCAGCCGAATTACAGGCTCCAAATGATACATATGGTGTAACAGATAATTTAACATATTATGAAGATGGATTAAAGAAACTTTTTGAAGATTGGAGAAAACTAGAAGATAAGTATCCTGACTATAATGAACTATCATTCTCATTTCATAATATAAACTCTTTAAAAATATTATTAGATAAAGATAAAATAAATGGAACTTTTAAATATAATCATTTAAAACAACCTTTAAAAGTTGAAACAAATGATTTAGTTGAGTATACAATTTCTATATATAATGAAGGAAATTCAGATGGAATATTACAAAGTATTGTAGACATATTACCAGATGGCTTAGAATATGTATCGATAGATGAAAACTATAATTGTGTAATATCAGATGATGGAAGAATATTAACAATAAATCCTAATAGTACAATTACAATACCAGCATTTAATGGAATTACACTTAGTCAAGTAAATATTAAAGTAACATGTAGAGTTAGTAGAACTAAAAATTTAAATGAACAGATTTTAACCAATGTTGCATATATAAATGCTGATAGCTGCATTTTTAGTGGTATTGATGTATCGGATATAGATTCTAATCCAAATATAATTCCAAATATAACAGATTTATCAATATATACAGGAAATATTAATAATAAATCTGACCTTAATGATTCAAATTATTATTATAAAGGTCAAGAAGATGATGATGATTTCGAAAAAGTGTATTTGGAACCAGATTTAAGTTATAAAATTACGACTGAAGTTAACGGAGTTGGAGGTACAATAAGTGGACAAAATGATGATCCTTATGAACTTGTACTACAAGGAGAAGACAGCTTAAAAGACTTAATTATAACTCCAGAAAAAGATTATGAAGTCTCTAATATAACAATAAATGGAGTAGATATTACATTTACAGAAGATTCAAATGGAATAGTTATATTGCCAAAATTTGAGAATATGAGTGAGGACAAGCATATAATCGTAACTTTTGAACTAATAAAAGGAAAAGTAACAGTTACAAAAGTAGATAAAGATGATGCAAATATAAAACTAGCAGATGCAACATTTAAAATAGAAAAAATAGATAGTGAGGGAAATGTAGATGAAACATTTACAACTCAAGAGAAAACGACAGGTAGTGAAGGAACTATTGAATTTACAGAGTTATTAGTAGGAAAATATAGAATAACAGAAACTAAAGCACCAATAGGTTATGAGCTAGCAAAAGAGCCGTTAGAATTTGAGATAACTAGAAATCAAAAAGATTTATCTATTACGGCAACAGATAAATTAAAGCTAGAACTTCCAGAAACAGGAGCAAAAAATTATACAATAATTATAGCTGCAATTGGATTATCTATAATGATAATTTCAATACTTTTAAGAAGATGTAAAAGTAATAAAAAATTAGTTAAAAGATATTATTAATTATTTAAATATAAAAAGAGAGCAAACATAATTAATATAATGTTTGCTTTATTTTTTTTCTTTTTTTTAGTAATATATATGAAAAACATAAGACATATTAGCGTAACACAAAAGAAATTACTATCTAATAAAACGTGCAAAAATCTTGACTATTATTAGCAATTTAAGACAAACTATAAAATATATTGTAAAATAAAATTAGATGATTTATATATACATAAAATGGAGGAATTTTATGAAATATTTAAACAAGAAAATCGTGTTTTTAATAATGCTTTTTGCAGTTGTTATATTAAGTGCATTAAGCTTAAATATAATAAAAAAAGATAATAATTCGCCTGAAATGCTTAGGGCTAGTACATATGCTCAGGTTCAGCCTGGAGATGAATCAATCGACGGAACAGATTATGTTACATTTGATGCTTTTTATTTAAGAGATTTAGATGGAGATGGATATGCAGAAAAAATAAGAGGAACATGTAAAGAAATAGGTACAGAAGATACATTATATATGGATTTAAATGTGTTAACAAATGGTACTTTAAAAAATGGTAAAATAACAATTAATGGAAAAAACTTTAATTTAACAACATCTCTTATTAAAGATGATGTTATATCTCAGGATTACATTTCAAACAATACAAAAGAAATTATATTAAATGATGTTGTAAATGGAACACAAAAACTAATATTTGGTATAGTTAAGAGTGGAGATTATGTATATTCTAAAAACTCTGTAATCGGAAATGATACAAAATTGTATAGTGTAGATAATAATACAATAACATTGACTGGGACACATGTTTCAGATGAGGGAGTAGAAACGCCAATAAATAAGACAATAATTCTTACTAATGATTGGTATGGAACAACAAGAACAAAAATGAGTTCAAAATATAAAAATCAAGAATATGATATTTTGACAGCTTTAGATGAAGAAAATAATATATTTAATTTAAATTTTAAAGTTAATTCTGAAGAAAAAGATGAGGAATTAATATTATATAAAAATCATGTGGAAGGAGAGTTACCTTTAATAGGGGGATATGCACCAAGTAAAGTAAGTATTACAAATTCAAGTGCTAAACTTAACTATGATAATACGACAAGAATGTTTACAATTGAAATAACATCGAAAATTGACAATAATGGTATAGTAACATCGTCACTTTCTAGAAGTTTAACTTATGATGTTTTGGTTGAATATCCTATAGAAGCATATCGAGAGCTAGGAGGAAGTCAAGTAGCAGTAAATATTCCTATAAAGTCTTGGTATGAGGGTTATAACAATACAAATAATGAGTTTATTAATCCATATAGATCAAATACAGCTGAAGATGTAATAAGTATCGTATATAAACCACCAGTAGGAGAAGAATCTATTGTTGATGTAATTGTTGGAAAATATGCTTGGGATGATTATATAAGTAATTATAGATATGTTGTTTCAAAAGAACTACCTTTAGATATATATAATCAAGTAAGTTTAAATCCAAATGCAGTTGATAGATATAATGTAAAATGGTATGTATATGTTGGAACTAACGAGAGTGAAGGAGAATTAAAAATACTTGAAAAAGAGGATATATATACTGATAGATTTGTAGATACTGATGGACAATATATTGATATGGAAAAATATGTTTCTAATGTTGGAATTTATTTTTCGAACCCAATTCCTTTATTAGGTGAAGAGGGATATATAAACGTGTATAATGATGAAACTGGTGAATTAATACATACATTTACAAACTTAGATTGGAATAAGTATTCAAGTTCAAATCCATACATGTATTCAAGTAAAATTAAGCACATAAGAGTTGAAACAAGTGTAGCTAAAACTAATCAAGGAATGGATATATTTAATGTAAAAGAAATAGATGATAATTTATTAACAGCAGACTTTACTGAAGAAGAATTTAATTCTTTATGCAAGATTTATTCTTATGTTAGAGGATATATAAAAGAAGATGGTGAATACAAAAAAATAGATGATGATACAAATCTTGCAAATTATGAAGCTCCATATTCTTTTGCAACTATTTCTGTAAATCCAGAGTATATTTCAAATAACGAAACTCAAAAAGGTGTATTAATAAATATAGATACAGTAACTAACGAATTTAACACTAAAAAATGGAAAAATGGAGAATTTTTACTAAAATATCCAAAAGAAATTATAGATGTCAATATTATTAGTGTATCGTCCAAAGACTCAAATGTAGAAGTTACAGGAGTAGAAACATACGAAGAAGAAGGATATATATATACTAAAATATATACTTCATCTAAAACAGAAAGAGACATAAATTTAGAGTTAGATTTAGATATTACAGCAGATCCTAGAGAGGCAACTATATCAAGAGATATAGAATTATATTATTACAATCCAATATGCAATAATTATAGTGAAAATGCTAGAATACAAGATATATATGATATAAATGGTGATGAAAACAGAGAAGAAAATATAGGATATATGCCTTGTACTATTAATATTATTGCTCCATCAAACCTTTTAACTTCACAAATGGGATCAGAATATGATAAAAAAGGAAGTGTTGTAATAGCACCACAGACTGCAATTGTAGAAAAAGTAGAAGAAGAAACAAATGCAACAGTGAATGTAAATGTAACCAATAATTATTCCGGTACGATTAGTGAAATAAAAGTTGTTGGTAAAATTCCTTTTGAAGGAAATACATATCAAATAAATGGTGGAGACTTAGGTTCTACTTATTCTACTACCATGACTGTTGATGGTATATTGATTCCTGAAGAAATAAAAGATTATGCAACTGTATATTATTCATATAATGAAAATGTAACTGATGATTTAAATGACTTATCAAATGGATGGACTACATTACCAAATGATTATAGCATGGTAAAAACATATTTAATAGATTTAAGCAATTATGTAATGCCAAAAGGGACAACACAAACTTTTAGCTATACAATTAACATACCTAGCGGATTGGAGTACAATGATGTAGCTTTTTCTGATCATGCAGTATATTATTATTTAGATACAGATGAAGGAAAATTAAAAACACAAACAGAACCAAATAAACTTGGATTTATGATAGCCGAGAGATTTGATTTAGAAATAACAAAATATGAAAAAAACTCAGAAAAAGTTATTTCTGGTGTAACATTTATAGCAGAAGAGGTAGGAGCAGAAGATTCAAAAATTGCTACAACATATAATTCAGGAATTGCAACACTTAAAAATTTATATGTTGAAAGAGAATATAAAATAAAAGAAATAAAAACAAATGACAATTATATATTGGATAATAATGAAATTATAATAATTGGACATATAATAGATAATAATCTTGAAATTGAAATAAAAAGTGGTAATTTTAAAAATATACCAGTTATAGAAAATGTAGTTGATGAAAATGATATTGTAAAGGTAGTGTTAGAAAATGAAGTAAAATATAATTTAGAACTTAGTAAAACAAGTCAGGATACTAACCAAGCAATACAAGGAATTAAATTTGAAATTTCAGGAAATGATGAAACAACTAGAAGCTATATAACAAATGAAAATGGTAGAATTATTATAAAACTATTAGAACCTAATGTACAATATACGCTAAAAGAAGTGGACTCAAAAGGATATTATTTAAAGGAACCTATTACCTTTAAAATGATAAGAAACGAAAATGGAAACCTAGAATTTAATGTAATTAACGGAGAATTTGAAACTGTACCGCAAATAGACGCATCAGGAGAAATACCTGTAGTGAGAACTGGATTATTAAATGAAAAAGTTCCTACATATAGCTTAAAAATAAAAAAAACAGAAAAAGATACAGACATAGCTCTAAATGGGACACAATTTAAAATAACAGGAGAAAATAAGGAAGATATTGTTTATACTACTGACAAAAATGGATATGTAACAATAGATAATCTTTATGAATATGTAGATGGAAAAAATGCAACTGGAATTTATACTTTACAAGAAATATATCCATCAGAAGGATATGTATTAATAGACGAACCAATTGTGTTTAGATGTCAAAGAGATGAAAATGGAGAATTAAAATTTGAAATAATTAGTGGAAGAATAAAAGAGTCATCAGATGAAGTATTTGTTGATAACACAGACGATAATAATCCTATAGTAAATATTACAATAGAAAATGAGCCGATATTTACTTTAACTAAAGTTGATGCTGATACTAATGAACCATTAGCAGGAGTAGAATTTAAGATAACAGATATGGATGGAAATTACGTTTCGGACGTTAATGGCAACATAGTTGGAGAATATCAAGAAAAAAACACAAATTTAGTATTTTCAACAAATGACACTAATGGATGGATAGAATTAAATAATGTTTGGCAAAGTGGAAATAGTAATCAATCTAGTACTTCTAGCATATTGGAAAGTAATGAATTTGCTTTAGAAGATAATGAAAAAATTTATTTTGAATGGACTGTTTCATCAGAAAATGAAAATGATTATTTGTATTATACTATAATTAATGTTGATACAGGTAATATAATTGGAGGAGAAAATACAAAAATTAGTGGTACATCGTATGGAACAGAATATAATAGTCTAAAATATATAAACAATGAAATAACATTAAGTGCAGGAAAATATAAAATTGAATTTAGATATGTAAAAAATGAAACAACTGATTCTGGATTGGATAAAGGATATATTAAAAATATAAAATTATTAACAAATACAAGAGTAGTTAAAACAGATGAAAATGGAAAAATAAGATTAAGCCTTGGAAATGGGTTATATAAAGCGGAAGAGGTAAGTCCACTTGAAGGATATATGAAGCCTGAATTATATACAGGTATAGGTATAGGAGAAAGTAAGCAAGGTAAAACTTCAGGAAGATTAGTTTGGGAAAACAGAACAAAAGAGATTGCTGATTTTGATGTGATTACAACTGTATCAGATGGTGCCATAGTGGCTGGTCAGTCAGGAGAAGTAGCTAAATTTGATTTAAATGGAAATTGTATATGGATGAATAAAGATGTAGATGTTAATTATAATAGAATTATTACCGTATCAGATGGTGTTATAGCAGTAGGATATGAAGGAACAATTGCAAAATATGATTTCAATGGAAATTTATTATGGATAAAATATGGAAATTCAAGTTATGTATATTATGGCGTAGTATGTGTTGAAGATGGTTATATTGCTGCTGCTCAAAGTGGAGAAATAGTAAAATATGACTTTGATGGAAATGTTATTTGGGAAAAAACAGATTTTACGTATACAGATGATACAATAGAGAAAATAATATTATTAGATGATGGAATTATTTCTATGTCATATACCGGAAATATAGTAAAATATAATTTAGATGGAGATGTTTTATGGCAAAAACATGAAAGAAATTATGAGTTTTATGATATGTTAAAACTTGAAGATGGATTTGTGGCTGTAGGAAATAGTGGAGTTGTTGTAAAATATGATTTCAGTGGAAGTGTGCAATGGGAAAATACAGAAAGATCATATAGCTATAGATATGCAGAGGTAATTCAAAACGCTTTAATTATAGTTGATCATAGCGGACGTTTAGTAAAATATGATTTTAATGGAACTTATCTGGGTAGAGTACATGATGATTATTACGATTCTCCATCAGTAACTGTAGTAGAAGGTGGATTAATGCTAGCAGACCATACAGGTAGAGTTATGTTTTACGATTATGATTTGAATCAAAAATGGATAAATACAGATAAAACGCATAATAATTATGGCATAGCAAAAGTAAGCGATGGTGTTATAGTTGCAGACAGCTATGGAGGACTAATTAAATATGATTTTGAAGGAAATGTTATCTGGGAGAATGAAAAAACATGGTATTCATATGAAAATTTGGCTCTTGTAGATGATGGTGTTGTTGCTGTTAGTGCAGATGGACAAGTTGTAAAATATGATTTTAACGGAAATATAGTATGGCAAAATACAGAAAAAGACTATGATTATAGAAGTGCTGTAGTAGTAGAAGACGGAATAATTGTAGCAGGAAATGGGGGAAATATTGTAAAGTATGACTCTAATGGAAATGTTATCTGGGATAATTCCGATAGAACATATCCATATAGAGGAATAGCATTATCGTCAGATGGTGTTATAGCAGTTGCGTCTTTTGGTCAAGTAGCAAAGTATGATTTCGAAGGAAATCTAGTTTGGGAAAATATAGAGAAAGATTATGATTATGAAGCAGCAATAGTGGCAGATAACGCTATTTTTGCAGTTGATTGGTCAGGAAGAATTGCTAAATATGATTTAGATGGAAATTTTCTATGGAGAAAAAGAGATGGAGTAAATAAAGGATATTATTATAGAGGTATATTGCCAGAAAATGATGGCGTTGTTGTACTAGCATATAGAGGGCAAGTTATAAAATATGATTTTGATGGAAATGTTATATGGGAATGCACAGAAAGAAATGGAAATAATAGAAATGGTGTAATAGTTGAAGATGGATATATTACAGCTGGTAGTAGTGGAATCGCAAAATATCAAGAATATCTATCTGAGCCAGAAATTCCTGCTTCACAAAATGTAATCGTAGAAAATCAAAGAATTGCATATAAAATAACAACAGAAGTTATAGGAGGAAATGGAACAATTCTTGGAGAAGATGAAAGTCCATACGAAATAGTAAAACATGGAAATAATAGTATAAAAGATATTATTGTCACACCAAATGAGGGATATAAAGTTTCAAATATAACTATTAATGGAGAAGCAATTACATTTACTACTAATGATGATGGTACTGTTGAATTAGCTAAGTTTATTAATATGACATCGGATAAGCATGTAGTTGTTCAATTTAGTAATACAGCATCAGATATCATAGTGCATCATTACATAAAAGATACAACTACAAGTGTAGCAGATGACGAATATTATACTGGAAACATTGGAGAAAAATATGTTACTTCTCCTAAAATGGATTTACTTGAATATGAGCTTGTAAAAAATGATGATGGAAGTTATAAAATACCAGATAACGCTACTGGAACATATACAGATTCAACACAAGAAATTACATATTATTATGAATTAAAACCTTTACAATTAATAGTTCATCATTATATTGATGGAACAGAAGATAGTATTGCTCCAGATGAAAATAGTGAAGGTACAAAAGGACAAGAATATACAACAACTCCGGCAGTACCACCAGCATTAGATGAAAGATACGAAGTAATTAATAGCAAAATACCAGAAAATGCAAACGGAACTTTGGAAGAGCCTGTTACGATAGTAACTTATTACTATACATTGGTAAAAGGAAAAGTAACAGTTACAAAAGTAGATAAAGATGATGCAAATATAAAACTAGCAGATGCAACATTTAAAATAGAAAAAATAGATAGTGAGGGAAATGTAGATGAAACATTTACAACTCAAGAGAAAACGACAGGTAGTGAAGGAACTATTGAATTTACAGAGTTATTAGTAGGAAAATATAGAATAACAGAAACTAAAGCACCAATAGGTTATGAGCTAGCAAAAGAGCCGTTAGAATTTGAGATAACTAGAGATCAAAAAGATTTATCTATTACGGCAACAGATAAATTAAAGCTAGAGCTTCCAGAAACAGGAGCAAAAAATCATACAATAATTACAGCTATAATTGGATTATCTATAATGATAAGTTCAATACTTTTAAGTAGATGTAAAAGTAATAAAAAAATAGTTATATAGAAATAATAGTAAAAAGCTATTATTTCTAATATATATTTAAAGAAAGAGAGGAAAAAATATGAAAAGCAAATTTAAAAAATATAGTCTAATTATTATGGCTATAGTAATGGTTGCAGTAACATCTATATTATTTAATGTTAATGCAGCTGAACCAACAACAGGATCACTTACAATTATTTGCCATGAGCAAAAAAATGGTGATACTACAACAAATCCTGTAATATCAGGAATAGAATATACTTTATATAAAGTAGATGAGACCTGTACAAATGTTGATGAAGCAGAAGATTATGTTGAAGACAATTCGATTTCTGGATATACAGAAACAACAGATACTAATGGTAAAGCTATTTTTAGTGATTTATCTCTTGGAAGATATTATGCTAAAGTAACAAAAGTTCCAGATGGTGCATGCATATATGAAAGTTTTTTAGTAGATATACCTATGACTAATGCAACTGGTACAGGGCTAAACTATGACATAACAGTAGAGCCTAAAATAGGTACTGCATTTGGTAATCTTGAGCTTACTAAGTTAGATGCAGGTGGACAGCCAATTGCAGGAGTTACATTTAAAGTTCAATTTAAATCACAACTTATGCCTGTAGATTTAAATGAGATGGGAGATACTTGGCAAGACTATATTCCAGTAGGCTCAAGCACTGTACTTACTGCTACAACAAATGATGAAGGAAAGATACTATTACAAAATATTCCTGCATATAGAAATATTGACAATTATACAGAAGTTATGTATAGACTAGTAGAACTCTCTGGTCCAGAAGGGTATATAGTTAATAATAAAGTTTTATCTAATTTTTATTTTGAAGTAGATAGCGATGGAAGTCTTTTTACATCATTTAATATATATAATCAAATTGACGAATATGAAAGACAATTTTTAACATTAACTCAAAACAATGAAGATTTAACTAAAATAACATATATAAATGAAAAACCAACTATAACAAAAAAAGTAAAAAATAGTGCAGGAGCTTTTGTAGATAATGCAGGATTAAACATGAAAGATACAATAACATTTAAAGTTACAACAGATGTTCCAATGCAAATTTCAGATATGTCAACATACAAAATTACAGATACGTTACCAGCTGGATTAACTTTAAATAGAAGTAGTATTGTTGTTGAAGGGACAACAGCAAGTGGAAGTGAAGTTATACCATCAGATTATTATACATTATCTGATACTGGATTAACATTAACTTTTGATACATCTAAAATGTATGATACAGAATCTAATATTAAAGCACCAATATATAATAATGTAATAGTAACATATGATGCTTCATTTAATTCAAATGTTGTAATAGGTGGAGATGGAAATATTAACACAGCTACACTAGAATATACAAACGAAATAGCAGAAGATGGCAGTGAAAAAAGTACAACAACAATATCAAATACAGCAGAAGTACATACTGGAGCATTAAAAATAGAAAAAGTAGAAAAAGGAAGTACATCAACAAAACTTGCTGGAGCTAAATTTAAAGTTGCAACAAGTGAAGATAATGCTAAAGCTGGAACATTTGTAACAGATGAAACAGGATCTGAAATTGAAGTAACAACAGATATTAATGGTATTGCTGAAATAAAAGGTTTAGCATATGCAGACAACGGCTCAGATGTATCATACTGGTTAGTAGAAACACAAGCACCAAGCTATACAGAAACAGTAGATGGACAAGTAGTAACAAAATACTATAATTTACTTAAAAATCCAATTGAAGTACAAGTAGGAAAAACAACATATAATACAGCAGTACAAGTATTAAACTCAAAAGGTTTAGATTTACCAGCAACAGGTGGAATAGGAATAGCAATATTTGTAACACTTGGAGCAGGAGTAATGCTTGTAGCAATTGTTATGAATAAAAAACAAAAAGTACAAGAGTAAAGAATAGGCAAATCCATATGGATTTGCCTATTTTAACTTTGTTATAAAAATGTAATATTATATAAATTTATAAAATAAAAAAAGTTTTTATAATTCAAAATTTCTAATGTAAATGGTATAATTAATATATAAATGAAAAGAGGAAAAATGAATGATAAAAACAAAAAAAGTTGTTTGGCTTTGTATAGTATTTGCTATAATTGGCTTATTTACTTTTTTTATATATGCAGCTAATGGAGATATATTGCCTAATAATGGTGCCATAATTTCTTCTGTTTGTTTAATTGGAAGGAATACAGGAACTGGCCCTTTTGATGACAATGATGAGCCTGGAAATGATTCAAGTGCAAGTAATAACATAGTAAGATCTTTTGATCAAATTACATGGACAATAGAAAATACTATGACAATTAATGATACTGGAGATCAATATTATACAGGAGGAACTATATATTTCGAAGCGAGTCTTCCATCAGAATTAAAAGAACTTGTAAAATGGAATACTGACTCTATGAAATGGATTGAAAATTTACAGGTTTCTGAAGATAGTATGACAATATGTGGAAAATATACAATGCCAACAGAAGATGTTACAATTCCAGGAAAACAGAGTTTGGTTTTTGTATTGGATATTTTTGGTGCTCCAAATGGAACAGAAATTCAGCCTACTTTTACAACCTGGCTTGAGGGAAACTCAAATTCTAAAAAACAAGTATTAACAGATGAAGTAATTAAAGTTAGTGCTGCTCCAGCATATAACTTAGAGATAGTTAAAAGTAGATTAAATAGAGATACATATATAGTAGACCCTAATGATGAAAATAGTGAAATAAAAGGAAAAGTATTTGGTTATGGTGTAGTACTATCTTTAAATAATAAAAATTCAGAAGAAAAAGGGGCAAAGGGAATCGAATATCCTAGAGGTAAAATTACTTTTGACATAGGATTAGATTTATCTAGATATGGCTCTGAAAACTTTTATAATGGTAGTTTAAATGATGTGGTAATTCCATTATTATATCAATATAGTATTGATGGTCAAGAAGATAATTTAGCTTATAATGATGGTAGAGATTTTTTTGATTTTTATGGTGGTGATGGCTATTATTATCCATTTGCAAATAGAGATAAATATGGTATTGCCAGTGATATTAATTTAGCGAATTCTATATACCATTCAGGAGATTATTCATTGGTACAGGAAGGAGATACAATTCACGTTACATTAAACAATTATGAATTTGATGGATATTTTCCAACTGGCTATTGCTATGATGGCGTAGGTGGAATAAGATATGGTGATGAAAGAAAAAACTTTTCATTATTGGTTTTTCAACTATTTATACCAATTAATGATGAAACACAAAAAGAAGGAACATATTATATAACTACTACTACAGAAAACATGAAAGCGACATCTAGTTCAGGAGTTAGTGTTGAAGAGCAAAGTATCACTACTGATGATGAAAATTGCTGGGAATTTTTGATGGAAGAGAGAGGTATAATTAGTAAATTTCATAGAGTAGCAGATGCGGGTATGAATTATTGGATTAATAATTCATGGGCTAGTGGAGATGCAGCCGCATATAAAGGAAGTACAATAAGCCTAGTTCCTATAGCTGTGCAGTCATCAGATAATTCGCCTACATATGACAGAGCTGAAGATGGTAATTTTCTATGCAAGTTTGATGGAGATTGTTTTGAACCTAATTTAGAGGAATATGATATTAAGTCATGGCCAGATGGTGATGGAGGAATTTTTGAATATGATGTGTATTATGCTTCTAAAAGTGATGGAACCAATTGGATCTCTCAAGAAGAACAAAATAATGCAAGAATAGAAGATTTAAAATATTATAGTTCTTTAGATGAACTATATAACGACGGAAATAGTATCTGTGTTGGAATACTTTTAGAATCAAAATCAGAATGGTGGTGGGCAAATAGCGTTGATCAAATAGGAAATAATAATCTTTTTTTAGCTTTTCCTGTAAAAATAAAAGAAACTGCTTCTGTTGGACAAACTTATTCGTTTACATCAGACTTGAGAATATATGACAAGAATTTGGATAGATCAATAGATAGTGTATCGGTAGAAGGATTTAGTGGATATTCTGAAGAAGAAATGGTAGATTTATCATATTCAAATTATATAAAAACTGAGTATAATGATAATGGTCAGATAATAAAGGGAACTCACGATAGCACATTTACTGGAAGTAGCGTGTTAATTGTAGATGCAAAATCATCAATAGATATAGGAGTAACACAAGTAGACTCAGAAGGAAATCAAAAATTAAATTATGATTATGCGAAAAATGAATATAATGTGGATTATATATTGTCTCCAACTATAATACCTTGTCCAACAGTAAATAGTAATAAAGAGATAACTGTGTATGTTAAAGCTATTCTAGATTATAGATGTGCATATATTAGTGGTACTTGTAACTATGGAGATCCAGAAGTAACTTTTAACGAATATGGAGATACAATATTAACATGGGAGATAAATAATCATAAATTATGTGACAGTATTGAGCCAATAACTTTTTCTGCTCATTTAAGTGAAGATATGGAAAATGGTGATCAAATAACAAATTATGCAACGATTTTTGCGCCAGAAGTGGATATTAGAGATGAGTGGTTAAGATCTGATAACTATACAATTGAAATAATAAACTTAGCTTCTCACAGATTATATAAAACAACAGATACTTTAGTAACAGAAAAAGACGGAGAAATACATTATACGATATCATACAAAAATAATACAGATTCAGAAATACCAGATTTTCAATTATTGGATATATTACCATATAACGGAGATTCAAGAGGAAGCAACTTTAACGGAACATATAAAATTAATAAGATAGATATAACTCAATGGGATGGAGAAGGAAATGAACTAGTAGATAACGATAATTTAATTATAAAATATACAAATGATGAAAGTATTAGAGATACTATTAATGTAAAAGATACAAATCTAGCAGAAGATTGGACAGAAGTTGATTCATATATAATAGACAATAGTGCAACAGCTTTAGCAATTATAGGAAATATGGGAAAACAGCAAAAAATTGTATTAGATATATATTTAAAACCTGATGGAAACAAAGGAGGAGATATATATTATAATAATGCAACTGCAAGAGTATATGTAGATACTGAAGAAATGGTAACCCCTTCTGTTAAAAGTACTGTTGTAGAGAGAAAAATAAGTGGATATGTTTGGATGGATAGTAATAAAAATGGAATAATGGACGATGATGAACAGCTTATACCTAATGTAGAAATGGTACTAACAGATTCAGTTGGTAATAGTGTCATAGATGTTAATGGCAATATAATTAATTCTACTTTAACAAATTTAGATGGATATTATGAATTTAACTATTTACCTGAAGATAACTATATAGTCAGTGTTGTAATTGATGGAAAAAAATATAAATTAACAGAAAAAGAAGTTGGATATAATTCAGAGGTTAATAGTAAGTTTAATTCAGATACACAAAAAACAGATATTATAACCAAGTTAAATTCTAATGATTTGCCAGTAATGGAAGAAAAATATCAAAATGTTGGATTGGTTTTAAATTCTGGAAAAATAAAAGTAGTACATGTATTAGAAAAAACTGACGTTTCAGATCCAGAAATTTTAACAGATGTATTGTATCCAACTGAGATATATGAAGGAAATATAGGGGATAATTATGATACAGTAGATAGGTTAAGTGAGATAAATAATAGTTCAGAAAAAAAGTATGAGCTTAAATCTAAAACAGAAAACTTTACTGGAACTTATTCGGAAAATATCCAATATATAATTTATTATTATAATTTATTAGGAAAGATAACATTAACAAAGTTAGATTTTAATGATAATACAATTAAAATAGAGGGAGCAAAGTATAGATTAGAAAAATTAGACGATGATGGAAATATTGATACAAATTTCAGTGCTATTGAACAATATACAAATACAGAAGGAATCATTATTTTTGATGATTTATCTGTGGGAAAATATAAGTTAACAGAAATTGAAGCTCCTGAAGGTTATGAATTATCTAATATAAGTATAAATATAGAGATAGACAAAGATAATACAGATATAAAGTTAATAGATAAAGATAAGCATAAATTAGATTTACCAGCAACAGGTGGAATAGGAATAGCAATATTTGTAACACTTGGAGCAGGAGTAATGATTGTAGCAGCTGTTATGAATAAAAAACAAAAAGCACAAGAATAATGACCAAAAAAAGCTAGATTTGATTTTTTTCAAATCTAGTTTCTTTTTTTATGCATTCTTTTTAATTACAAGTTTTTGAGAAAAAGTATTCCCATCAACATTAGTATATATTTTAGTATTTTTACTCATAGATATCATTTTGTTAATTTCCCATAATCCTAAACCAGATTTTACTTTTTTAGAAGATACACCTTTATCAAAAATAGTTTTTACATCAATTATTGTACCTTCCTTAATACTATTTTTTATTTCTATAACATCAGCGTTAAGTTTTGGGTTTGTTTTAAAGCAAATATCTACTTTTTTGTCTTCAGATTTTTCACTTGCTTCAATAGCGTTATCAAGCAAGATTCCTAATATTTTAGAGAGATTAGTAAAATTACAAGATATTGTATGGATATCACAGAATACATCAAGATTTATTTTAATATTCTTACTTTCAGCATTATAGTATTTTGAACTAATTACTCCATATATAGCAGGTTGATTAATTAACTTTGGATTTAGAGCTTCAAGGGTTGAAATTTTTTGTGATTCTCCAATCAAGTTATTAATGTGACTATTAAGATCACTATATTGTTCGGTAAGAATATAGCCATTTATAGATTGTAAAATGTTATTATAGTCGTGTTTTAATAGTCTTAGATTATCTACAGTATCAGATAAAGACTTTATATATAATTTAGAATTATCTAGTTCTTGCTTTGCTCTCTTATAGTAGTTAGCATATTTAAAATATAAGTATATTAAAACTGTTAAAAACAATATTTGAGTTGCCCAAAAGCACAAAGAAACAAGACTAACTTTAGTTTTTAAATCCCAAAATTTTAGAAATATTGGTACTATTCCGCATAATACTAATAATGTTATAATAGATAGTTCCATTGTGTTTAGATAATCTATTATTTTCTTCATTTTTTCTTTGTGTATTTTCATGTATTTTACTTCTAATGAGAACAATATTATTACATACATTATTTTAAAGAAAGCGTATGTGAAGAAAAATTTATTATCAGAAGAATAATTATCTAATGTATAATCTAATATAGCAGAGGTAGAAATATATGCTAAAATTTCACAAAAAGATATATTTATATATAACATTAGTGTTGAAATTAAAGTGCTACTATTAGAGTATTTTAGTAATCCTTTAAAAATAAGCATCAAAGGTAAAATGCAAACAGAGTATAATAAATAATTTGGAATTCTAACTCTTAGCATTTCCATAGAAATAGATATTCCAATACAAGAAACAAGTAAAATAAATTTCTTTTTTCTATCAATTTTTTTTAAATTATAGTTTTCAGTTGTAAGTACAATATAAGAATAGCCAATCAGTGCTTGGGCAATTAATTTAAAAAATAATTTAAAAACATCCATAATAATTCCTCTTTTCCAATTTTTGGTAAAAATAGTTTAATATTTTTATAGCGAAAAAGCAAGTATTTTTTACATAATTTTAAAAAATGACAAAAAAAGACATTTAAAATCATTAATAAAGTATCTAGTCATAAATAAAAATTTGTTATATAATTTATGTAGGTGTTAATTATGAAGAGGAAGGTATTAAAAATAATATTATATATTTGCGGAATATTTTGTATAGTTTATCCAATTTACTCAAAGTTTTTATCATATAAAAATCAGACTACTTCAATATATGATTATAAAAAAGAGATAGAAAATATGGATCAAGCTTTGCTTGAGGAAAAAAGGAAAAATTCAGAGGAATTTAATAGAGAAAATTCTACAGAAACAACTGTAATTGATCCTAATACAATTAATGCAAATGATAATTTAGCAAGTTCATATAGTTTTCTTGAGGTAGGAGAGACAATTGGATATATAACAATTCCTAAAATTAATATTGAATTACCAATATATGAAGGTGTTACTATTAATAATTTATCTAAGGGTGTTTCTCACATGGAAAATACCTCACTTCCAAATGGAAATATAAATACTCATTCAATCCTTGCTGGACATACAGGTATATCACAAGCTGTTATTTTTGATAACTTAAATGAGCTAGAATTAGAAGATGAATTTTATATTAGCTATTATGGAGAAACAACTAAGTATAAAGTAATTGAAGAGAAAATAGTGTTACCTGAAGAAACAAATGGATTAAAAGTTGAGGAAGGAAGATGTTTAGTAACTCTTGTAACGTGTACTCCTAAAACAGTAAATAGTCACAGGTTACTTGTAACTGGACAAAAGGTTGAAGAAGAGCCAATAGTAGATGAGGAAGAAGAAGAAAATCAACAAGAACAAGTAATTGAAGAGATACAACCTAAAACAGATTTAGAGCTATTTATGGAATTTATGAAAGCTAATAAGCAGACATATATTTTCATATTATTAATTATTATTTTTTTCATAATAATTAATATAATTTCTAAGATAAGAAAAACAATAAAAAGCAGAAAGAAGAGGGAATAGTATGAAGAAAAATTATACTAAAATTCTATTTGCTATTGGATTTTTAATTTTTATTTTTCCTTTTGTAATTAGATTAATTTCATATTTTAATCAAACAACTGTAGTATACAATTATAAGAGCGATTTTGAAAAATTAACAGAATCAGAAAAAGAGCAAAGAAGAACTGAATCAGAAGAGTATAATAATAAAATAGCAGATGAAAAGCCAGTTATTACTATGGCAGACGAAGAATTTGAAGAAGAGCCAATAAGCACTTTTGATTTTTTAAAAACAGGAACTGTAATTGGTACACTTACTATTCCAAGTCTTGATGTTAACTTGCCAATATACGATGGGTTAGAAGATAATAATCTTCAAAAAGGAGTTGTACATTTAGATGATACATCATATCCTACAGGACAGGCTAGTACTCATTGTGTCCTTGCAGGACATAGTGGTCTTACAAGAGCAAAAATCTTAGATGATGCAGATAAATTACAAATTGGAGATAATTTCCAAGTAGAGTATTTAAATGAAACTAATAATTACGAAATAATAGATATAAAAATAGTATTACCTTATGAAACAGAGAGCTTACAAATTATAGATAATGAAACTCTTGTTACATTAGTAACTTGTACGCCTAAGGGAATAAATACACATAGGTTATTAATTACTGGTAAAAAAGTACCAATGCCACAACAAGAACTAACTAAAAAAGAAAAGATTATAAAATATATAAAGGAACATATTATATTAGTTGTATTAAGCTTAGTTGCAATATTATTAATAACAATTTTAATTTTGATATTAACAATAAAAAATAAGAAGAAAAAAGTTTTAAGCAAAATTAAAGAGTAATTTTAAAAGGAGATATGTGTATTAGAAATACTATATCTTTTTATATTATATTTATAGTATATAATTTGTGTATTTTCGTAATTGTATAAATTACTATATTTATGTGATATAATACTAATGGTGAGAGTTATGGAGTTAGATAAAAAATATAATAAGTTAATACACTTTTTTAAAGAGATATCAAAAGTACCAAGAAATTCTAAAAAAGAAGAAAAAATTGCAGCATATTTATGTGAGTTTGCACAAAAAAGAAATCTTTGGTATAGAGTAGATGAAAGTAATAATGTAATTATAAAGAAAAAAGCAAGCAAAGGATACGAGGATAAGAAAACAATATTATTTCAAGCACATACAGATATGGTATGTGAAAAAACAAAAGATAGTACTCATAATTTTAATAGTGATCCTATTGAAATCATTGAAACTACTAAAATTTTAACTGCAAAAGATACTACTTTAGGGGCAGATGATGGTATTGGAGTAGCATATTTATTACTACTCTTAGATGATGAAGATATACCTCATCCAAATATCGAGTGTCTATTTACAACACAAGAAGAAATTGGAATGTATGGAGCAAGAGATTTTAATTATTCAGATATAGAAGCTAGTTATTTAATAAATTTAGATGGCGAAGAAGAAAATACAGCTATTGTTGGTTGTGCAGGAGGAGTAAGTGTACATTATATTAAAGAATTAAAGTTAGAAAATGAAAGTAAAGAAGTATATAAGTTAATTATATCTGGTCTTTTTGGCGGCCATTCAGGTGTGGATATAGACAAAAATAGAATAAACTCAAATTACTTAGCATCAAAAATATTAATCAATATTGAAGATGTAAGATTAATATCTTTTATTGGTGGCAATAAAGATAACGCTATTGCAAATAATACAGAAGTTATATTTAGTACAAAAGAGAAAAATATAGATTTATGTCTAAATAAAGCACTTGAAGATATTGAATTAACTGATGCAGACAAAAACTTAAAAGTAGATATTGAGAGTATAGACTATGAAGGTGAATCTATTAGTTTAGAAGAAAGCAAAAAATTATATCTTTAATATCAAGTTTGAAACAAAACGTTATAGAATATAGTAAAGATGTAGAAGGACTAGTTGAAACTTCTGGTAATATAGGTATAGTAAGAGTTGAGAATGGTAAAGTTCTAGTTATTGAATCTTTAAGATCAAGTGTGGATTTGAAAAAAGATGAAGTAAAAAAGCAAAATAATAATTTAGCTTTAAGCTTAGGGTTTGAAGTCTTAGAAGAAGGCAGTTATCCTGGTTGGAAGTATAATGTTAATTCTAAATTGAAAGATGTATATGTAAATGCATATAAGAAAAATCATAATGGTGAAAGCCCAATTGTTTGTGCAATACATGCAGGTGTAGAATGTGGAATGATATATGAAAAACTACCATATTTAGATATGATATCTTTAGGTCCTGATGTAAAGGACGTGCATACTGTAAAAGAAACATTATATCTTGAATCATGTAGGAAATTATTATATACATTAGTAGATATTATTCAAAATTTAGATTAAATATAAAAAAGCTTGGAGAGTTAGACAATAACTTCAAGCTTTTTTTCTTTATTTTCTTAAAAAGTTATAGTATAATAATGTAGAAAAAGTTTAAGGAGAATAAAAAAATAATGATAATAGAAAAATTAAAGAAAAAAGATATAGAAAAGTATAAAGAGCTAATAGACGAAGCTTTTGATGGAAGTGAAAGTTTAGATAAATATATGTCTTATGATGAAAATAGCAATTCATATGAAGTAGTAGTAGTAAAAGAAAATAATGAGATAATAGCAACAGTTACAATGTATAAATTAAATCTATTTACATTTTCTTTTCAACCAACAATAGAGCTATTTAATGTTGCGGTAAGAAAAGACTGTAGAAGAAAAAAATTAGGAAAAATACTTATAGAATATGTAATAGATTATGCTAAAAATAATGGATATAAAACAATACATTTAACATGTTTAGAAAGTGAAAGAGATGTTCATGCTTTTTATGAAAATGTTGGCTTTATAAAAAACGAAAGTAGAAAGTATAGTATGTATTTAGGAGAATAAAATATATGTATAGATTAACAAACATTAAAATAAGAGAAAATTTGTCTGAGAATGAAGTTATAGATATAGCCTTAAAAAAATACAATATAAATAAAAAAGATGTAAAAGAGGTATATATTTTTAAAAGATCAATTGATGCTAGAAATAAAAAAGATATTTTTTTCAATTATGCAGTAGATGTAGAATTAAATTGTAATAAAAAAGTACAAGGAGCCAAAAAAGAAGTAATAGATAATGTACCTAAGATTGAGATTAATAGGAAAAGTAATATAAGACCAATA
Organism: Clostridia bacterium; assembly: GCA_051886195.1. Taxonomy (GTDB): domain Bacteria; phylum Bacillota; class Clostridia; order TANB77; family CAG-465; genus CAG-465. The sequence continues at coordinate 100,597 of JBJEXW010000037.1, forward strand.
ATTGTTGGATCAGGACCAGCTGGACTTTTTACAGCTCTTACACTAGTTGAACATGGAATAAGACCTATTGTTATTGAGCAAGGTTCGAAGGTTGAAAAAAGAATTGAAAAAGTGGACAATTTTGTTAAAAAAGGAATATTAAATAATAGAACTAATATTCAATTTGGAGAAGGCGGAGCTGGTACTTTTTCAGATGGAAAGCTTACAACAGGAAATAATTCTATTTATTCTAGAAAAGTACTTGAAGAATTTGTTAGATTTGGAGCACCAAAAGAAATTATGTATGTTGCAAAACCTCATATAGGTACAGATTATTTAGTAGATATTGTAAGAAATATGAGGGAATATATAATATCTAAAGGTGGAACCTTTCTTTTCGATACAAAAGTAACAGATTTTAATATAGATAATAATATAGTTAAAGGCGTTTTTTGTGAAGATAAATTAATTGATACGGATACTATTGTCTTAGCAATTGGTCATAGTGCAAGAGACACATTTAAAAAACTACTTTTAAAGAATGTTAATATGGTACCAAAAAACTTTGCTATTGGTGCAAGAATTGAGCATTTACAAAAAGATATTAATTTAGCTCAGTATGGTGATGAAACAAATATTAAATTGCCTCCTGCTGAATATAAATTAGTTTATCATGCTTCAAATGGTAGAACTTGTTATACATTTTGTATGTGTCCTGGTGGACAAGTTATGGCTTCTTCTTCAGAAGAAGGTACTATTGTTACAAATGGAATGAGCAAGTTTAGTCGTGATGGAGTAAATTCAAATAGTGCATTACTTGTAAATGTTACACCTCAAGATTATCCAGGAGATAGTCCTTTAAGAGGTATGTTCTTACAAGAAGAATTAGAGAAAAAAGCATTTGAAATGGGTGGAAGTAATTATTATGCTCCAATTCAAAAAGTAGGAGACTATTTAAAAAATGTTAAGAGTATAGAAATTGGAAAAGTAAAGCCTACATATGAGCCTGGAGTTACTCTTTCAAATTTAAATGAGCTTTTTCCTGAATATATAAATGAGACATTTAAAGAGGCAATTATTAATTTGGATAAAAAATTAAAAGGGTTTGCACACGAAGATGCTATACTTACTGCAGTTGAGACTCGTACATCATCTCCTGTACAAATTACAAGAGATAAAGAAAGTTTAATGTCAAATATAAAAGGATTATATCCTTGTGGTGAAGGTGCAGGATATGCAGGTGGAATAATGACTGCAGCAATTGATGGAATAAAAGTTGCAATTGAGATATTAAAAAAATAGTTAAATTGAACATTATATGGATGGTGAAAGATATATGAAGTTTGGCAAGAGTATAATAACAAAGGGGATAATTATAACACTACTTATGATTGTATTGATGGCTTTATATAGTCAAATACTTGAAAATAAAAAAGTAAAGACAGAAGAAGAGATAGTAGAAGAAAAAACAAGAATTATATTAGAAAAAGTTGAGGAAAACAACTATGCTTTAATGGATAAGTATACTATTTATGGCAATCATTTAAATATAGGTGGATGCATAAATAAGGAAAATATAGAAAATATAGAAAATATTAATTTAAACGATTTAAAATTAGTCATAATAGATTTAGAAAAAAATGAATATGAATACGACTTAGAATATGAAATTTTAGATAATAAAATTATTTTTAATTTATCTAATAATATAAATGAAGGAATTGACTTAGAAAAAATAAGTATAGGAAATTATTATATTTTTGTTAAATTAAACGGAACTTTTAATAATAATGATATCACAAAATATTATAGCATACAAAATAATACAGACTATTCAAGTAATAAATATTATACAATGACTAAAGAATGCTCTAATAAAAGAATAGATATTAACTTTTCTTCATTAGATGAAATAAATTACATGAAGATAAGTTCAGAAAATGTTACACTTCCAATTAACGTATATGACATTGTAATAGATGCTGGACATGGGGGAACAGATCCTGGAGCAATGTATAAAAATAATATAGAAGCTGAATATACATTGGATTATTCATACGAATTAAAAAGGACACTTGAAAATTTAGGATATAAAGTAAAATTAACAAGAGATAAAGATGAATATGTTGAGCCTTATGGAAAAAATGGAAGAGCAATAGTTCCTTATGAAACTCAAAGTAAGTTATTTTTATCTATACATTTAAATAGTACTTCTACGGATAATCCAGAAGGTGGAGTAGAAATATATTGTTCAAATAATATGAATTTAGACTTTGCAAAAAGTTTTGCAGATAATATAGTAGAAATAGCTCATACTAAGGTTTCTCCAAATAATAAGTCAAAAGTTTTAGAAGGAGTATATGTAAAAACGTATAGTCAAGAAGAGGTAGAAGATGCAATTGAATATGCAAATGAATTAGGTTATAAACCATACGAGACATTAAGTACACAAACACCATATTATTTTATGATAAGAGAAACAGGTGGGATAATGACTCATGCATACATTGATGGAAGAAATACAAAAATAGGAGATAATCCATATTATAATAGTAATATAGCAGCTGAGTCATATTTACTAGAACTTGGATTTATTAACTCGGAAAGTGATTTGGAAAATTTACAAAAAAATAAAGAGGCATATATTAATGCAATAGTAAAAACTATAGTTGACAATTATAACAAATAATTAAAATTTGTATGTTGCAATGTGTCATAGAGAATGGTATAATCTCAAAGTAGATAATAGAGTTTATATAAGAGGTGGAAATATACATGATAACAAAAGTATTAAAAAGAGATGGAAGAAAAGTAAATTTTAATGTAGAAAGAATACCAAAATCTATATATAAAGCAGCTAATTCAATTGGTGGACAAGATTATTCAAGATCAGAAGAACTAGCTAATATTGTTTATGATGAACTAGATAAAAGACAAGAAAATAAGCAAATATCTTCTCAAGAAATACAAGAAGTAGTTGAAAGAGTGTTAGAGAGTGAAGGTCATACATCTACTTTAAATGTATATAGAACATATAGGCAAGAAAGAAACAGAACTAGAGAAAGAAATACAGAAATAATTAAAACTTTTAAAAGTTTAACTTTTGACGATGCATCACAAAGTAATATAAAAAGAGAAAATGCAAATATTAATGCAGATACTGCAATGGGAACAATGTTAAAATATGGTTCGGAAGGAGCAAAAAACTTTTATCATTTATGTGTATTAAAACCAATTCATTCACAAGCACATAAAAATGGAGATATACATATTCATGATTTAGACTTTTTAACTCTAACAACTACATGTTGCCAAATAGATTTAATAAAATTATTTAAAGATGGATTTTGTACTGGAGAAGGATTTTTAAGAGAACCTCAAAGTATAGGCAGTTATGCGGCCCTTGCTGCGATTGCAATACAATCTAATCAAAATGACCAACATGGAGGTCAAAGTATACCTAATTTTGAATATGCAATGGCAAAGGGAGTAAGAGTAACATATAAAAAAGAATATTTAAAGAATTTAATTAAAGCACTTGAATTATTAACTGACTTAGAAGAGCCACAAAAAGTTGCAGAGGATGTAGTAAAATCTATTAAATATGATAAAGATATAGTTGCTTCATATAAAGATTCAAATGGATATTTAAAAATAGAGAGAAAGTATTTAAGTAAATATGTAGAAAATAATATTATAGATAAAATTCAAAAATTTACAGTAAAATATACAGACAAAGAAGTTGAAAAAGCAACTTACCAAGCAATGGAAAGTTTAATACATAATTTAAATACAATGCATTCAAGAGCTGGTGCACAAGTGCCATTTAGTAGTATAAATTATGGTCTTGATACTACTCCAGAAGGTAGACTTGTGATGGAGCAACTTCTACTTGCAACTGAAGCAGGTCTTGGAAATGGAGAAACACCAATATTCCCAATACAAATTTTTAAAGTTAAAGAAGGAATTAATTATAACCCAGGAGATCCAAATTATGACTTGTTTAAGCTAAGTTGTAGGGTGTCTGCTAAAAGATTATTTCCAAATTATTCATTTATTGATGCACCATTTAATTTGAAATACTATAGAAAAGGTGATTATAATACAGAAGTAGCATATATGGGATGCAGAACAAGAGTTATGGCAAATGTTTATGATAAAACACGTGAAGTTACTTGTGGAAGAGGAAATTTAAGTTTTACATCAATTAATTTACCTAGACTTGGAATTGAAGCTCATGGAGATGTGGAAAAATTCTTTGAAATGTTAGATGAAAAGATTGATTTGGTAATTGATCAGTTAAAATCTAGATTTCAAATACAAGCAAATAAAAGAGCGTATAATTATCCATTTTTGATGGGACAACATGTTTGGTTAGATTCTGAAAAACTAAAAAGTACAGATAAAGTAGAAGAAGTATTAAAACATGGAACATTAACTTTAGGATTTATAGGACTTGCAGAATGTTTAAAGGCTTTAATAGGAAAACATCATGGTGAAAGTGAAGAAGCAAGAACATTAGGAATGAAAATTGTTACACATATGAGAGAAAGAATGGATGAGCAATCTCAAAAAGATAAATTAAATTTTACATTAATTGCTACTCCAGCTGAAGGGCTATCTGGCAGATTTGTAAAAATGGATAAGAAGAAGTATGGAATAATAGAAGGTGTCACAGATAGAGAATATTATACAAATTCTTTCCATGTACCTGTTTATTATAAAATTAGTGCATTTAATAAAATAAAAATTGAAGCACCATATCATGAACTTACAAATGGAGGACATATAAGTTATGTTGAACTTGATGGAGATCCAACAAAAAATCTTGAAGCTTTTGAACAAATTATAAGATGTATGAAAGAATCAGGAATAGGATACGGCTCTATTAATCATCCAGTAGATAGAGATCCAATATGTGGTTACACAGGAATAATTAAGGATTTATGTCCTTGTTGTGGAAGAAAAGAATTTGAAGATGCAAATTATATTACAGAAAGATTAAAGAGAAAATCATCTTTTTGTTGTAAATAAATATTAGATAAAGAAAAAGGCGGATTTTTTAATCCGTCTTTATATTTTTTTTACCTTTTAATGTATACTACTTGATCACTAATATCTCCTTCTAAGTTATATGATGATTTTTTTAATCTCTTTATTACATCTTTATAAATCTTCTTACAAGTTTTTTCTGGACCTAGAAATAAGCTTGTATTATTAGCAAAAATTTCAGTACGATTTGAAGTATTTAAAACTGCAATGTAAAAGTCACAACAACCGAGTTTTAGATATAGAATCAGATATCTCTTCATCTAGTCTTTGGTTAATATCTGCAAGCGTCTCTATATAAAATGAATCTGAAAAATTTTTCATACAAACCACCCATGTAGATACAATTGATCTACCCTTTCTTTACGTTTTTTAATTATGCTCTATATTATATCACAATATTTAATTTAAATCAAATAATATTAATCAAAATTGATATAAAAGAAAACATAATATAATATGCATGCAAATAATACTAAATAATCTTTTAATTTAATCATTGATTTAGTAATTAAAAATTGATATAATCTAGATATAAATAAAGAGGAGGATGTAGTTATGGTAATAAATACAAAAGGAGAAGCGATTTCTCAAGAGGAAATAGATGAGTATGTAAAATATGTGCAAGATAAAAATCCAGATAGAGAAATAGCAGAGCTAAACTTAAATGTTAATGGAGAGTTTGTAGATTTAAGTTATACTTTTTTAAATGATGTTCCATTTGAAAGAATAAGAAGAATAACAGGATATTTAGTTGGTACTTTAGATAGATTTAACGATGGAAAAAGAGCAGAAGAAAAAGATAGAGTAAAACATGATGTACTATTATAATAATGAAGATATATTAAAAATAGCAGGAATTGTTGAAGAATCAATAGTTGATGGACCGGGAATTAGATTTGTTATATTTACTCAAGGGTGTCCTCATAATTGTAAAGGGTGTCATAACCCTCAAACTCATGATTTCAATGGTGGAAAAAATATTAAGATTAATGAGATAATTGAAATGATAAAGTCAAATCCACTTTTAAAAGGAATTACATTGAGTGGGGGAGAACCATTTATGCAAGCTAAACAATTAAGTATTCTAATAGATAAAATCAAAGATTCAAAATTAGATATAATAACATATACTGGATTTAAATATGAAGATTTAATTAATAATTCAAATGATGAAAATAGCTTTATGGAACTATTAACTAGAACAGATATACTAATAGATGGAAAATTTGTGGAAGATAAAAAAGATGATAGTTTAATGTTTAGAGGAAGTTCAAATCAAAGAGCTATTGATGTAAAATTAAGTATTCAAGAAGGAAAAATTGTTGAATATGAATTTTAATTTTAAAATATAGAATAATATGAATATAGGAGGAAAAATGGACGAGAATAAATTTGACTTTAAATTTTTAAATAAGGTCATGTATGTGGGTGTATTTATCATTATTTGCTTTGCACTAAAAGAATTTGGTCTTTTAGATAAAATAGTTGAATTATTATTAGCACTTACACCATTTTATATTGGTGTAATAATTTGTTGGATATCAAAACCTCTTGCAAATAGGCTAAGAAAGATAGGGATAAGCAAAGGATTAGCAGCAACAATATCACTAGTAATAATATTTGCAATTATAATGCTTGCTCTTGCGTATATAATACCAGTAATGGTAAATGAACTAACACAGTTTATTAAAGATTTACCAAACCTTTATAGTAGTACAGTTACAAAGATAAATCTATTTATACATGACAGATTTAATTTAGATTATACAATATCATCAAATATTGGAGACTTATCGTTTTTATCAAATAAGGCAGGAGACATATTAAACTATTCTATTGATACAGCACAAAAGGCAGGAAGCTTTTTAATAAGTGCAATTACAGCAATTATTATATCATTCTTTATGGTAAAAGATATGGATAGAACTAAAAATAGCCTAATTGTTCTTGCATCAAAGAATGGAAAAAATTCTAATAGATATAAGATGTTAGTTGAAATGGATGAAATTTTAAATTCATATATTAGAGGAGTATTATTAGATAGTATTATTGTTGGTATTATGACCACAATACTTTGTTTAGTCTTGAAATTAAAGTATGCAGTAATATTTGGAATAATAATTACTTTTTTGAATTTAATTCCATATATTGGTGCTATTATTTCTTATTGTATAACATCACTTTATGCATTTACAGTTGGAGGCCCAGTACTAGCAATAATTACATTTGTTGCTTCATTTATAATTCAGCTTATAGATGCAAATATTCTTCAACCAAATATAATAGCAAAGTCTGTTAAATTACATCCAGTTGTAGTAATTTGTGGTATGCTTGTATTCGAAAGATTATTTGGAGTAATAGGAATGATAATTGCAATGCCAGTTCTAGCTCTAGGTAAGATATTTATAAAATATAAATTTGGAATTAGTTTTGAAAGTGATGAAGAAGAAAAAAATAATAAGAAGAAAAATATAAACAAAAATAAAAGAATAAATGAAAAAGTTGAAGAGTAATAATAAAATTTATAATTATTATTTCAATAAAAAAATACGGATTATTTCCGTATTTTTTTTATCAAATAAAATAATTACAATATTGTTACATTTATTGTGGAAAGCTAGATAAAATGGTAAAATTATAATGAAGAAATATATCTAAAAATGTAATTAAGAAGGTTGATTAAGTGAGTACAAAACTAAAAAAAATAAACATACCCAAAAAGTGTATATTTATTGCTTTATTAGTGTTCGTATTTTTAGTTTTACTTATTAATAAGGAAAATATAATATATAATATTGGAAAAATAAAAGAAGAAAATGAAATGGCTACAAGTTATAATAGTGTAACAGAATTTCAAAATGCTAGGTGGGCTGAAATACAAACTAAAATATTTGGAACTACGTCTTCTGTATCAGACAAGAAGTTTGCAACAACAGATGTAATTCCTAATAATCCATATTTTAATTGGATAGATACGAGCGATAAAGGATTATTAAAATGGGACGGAACAATTAACAAAACAGATGGAACAGCTTATACAAAATCTGATTTCTATAATTCAGAGGGAGTTATGGATACAGAAACTGTGACATATACTACAAATATAACAAGTACCGTAATAGATTCAAGACAAGTAACTTATGAAGTATACCATGTTTATGATGCAAATCAATTACGTTATGTATTATCAAGTACGGCTAAAACATCGGAAAATAAAAAGATATATATAGAAAATGATATAGATTTAGGTGGTGAAAATAATAAAATTTGGAGTTCTATATCAACAGGTAATGGTGAAATTTATATAGAAGGAAATAATCATACTATATATAATTTTAATTCTAATACTAGTGGTATTTTTTTACTTATAAGTAACTATATGACAATATTGAATCTTAATATAGAAAGCGTAAAAATCGTAACAAGTAACCAATCTATTTCACCTATTGGTCAGCCGCTTAGTGCTGGTTTTAGAATGGAAAATGTACATGTAAATGGTGGGTTTATACAATCTTCAACAAGTAATGCCGCTGGCTTTATTGCAAGGCCAAAATCAGTAAATACGTTTATTAAAGACTGTTCTTCTTCAAAATTATATTTATATGGTGCAGGAGAACATACAAGTGGATTTTGTGGATGTGTATGTCCTACTCAAGGATTATTTCAAGGAGGATATGGTGTAAAATACACAGTTGAATATCCAGATCAGCCAGAAGCGTTATTTGGAAATTCATCTACAACATTAAATACAACTAATTCAAGGTATCCATTTTACATTACAAATTGTTATTCAATAGATTGTGAAATATTTGCTACTCAAGGTCACGCCGGTGGTATGATATCGTGTATTGATAGTGGATTAGTTTGTAAAAATTCATTTTCAAATAATTCAATATATGGAGAAAGTTCAGTAAGTGTATTTATGGGAGCTCAAGTTGAAGCAGCAAAAATGGCTTTATATGACGATTCAGATGCCCAGACTATAAATGCATATTTTGAAAATTGTTATACATCTGGTGTTGTTGAAGGAAAAACAGCCATTGGTGGATTTGTTGGCTCAGATAATGATACTGCAGGAGCTTCAATATACAAAAATTGTTATTCAACATCTATGGTTGGTATGGATTATTCAGGTTCAGGGGTTGGAGGATTTATTGGCTATTCAAAAAATAGTGCCTCTACAACAATTGACGGCCTAGGAAAAGTACAAGGTATTATTATGCAGAATTGTTATGCTGCAGGAGAAGTTGGAAATATAGGAACAGATACAAATGTAAATACAGCTAAGACTAAAAAGATAGGTGGAATATTTGGATATTATTATAGTACTACTTATTTAAATTTATATAATTGCTTTTATGACAAACAAACAACAGGGATGAGAGAAGTAGCAGTAGGACTTGCAGGAAATAATGGAACTTGTCAGTTAAAAGGAGTAACTGGTG
>JBJEXW010000038.1:0-1569 GCA_051886195.1 Clostridia bacterium
AGTTTTAAATAGGGGTGTAAATAATGGATTTAAATGAGAGGTTAAATATTATAACAGATAATTTAGAAAATTATTATTTATATAATACTATTCCAAATTATGATAATGTTCAAAATTTTGCGTTTGATATTGAAGCATGTTACTTAAAAGAAAAGAATGAAATGTTAACCTATTCTATTGCATTAATGTCATGTGATAACGATTCAGATATTTGTTATCATTATAAATCAGTAGATAAATTTATGAATGATTTACTATCTATTAAAAAGAAAACAATTAATTTATTTGCTCATAATGCTTTATACGATATTAAGCCGTTTCTTTTATGGTTTACAGAACAAGATAATGTTAGACAAAGAGTTGATGAATATTTTGAAAAACAATGTTACGATTTTTATAATAAGAAAAAGGAAAAGTTAAAATTTACAGGAAAGAATAAAACAAAGTTAAAACCATTTGAATACAATTTAGTAATGAAAGATGGTGTATTTTATAAGTTAACATTACAAGGTGATGATGTAACAATTAATTTTTATGATACTTTCAAAATTGCTCCATACAGTTTGCAAAAATGCTGCGATGATTTTCTTAAATTACATTTACCAAAAGATGGGTTAGATTATGATAAAGAAAGAAGTTTAAATGAAGATTTGACAATGGAAGAATTAAGTTATATTTATAATGATGTATTTGGATTAAGCTATTTAGTAAAAATGTTAAAAATTGATGGGCTTGATATTAACGGAAAACATGTAGTCTATACTAAACTAACAAATAGTGGTCAATCATTAGAAGATTATAAAGAAACAGTTCTTGAAGATTATACTTTAAAACAAAATATGTTTAAAAACCAAGATTTATATGATTATGTAGATAATGGATTAATGAGAAGTAAATTTTTTCAAACTAATAAACCATCATTAAAGAAACAAATAATTTTTGAATGTTTGTTTCCAAAACAAAGTTATTTTACAGACGCATGGCAAAGACATTCTTATTATGGCGGTTTAAGTACAGTATGTTTTGAAAATGTAGAAAAATTTAAAAAATATAAAAATCATAATGGGATAGTTTTAGATGTAAATTCACTTTATCCTTATATTATGTCTGATAGATTATTACCATATGGTCAAGCAAATTATAAAGACATACCATATAATAAGATGAATGAAAGTTATAAAAAATGTTTTCCGTTATATATTCAAGAAATTACTATTTATGATTTTGAAGTAAAAGAAAATAAAATGGCTTTCTTACAAGTTAAAGATAACCCTAATTTTAATGGTAGAGAGATTTTAAAGAATAATTTAAAAGATGGTGAAAAGGTAACATTATCTTTTAGATTATGTAATCCATTATTAGATTTATTATTTGAATGTTATAATGTTTATTCTTACGAATTAGGTGGTCATATGGCATTTACTGGTAGTCATGATTTATTTAAAAATTATATTGATTTTTGGAGTGAAGTAAAAAAGAATTCTACTGGTGCAAATAGAGCTATTGCAAAATTAAGACAAAATGGTTTATATGGTAAATTTGGTATGAGTGGTAGTAATGAAATTACAG
>JBJEXW010000039.1:0-35495 GCA_051886195.1 Clostridia bacterium
ATATAATTTTTCAAAATCCATTCTTGAAATTTCAAACAAATTATCATTTGTATGAGTATTATATCTTATTTTGTTATCTATGATTGTTAATATTCTTGAAATTTTTTGTTGATTTTCCATACTAGGAATACTTACAACTGTATTAGCTAATTCATTAAATGTAATTTGCGGAAATGTTCCTGAGCGTGATTCAGCAAGTAATTGGAGATATTCAATTACTCCATTACTCTTTAGTAATTGAAATAAGAACTCGTTATCTATATTTCCTTTATTCCTTAGTACCATCAATTTCGTACTTGCAATATAATCATCAGATTCAAAATCAATATAAGCGAATCTTCTATTTCTTGGTCTTATTTCACTATATAAAATATCGCCCTTTTTAAATCTCTTCTTAAATTGTCCTTTCAAGTTCTTGTTCAATGTGTATGTATGATTTATCACATAACCATTTTCTACATCCGAAGTATTTATAAGAACTACTTTATCTTTCAAAATTTGAGTGGTATCCGAAACACTTTCAATAAATTCTCCCAATTTATATCTTTTAAATTCCATATCCTATTGCTCCTAACACCTTTTTTATCTCTTCATCCAGCATTGCTGATTCTTTCATTTGCTCTGCCAATTTACTAGTTAAATCTGACATTTTTTCTTCAAAAGGTATTCCATCATCTTCTATTTCTTCTGTTCCAACATATCTACCTGGTGTTAATACATAGTTATTTTCTTTTATTTCTTCTAATGTTGCGGATTTACAAAAGCCTAATATATCTTCATAATTTTCATCTTTTCTCCAATTATGATAAGTTTCTGCAATTTTAGTAATATCTTCTTCAGATAATTCCCTAACTTTTCTATCAATCATATGACCTAAGTTTCTTGCATCTATAAATAACACTTTATTTTCGTTATTTTTATTTTTTGTTCTTCTCATTATCCATAACGAACAAGGAATCCCTGTAGCATAGAACAATTGGCTAGGCATTGAAACAATTGCTTCAACGACATCTCCTTCTATCATATTTTTCCTTATCTCTCCTTCATTAGAAGTATCACTCGATAAAGATCCATTTGCTAAAACTGTCCCTGCCACTCCTGTTTGAGGATTCAAATGGTGAATCATATGTTGTAGCCATGCATAATTTGCATTTCCAGCAGGTGGAACTCCATACTTCCATCTTAAATCATCTTTTAGTTTTTCTCCTCCCCAGTCAGATATATTAAATGGCGGATTTGCTAATATATAATCTGCTTTTAATGTTTTGTGTAAATCGTTGTGAAATGTGTCTGCATTATTATCTCCTAAGTTTCCATCAATTTGTCTAATCGCTAGATTCATTTTTGCTAATTTCCATGTTGTCGGATTTAATTCTTGACCATATATTGCAACATCATTAATATTTCCTTGATGTTCTTTTATAAATTTAGAAGATTGAACAAACATACCTCCTGATCCACAACAAGGATCATACACTCTACCATTATATGGTTCTATCATTTCAACCAAAGTTCTAACTATACAAGCAGGTGTATAAAATTCTCCACCACCTTTTCCTTCTGCTGAAGCAAATTTACTTATACAATATTCATAAACTCTACCCAACATATCCATTTCTTTGGCTTTGTCTGATCCAATATCTAAATTAGTAAATAATGTAACTAATTCTCCTAATCTTGTTTTATCTAATTCAGGTCTTGAATAATTTTTATTCAAAACATTTTTTAGGCTTGGATTTTCTTTTTCAATTATTTCCATAGCCTTGTCTATTATTTTACCAATCTCAGGACTATTTGCATATTGTTTAATATAACTCCATCTTGCTTCTTTTGGAACCCAAAATATATTTTCAGATAAATACTCATCTCTATCTTCTTCATCTGCATACTCATCTTTTTTTAACTCATCATATTTTGTTTCAAAAGCATCTGAAACATATTTTAAAAAAATAAGTCCTAAAACAACATGCTTGTATTCCCCAGCATCCATACTACCTCTCAATTTATCTGCGGCAGTCCATAATTCATTTTCATATCCTAATGTTGTACTACTTTCTATTTTACTCATGATTTCCCCCATCAATCAATTATAACTTTTCTATTATATCTTATATCATAAAATTCTTTTTTTCTCAATAATTTACGACTTTTTTTGATAAAAAATACCAGTACAAAATTATACTGGCATTTACTCTTTTTTCTAATTTCACAAAATTACTTTTCACGATAATAAATATATACCTAAATGAGTCCCCATTCATTTAGATATATCTGACTACTTTTTACTTGCATATAGCTTATCAAATGCAATTTTTTCTTGTTGTTCCATATAGTCATCAATACTCTTTTTTCTGAATAAAATTCTTCCACCTACTCTAAAGTGTGGAATTTCGTTTTTTCTAACCATTTGACCTATTAGCCAATATGAAACTCCTAAATATTCTGCTGTTTCTTCAGTTGTTAAAGTAGTCCTCTCTACTTTTTGATAGTTTTCTAGATCTGCCATCTTTCTCACCTCCCATATAAAATTATATAAGAGTGCTTTTATAAATCCAAACCTTTTACAAAAGATACTTAAATATTCCAACAAACTCTATCATAATCATTTTGAATGTCGCATAGACTTTTTATTTTTTCTTTTAAATACTTACCATTTTCACTAGATAATCTATTATTAACAATAGCAACATTTATTATTAAACAAATATGATTAAATTCTTCATTTTCAGCAATGTCATGAATAATATATTCAGGAATTTCAATGTTTATATGCTTTTGTAAATCATTTTTTATTTTATCTATCTTTTCAATATGTTTCTTTATAATTTCATATTTTTCTTCAGTTATTGAATAATCTTGATTATTTCTTCTCATATTACTTTTACTCCTCCTTCTTCTATTATAACACATTCACTCATTAAAATGAATACTTTTTAGTATTTTACTCATTTTAGTGAGTAGGTTTTGAATTATATTTTGCTAAAATTATTTTGAAAGGAGCCAATATTATGGATTTTTCAGATTTAGTAGCTTTAAAAATCAAGGAATTAATGAAAGAAAAAAATATAAATTCAAATCAACTTTCAAAATTAACTGGAATTTATAGCTCTACTATTGCAATGTTTTTAACTAGAAAAAATAGAACTATTCGACTTGAAAATCTATTATATATTTGTGATGCTTTAGGAATCAAATTATCAGAATTCTTCTCAGATAAAAGATTTGACGAAGCTGAAGCAAATGAATGGAGAAAAAAGCCTGAACTATAAAAGATGTATATTACTAGCTTAATTAATATACATCTTTTATTGAATTATAATTTAATTATTTTTATATTTATCTCTTATGTATAAGATTGTAGCATATTCGTGCTTACAGTTGTTTGGATATGGGCAATTACACTCTATTTTTTGTATTTTATTATTCTTATTCATTATTATATTTACTTCGTATTCTTTTCCAAATTCTGTTCCTTGAACAAATGCTGTATATTTATTTAAACTTTTATTACAAGAGTACACCATATTGTTTGAATAATAATCTTTTCCTCTGATTTTTATCTGTGTTTCAAATAAATCTTCTATTTCATCACTATATATATCTATATTAATTCCTTCGTCAATATCATTCCAATATATTTCAGGCTCTTCATAATTTGATAAATCTTCATTTATACCTAATAAATCGTTAATTGCTATTTTATAACTTCTTATTATTTCTTTTTCTTTTAACTCTATTAATGATTTATAAATTTCATTTGGAAATTCCGTTATATCTATATTAGTTCTATTTTTCCATTCTTTTATTGTATTTAATGAAGCATTTCTAGGTTGCATCGTTTTTGACTTTAACCCTGCTACTATAAATTCAGTTCCTTTAAATGGATAGTCTCTTAATATCTGTATAATAAAAACTAAATTATTACTATACTCATCAGATAACCCCATTATAGTCTCAGGATCTGAATAATGTTCTTGTAAATTTATTGAACTTTGTAATATATCTATGCTTTTATCTAAGTACTCCTCTTTTTGTAATAAATATTCTAAACAGTAATATCTCTCAAATGGATTTTCTTTAAATTTCTTAAATATTTCATCAATTAATTCAATTTTTGAATTATATTTTAATATATCAATTACTTGTTTTAGTCTATTTCCCTCTACTATTTCTTTTTTTAATGTATTATATACTTTATCTCCATCTAAAAGATCTACTATTTTTTCTGCTACTTCTATATCTTCTTTGCTTTTTTCTTCTTTATTAAACAAATACATGGAAATCATTATTGGTATATTATAATAATCAATATTATCAATGTGTTTCTCAAATTGTTCTAAGAAACCTTCATATATTTCAATGTAATTTTCATAACATGAAATTCCTTTAAAAGGCTCTTCTGCAATTAGTCCTTCCATTATACTACATACACCTTTAAATTCTTCATCAGATAAATCTGCTCTTTTTAATACTTTTAATAAATCAATTTTTTCAGCTACTTCATAAGCTAGATACCCTAATGCTATTTCATTATCACATCCATTTGTTATTAGCCATTCATTTATACTTTCATTTTCGTTTTTTAATGAATTAACTAGATAGATTTTTCCCCATCCATTAACTTTCTTCACTAGCATAAATCTAATATCATTAATATTTGGCAAATTACTTAAAGCAATATTTGCATATAATGTAAATTCATCGCATAGTGCAAGTTTTTCTATAACTTTAACTAACTCATCTTTATCTGAAAGATCTATTAATCCTATTATAGCAATACCTATCTTTACTGCTTCAGGATTTATTGAACACATCATTAAATATATTGCAAGTTCAAATAATAGCTTATTATCTATTTCTTTGGCATTTTCTATTATCCAACTTAGTAAACTATCTATAGTTGATAAAACCCTCTTATCATTATTTTTATAATATTCATTTATAAGATTTCCATTTAATGCTGTTGAATCTTCTTGTAATAATTTTAATATTTTTTTCAAAAATTCTAACTGTTCTTCATCAACTTCATTTTTTGAGTGAAAATATGATATTCCATCTAATGCTCCTAATGCAAATTTCATTTTATTAGGTTGGCAATCAGTATATTTATCAAAATTAAAATCATCTTTTAACATTCCATTTGCTTTTATACTTTTATTAATATATTCATAAATACTTTCCATTTTTCTCACTCCCACTACATATTATCATATTTCAGGCAAAAAAAATAGAGGTACAGAATATTTAATATTCCATACCTCAAAAATTTAGTAAATAATAATTCAATATAAATATATGAATTCAAAATTATTATTTTCTTCATTATATAGTTTTTTCTTTAAATGTCAATACTAACAGCCTGTTCTAGGAAGTTTTTGTGTTGTTTCTATTTCTTTATAATAAGTAATTGTAGTCCAATCATCTTTATCTTCAACATAAATATCTTTATAATTTCCTGATACTTTCGTGTGATTTACAAATATAAATCCATTTGGTAAATTATCTAACATATCACAGTATAATCTAGGTTGTTCAACTTCTCTGAAATCTGCTTTTACTGTTCCAAATCTAAATTCAAAGTCTGTTATGAATTCTCCTTCCTGTAATGTAGCATCTGTAAATTTCACTTCATTATTTACTAGTGTACTTAATCCATCTTTTAGCATTATATAGTCATCACTTAAATTAGTTTTATACCATACAGAATATTTTAAATCTTCATTCCATGTTCCTGTATAAATTTTGTTTACTCTTAATGCATTTGTAGGTAATGAATCACTCCATATAAAATTGTCTAATGCAATATTGGATTTATTATGAATATTTGAAAAATCATAGTATATGCTATCTTTACTTTGAGTCTCTTTAAATCCTTCTTTATTAACTTCAATATCAATATCTACATTGTCATTTTCTACTTCTACATCAACAATTTCTTGATGTTTTACTATTTCTGTTTCAAATATTTCATCTGTTAGTATATAATAATCAGGGCTTTCAACCTCTTTTAATGTATATTTTCCTTTTAGTAATTCTTTTGTTGTAGCTTCACCATTCTTATCTGTAATTAGAGTATCTACCAAATTATTCTCTTTATCATACACTTCAAATTTAGCATTTTCTAATCTTGTACCTTTTATATCTCCATTGTATTGATTATCTTCTTTACTTAATTTTGTTACTCTTATATAACCTTTTATTAGTTCATTTTCAAAAGTTAAATCAGTAATTTGATCTTGTGTTAATGTTACTGTTTGCGGTGTTTCATTTAGCACATAATTTTCTAATGTCTTTGATTCTTTCACTATGTACTTTTTATCTATTCTTAATCTTTTACTTGTAGCTTCTCCGTTTTCATCTGTAGTTAAAGTATCTACTAAATTGTTATCTTCATCATATACTTTGAATTCTACACCTTTTAGCTTAACTTCATTATTGTCTTTGTCGACTTTTATTACTTTGATTTGACCTTTCTTTAATTCATTTGTAAAAGTAATATCTGTAATTTGATCTTGTGTTAATGTTACTGTTTGTGGTGTTTCATTTAATACATAATTTTCTAATGTTTTTGATTCTTGTACTATGTATTTTTTATCTATTCTTAGTCTTTTACTTGTAGCTTCTCCATTCTCATCTGTAATTAAAGTATCTACTAAGTTGTTATCTTCATCATATACTTTGAATTCTACACCTTTTAATTTTACTTCATTATTATCTTGATCTGCTTTTATTACTTTGATTTGACCTTTCTTTAATTCATTTGTAAAAGTAACTGTTTTTATTTGTTCTGCTTCTAATACTACTGTTTGTGGAGTATCATTTAATACATAATTTTGCAAAGTTTCTTTTTCTCTAATTGTTAATTTTGAATAATCTCTTATTGCATATCTTGATGTATATGCCTCTCCGTTTTCATCTGTTGTTATTGTTTCTAAAACTTTTCCGTTTTCATCTAAAACATCAAATTTTACTCCTTGTAATTTCACTTCTTTATTGTCTAAATCAACTTTTATTACTTTAACTTGACCTTTCTTTAATTCATTTTCAATAGTATTTTCTTCTGTTGTATTCCACTTAACTTCAACAGTTGTATCTTCTGCGAGATTATACCATTTTCCTGTATTTTTTTCGATTAGTTTATAATTTCCAATTCTTAAATTTTTAATACTAATCTCTCCATTTACATCTGTTGTATAAGTTCCAATTACTCTTTGAAATTCCTCTGAATATAAATCAAATTGTACATTTCCTAATGCAATTTTGTGATTATCTTTATCTACTTTGTATATTTTTAAATTTCCTTTTTTATGATCATTTGTTATATTTTGAGTAGTAGATTTATTATATTCTACATTTACATCAAAAGTAGCTTTATTTATAACATAATTATCATTTGTAGAAATTTCTGTTAGTTTGTAATTATCTTGATATAATCCGCTAAATGTTGCTACACCATTTGAATTTGTAGTAGCATTTGCGACTACAGTTCCATCTGCTTTTGTTAATTGAAATGTTACACCTTGTATTGGTTTTAAAGTATCACTATCTGTTTTGTTTATTTGTATTTTTCCTGTATTAGTTTTTACATTTAATGTGGCTCTACCTACTCCATCTCCAAAAGGATCATAAGTAACCGCATAATTTTGTGTTGCATTAATTCTTGTTTTTCCATAAAATACTGGATAAGTTTTGCATTTTCCCTGAACATTTATAATTGCATTACTTATATCTTTATTCATTGAAGATTTAGGAATTTTTAAATATAAACTTTCACTTCCTGTAAATGAATTTGTTTGAGTTCCACTTCCGTTTGTTATTATAGCTCCTTCAGGTAAATTAGCTGTTGATGTAACTGTATATGAAGCCATATCAACACTACTACTCACATTGAATTTCTGTACCCAATAATTTCCTTCTTCATATAAGCTTTCTGAAGTTCTCACTGTAATTGTTCCATCTGAAGGTGTTTGATTTCCGTATCTTCCTATATTTACTAGATTTACTACTGCATTTGCTATTTTTGTTCCTCTTTCATCTCCACCACGATATCTTGTAGCAGGATCAAAACCATATAAAATACTATATACTGCTTGTTTAGTTGCAACAAATGCATCATATTTGTTTTCAACTCCTAGCTCTGCTGGAGTCTTATATGGATATCCATTTATTATTGTTCTCCAAATTTGAACATTATCTAATACTGCATCTATATCTACTGTGTAACCATCATATTCTCCTACACCTGGATATTCTCTATTTAAGCAGTATGCTGGATACTCAACTCCATCTTTTTGATATGTAACAAAAGTTGTAATTATATAGTACCATCCATTTTTCTCTGCATTCCAATATTGTAAGTGATATCCACAATCTCCTTTATTTTGAAGGTTCGCCTCACTTATTTCTGTTGCAAATGAAAATCCACTAAATGTTGAACACAATGTTAAAATTAATAATAACATTGCTATTACTTTTTTTCCTTTTACTTTTATCATATTATCTCTTTCCTTTCCCATCAAAAAAAGCACCTGTAAAAGTGCCTTTTAAAATAATATTAATTTTTTATATTAAATAACATTCTGTTGTTATATATTGTCCATTTCTATAGTAATCTTGTGCATATATTCTTATAGTTCCAAATTTCCAAGCTATTTTATCTTTCACTCTTTTTTCTGTAAATGTAAATTGTGTTGTAATTTCTGTAATTGAACTATCTACGACAATTTCATATCCATAAAGTTTCATATCTTCTGAAGGATTGCTATTAATTATATTTCTTATTTCAGCAATTTTCTTTTCATTTATTTTATATTCTTCAGTAGGTTCTGTATTTTCTTCTACTAATACCTTTTCTTGTGGTATTTCTTTATTTATAGCGGAATCTTTATTATTTTCAATTTCATTTTGTTTTACTATATCTGTATTTACTTCATCTACAACTTGATTATTATTTTCTTGAACTATATTTTTTGGATTATTTACTTCTTTTTTTATTGTATTTGTTACACTATATGTAGCAACTTCTGAATTTTCTTGTTTGCTATTATTTACTTTATCTTCTATTATAGAATTTTTTTCTATTTCTTTTGCTTCATTGATATTTACAATATCTAAAACTTTATGTTTTTCTTCAATTATAGAGTTCTCACTTTGAACATTTTCAAAATTTGCTACAGTTAAATCTTGTTCTGATTCTTTTTCTGCATTTTGTCCCATATAATATAAATTCACAAAGTTTCCTACTAAAATTATTAAAACTATAATTATTTTTTTCATAACGATCATCTCCTACTATCATTATAAAACCTTAATAGGAAGATTCCCAAACCCTTTTAGAAAATTTTACTAAAATTTATTGTCCATAATTCATTCCATCCATAGTTTCTATAGCTTGAACACATAGTCTTTTATCTTTTTTACCTGCAACACAAGTAATTAGAGTGATCCTATTATCTTCAGTTGCACCTAAATAACTCCAGTCCTCTTCATTTATTATTTTCTTTGTTGTTACTACATATCTTTTAGTTCCATAGTTTGTTTGATAATAAATTTCACTTCCAATTTTTATTTTCTTTAAATTCTTAAAAAAATCTCCCTGATTACCTGAATTATGAGAGGCTAAGCCTACATTTCCCTCATAGATGGAGGTAGAGGGGAAATGTCCTATTGTTTCAGACAAAGTAGATAGTTCTACACTTTCTCTTATTGGTGCATTATCAAGTAAAATATCAGGAATTGTCAAAGTTCCTATTTCATCATCATAATGAATAATATCTTGTTCTATATTTTCGAGTGATGTAGCTTCTAATTCTTCATTATCTCCAACTTCAATACTTTCTGCATCTTTGTTAGCTTTATAAATTGGATATTTATATGTAAAAAAAATAACTCCTGTAAGAGCTATAATTGCAATTACAACAACTGCTATTATAAATTTATTTTCTTTTTTCATCTGCAAGTCCTCCTATATTCTAACTTCAACAATATATTTTTCCTTTTCATTGCCATTTACTAGCATTTTTATAGTTGTTCCATTCTTACTTACAGTTATCATTTTTCCTTTCAATTTTTTTGTTAAATTCTTAGATAACTCTAATTTGTATTTATTAGTTGTTTCAAATAAACTAAACCTATCTAACTTTATCTTTCCAACTTTTGTAGCTCTTACTTTTCCTACTTTTTTATATTCTCCATCTTTATAGTTATAAACTGTTACATTTCTTGTTAAGAAGAACACTATTACTAAAATAATTCCTGTTGTCCCTCCAACTACTGGCAATACATTATTCTCTTGTTTTTCTTCTACTACTTCAGGCTCTTCTTTTTCATATTTTACAACATAGGTAATTGGATGTTCTTCAGTCTTAGTTGCTGTTCCAAAATATTCAGCTGTTACTGTATATGTATTAGGATAATCAACTCTTTGCTTAGTAGCATAATAACATTTAGCAGTATATGTATTAGCAACCTCATATTCTCCAATCATTTTTGTAGATTCTACTTCCCATTCAACATTTAGAAGATCTAATGTTAATCCATTTTTTATTGTTTGTTTCGGTATAAAATCCAAATCATTCCTTTCTAAGTTAGTATAATTTATTGTTTCTTCAATTAAATCCTCTCTAAAGCCATTGTAGTTTGTCTTGATTTTTAAAGTATTAGGATTCAAAATATATTCTCCTATATATCCATCTTTTTCATATTTGATTGTATTTTCTAATTGTTCAATAATTTTATCTTTATTATTTGTTTTTGATAATATAGTTTTAGTTGTATTTATATCTATCGTTTCTAATGTATTTCCTCCTTCAGTAGTATAATCTACATACTTGTATTTGTTTCCATCAACTTCTATTTCTTTTGATAACATTTCTAAAAATGTATCTTTCTCTGATTCCATAACTTGATATGTTTTATAACAATTTAACTCATCTTCAGTAATTTTAGTTTCTTCCATTGTTACTGCAAAACAATTTACTGTTGTAAGTAAAGTACAGAAACTACAAACTGCTAATATTTTTTTAAACCACTTCATTTTAACCTCCTAAAATTTGAATATTCCTATTTTATTTGCTATATAAGTTGCTCCAATAGAGCATAAAATTAAGATTCCTATATAAAATAATACATGAAATATTCTTATCATTATTTCAAATAAAAAAAGTAGTATTTTAATAAACGATTGTTGTTCATTAACCACTACTTCTTCATCATATTTTTGTCTTACTTTTTGTTTTTTTAAATATTCTTTATAAATATTTTTACTCACTTTTTACCTCTTTTCAAAAAGTTAAATATACTATTTTTTTCTATTACTTCTATTTTATTTGATTTCTCTGCAATATAATCTTTAAAGATTTCGTGATAAATCTCTGTATTCACATTATCATTAAAAGTATCTGAAGTATATTCTGCAAAGAATATATTTTTCACTATTCCTCTTAATGTTCTTTTAAATTTAGCCTTTTCTTCATCACTAGAAAAATTGAATATATAATTTACTTCAGGAATCTTCTCTAATAAACTTAAAACTCTAAATGTTTCATCTGTTTCCCATGCCTTTGTTCCTCCTACTATTATCTTAACTTCTTTTGACAGGAAATTATCTAGTGTATTTTCATTTAAAGTTCCATAATCATAAATATAAAAATCATAACCGTATTGCATTGCATCAATTTTATTGGTGTTACTATAAAGATCAATTCCTCTATACGAATACATATTGTCTTTTTTAGTTACTCCTTCTAATGTTTCAATATTTTTTATTTCGTCTTTATCTGTACTGCAAATATAACAAGCATTCATATTTAAACTCTTTAAAAACATTGTAATCAAAATGGCTTGTGTTGTAACTCCTATATGCTTTTCAGTTCCTGCTACTGCTATGTTTACAAATTGTTTTAAAGTCTTATATTCCTTCTTTACAATTACTTTATTTTTCTTTGTTTCTTCAACTTTTTGTCTAAATCTTATAGCATCTTTATATTGACATCCTTCAGCACTTAAACAATTTCTAAATTGTTCCTTTTGTTCATAGTAAGTTTTTGCATTTACAAAATTGTAGATTCCTTCATTAAATAGTTTTGAAAGTAGTCTATCTCCTTCTTCATAACCTAAAGCAACTACAATAACTCTAATATTATACATACTCTTTATTGCTACAATAGATTGTATGATTTCCTCTTCACTTTCTTTTGTTGAATCAACATCTATAATTATTTGTTTATAATTATTTAAGTTCTTCAGTTCTTGAATTGCAAATCTTTTTAAGCTATCAACTCCTGTTAATACTTGTGGAGTTTCAAATCCATTTTCTTTGCATACTTCGTAAATTAGTTTTTCATTTTCTCTAGTGATTGCTAAAATCAAATTTATCCCTCCTTTGCAACAAAAAAGACTATCATTTCTGATAATCCTTCTTTAATTTTTTTACAATTTCATCAAATATTCTATGACTTAAAAAATCTGCTTCTATTTTATATTTTATTTTATCATTCTGATAAATAAAATTATTTCTAATATATAAACCAAATTCAAAGTGATGATCTATATAATCATCATTTTTTAACAAATTTTTTTTATCTTCTTCATCTAACTCTTTAATAACATCATCTGAAATATCACTTACTAGAAATTTAAACTCATCTAAAAAGTAATGTCTATCTTTTTCAAATATATTATTATTTAATTCTTCATCATAGCTTAAATTACAGTTAAAACAATGATAAACCATATCCATTTTTTTATTCATTTCTGTATTGTCAAAAATTTGCTTATACTTACATCCACCATAAAAACATTTTTGTTTTTGTTCTTCTTCTATGAAAAACTCATCTGGTATTGAATATATAATGTGAACTAATCTGTTTTTACACTTTGGACATTTTTTATTATTATTCATTGCGATACCTCTTATAATTTATTATAAAAATCCATAATTCCAATTAAATATTGCCCTAAACTAGAATTTTCCTGTTTATCTCTTTTTATTCCATTAGTCATTTCATTTAATATTGCTAAATTTCTTTCAGTTATTTTTGTTGGTATATAGTGTTTTTCTAGTATTCCTTTTATTGATTCAGGCTTTGGTAATTCTTGGCTATTGGTTTGTTGCATTATATATATTAATTCATGTTGAGCTTTTTCACCATTATCAAATCTCATACTATAAAGATATATTGCTTTTGCTAATTCCCATTCTTGTCTTTCTATATAATAATATCCTAAATTTCTATAAAATCTTGCCATATCAAGTGGATTATATATCTTCTGTATTGTTTCTAAAGTAGCCTTTTTGTATTCTTCTAACTTTCCTTCCATTTTATATATTTCCACTTCTTCAAAAATCGCTTCTGTATTATATGGATTCCATTTTAATGCTTGTTTTAGCATTTCTCTTGCTTTGCTAAAATTCTTCTTTTCTACTGCAATTGATCCTAAATAAGTATAACCTATTGAAAAATCAGTTCCTGTTTCTTTAAATTCTTTTCCTTTTTCATCATTTAATATTAACATATATTCAATTGGATTTCGTGGTGTAAAATATTTATAAACTCTATCATCTTTAAACATTACTTTAGAAATATCTACAAATTTATTTAACTCTGTTTCAGCATTATTTAAATCTCCGTTTTTTAGAGATTTTATTCCATTATCTAAATGACTTGTAACATCATTTTCTATTGCATTATTAAGCTCTTGTAATTTTTCTTCATCTAAATTTCTTGTAAATAATCTGCCGATTTCCTTGATTATTTCATGAGCCATTGGATGTTTCTTGTATTTTTCAGTTTGGCTTTTTAAATACTTAATATTTTCTTCTTTATTATCTGTTAAGTTTGAATGTATTTCATTTACTATCTCTTCATAACTTTTTTCTTTTTTATTAAATAAACCCATATATAATTCCACCTTTTTATGTTTTATTGATATTTGAATATTATCATATTTTTTTCTATTTTACAACAATTTACACTTCATTTCCCCAACAATCCCAACCATCTACTGTTTGTCTTGCAAATAATTCTATTCTAGGCATATCTCCTACAAGTTCAACTATTTTATCTCTTACTATAGCTGGTTTCTTGCTATGTTCTTCTATATGAGTGTCAATTATTTGTGATACTTTATTTGATTTTCTTTTTATTGTTCCCTTTGTTCCAATTAGGCACAGTTCTGAATTTGCTCTAGTCCAATGTCCTAATCCGAAAAACCATGTATCACTAACTTTATTTCTTTTTACCCAATTAAATCCACAAGTTTTGTACTTAAATCCCCATTCTTTCATAACTTTTAGTCCATCTAATAAGCAAGGAAAAGTTACCCATAAAAAAAGGACACAATCTTTTTCTGATATATTCTTGATTGTATCCTTCATATTAACTATTTCTTCAACTTTCATTGTTTTATAATGTTTTTCAGCCGTTCCCATTCCATCTCTCCATGTATTATAGTGCCATGGAGGATCTGCATAGATTATATTATATTTATTCTCCGTATTATTTATATCTATTACCAATTAAACCTCCTTGTTTCCAAATAAATATTCTCTAGGATTTATAAAATCTCCATTTTTCGATTTTCTAATTTCAAAATGCAAATGTGAGCCTGTGCTATATCCAGGATTCGGATCACGATTAGGATCTCCTCCTTGAATTCCAACAACAGTCCCTTGCTGTATTTCTTGTCCTTCTATCACATCAATCCTAGCCAAATGTGCATAGAAGGTATAATAAATTGTTCCATTCTCAGTACTATGTTTTATTTCTACACAATTTCCATAACCTTGTTGTACTCCTGCAAATACAATAGTTCCTTTTTCAACTGCTGTAATATTTGAGTGCCAAGCTCCTGCTAAGTCTATTCCTGTATGAAAACTCTGCTTTCCAGTTACAGGATGAATTCTTGTTCCAAATTCACTTGTAACAGTTGCATTTTGAACAGGCATAGGAAATGTTCCATTATATTCTAAATCTTCAATAGTTACAGTAGGAGCATAAGTGTCGTGCATTTCAACTAATGAATAATAAGAACTATCTGTAGCTTGTCCATCATCTCCAAATCCAAAGAAACTTTTTATTTTATCTATTGTTGATGTTAAAGCAAATAGTGGTATCATTATTATAAATGTAAATACCACTATTCCTATTATTATTCCTATAATTAATCTTTGTCTTTTTTCTTCATCTGTTATTTGACTTATTACTACTTTTGCGATTAATTTTGCTGTAGCAGGATCTAAAGCCATTACCTACCACCACCTTTACCAAAATACTCAAACTCAATAGGAAATATATCAAACCTAACAAATATTCTGTTTGAGCCTATGATAAATAAAGCTAAACCTCTTTTCTTTTTATATAAAAACTCTGATTGTCCCTCACTTAACTTAAATAGCTCTGTTGTTTCTTCTAAATTCACTCCATCAGTTCCCATCAATATTTTATATGTAGCCATATCAAGTATAGCTTGTCCATACATTTTTATTGAATCATCAAGAAAATCTACAATAGAATGTGAAATTATAACTAAACTTCCTTCATATTTTCTACATCTCTTTGCTACATTTCTTAAAAATATTGTTGTTTCAGGAACTCTCGGATCAATTAACAAATAAGCTTCATCACAAACTAGCATCGTTTTTTCTTCTTTATCTCTACTCATTATCTCCCAACAATAAGTTAGAATATTAAAGTATTGAGCTCTTTTTACTTTGTCATCTGCATTTTGTAAATTAAAGGTATCAAAACATACGATTTTTGCATTATCTTCTATTGAAGTATAACCATTAAATAAGCCTTTTTCAGCACCAATGCTAATACCTCTTAATAGACTTCTTAATTTTTCATATATTTTTTGTTTTTCCTCATCAATTTCATTACTTGCTTTCTCTCCTAAAAGATTATATAAATCTATCATAATAGGAAATTTATTATTTGGTATTCCTGAAATATCTGTATCCCAATCAATATTAAATCTGTTATATAATTCTTCTAATACTTCCTCTAATCGAGCTATATGTATTGAATCAAGTTCAGGATATAACAATTTAAAAAATGTTCTTAATGTTTGAAAATGTAAAGCCATTGCTCCCATTCCTTTACTTTTATATTCAACTTCATCTGCTTCTTCATCATCCAATGGAACTGTTTTAATTTGTAGTGGATTTATTATTCCCCCTTTACCACTTCCTACATCTATCCATTTTTCTCCTAGTTTCTCAACCATTTCTTTTTCTTCTCTTTCAGGATCTATCAAAATTACTTTAGTATTAGTCATATATTCATTTAATATTAAGTGTTTAGCAACAGTAGATTTTCCAACTCCTGCTGTCCCCATAATTACAAAATTTGAGTTTGTTCTATCTCCTCCTCTTTTCCAAGGATCAAGTATTACAATTCCTCCCTTTGTATCTCTAGCAAAATAATATTTATTTCCATCATTAAATCCTGAACTTGAAAAAGGTAATCCTCCAATCCATGTACTCTCTAACATATTTCTATCTGCAATACTTTTTACAACTGGATCTGTAATAGAAAAAGGCGACATTAACTTTAATGAATTTTTACTCAAATTTGTTAATAATCGCCCTTTCATTTGCATTGATGTAAGCCTTGTCAAAACTGCCTTAGACCTTTGTTTTAACTCTTCTTCATCTTCTGCAATTACCATTATTGCTATTGTTACATATACTACTGTTTCTCCATTTAAATCTACTTTTTCAATTAAATCTCTTGCATCTTGTATTTCTCTTTCTGTTCTTTGTCTTAATATTTCATCTGTTATTCCTTCATATTGTGATTCATTTTGTTTTATTCCCCTGCTTATGTTTTGCATTAATGTATCTTTTTCTGTTGGAGAAATATTTAAGCAACATACTGTATTTGGTATATTTGCAATGTTTTCAAGCCATCCTATTCTTACTTTTTGAGGATATTTTGTTATTACATATACTCTTCCTAAATAATCTCCTACTCTTATATAATTTTTCCTATATTCTATTCCACCTATTGGACTTAAAATATTAAGTAATGTTTTATTTTCCATTATTCCATCTATTTCTTTTTTCTTCAAATAAACTATCCCTCCTTATTTGCAACAAAAAAAGACTATCATTTTACTGATAATCTTTTAATCTAATATAACTATTAATTTGTATTTACGGTATTTATAAAATAAATTTTTCATGTTTTCTTGACTTTATTACTATAATTAGAGTATAATAAAAATAGGAAATGACAAATCCACAAACGTGGTTTTGCCGATATAAAGATTTAATAAACCATTAGCTCGGCTAAGCAGAATGGTTTATTTTTTTATTTATGTAGTTGCTTATCAACCCAGTTCTTATACAGAACTGCTGTCAAGGCAACGTTTAATGTTAAAGATAACATTAAGGATAATATAAAAAATAGTATCACTTTAACCATAAACATCACCACCCTTCCTACGAAAATTCGTAAAATGGTGGCAAAACCACATCTGCTAATTATCATTTCCTATGCGTATTATTTTACAATATTATTTAAAATCTGTCTATAATGTTTATTAATTTTGTCAAAATATTGACTGTTTCTAGTTTAGATTATATCACTTTATTATACAAATCATTTTAGCATTACAACTCTATCTTCAATATCAGAATCCTCTCTATGTGCATAATTCATATTTAAAAAACTATTACATAGCTGTATTAGTGAGGCTTCATCTAATATTTCCGTTTTAATATCGCATCTTTCAAACTTATTACTTAATTCCATACACCTCTTTAATAAATCTTTCTCGCAATTATCAGTTCTTTTAGAATTAATCATTATAAAGCTTTGCCTTTCAACTATTTCTCCATTTAAAGACATTCTTTGAACTTCTTTTAAATGTGTTTTTAATAATCTTTTTTGAATTGCATTATCGGTTGTACCTATTATCTCTGACAAATATTCTTGCAACGGAGAAATATCAACTGCTCTTGCAATATTAAAATATTTGATATCTTCTTGTTCTGAAGATAGTTCAGCTGATAAATCATTTATTAAATTTTCTTTTTCTCTATCTGTTAAAAGTTGTGTATTTATTGAATATATTTTTATTCCTGCAATTACATTTCCATCTCGTGTATAAATATAATTATTTCTAATATCTAATATGCCGACTTCTTCATTACAAGTTTTTTCTTTATCCTTTTTCTTAAATAGACTAAACAATATCATCCCTCCATTTATTGTAATATTTATATCTATATTGTTTTTGAATTTTACTAAACTCAATCATGTATTTTATCTGACTTACAACACATAAGTTATTATCATCTTTTGTAGTTGCTATTATTGTTCCTGCTACTCCTATGAATTCAATTACAACTGGTAGCAAAAAATTATCTTTTAATTTATAAACTATAAAACTAATTGGTAGTAAAGCAACTAAAACTATTACTGTAGATATAAGTTCTTTTATTCCATAACCTTTAAAAAATTCTAATCTAGTCTTTACATTGGTTGGTATATATAGCTTATATTCATTATCATGTTCATTCATTCAAATCCTCCTCATTTTAATGTTTGTGGAGTTTACCAACCTCCACCACCACCTCCTCCTGATCCACCTCCTGAGAAATGATCAGGTACAGTTGTATATCCATAATAATTTTGAACTAATGCTAAAATTACAAATATTAATTCTGCAATAATTCCAAAAACTATGGTGTTCTTTATTTTCTTTTTATATGTCCCTTGAGCATCTTCATCATATATCATCTTTGTTAAGCAAAATATCACTCGAAATGTAACTCCAAGTGGTATTATTACAACTCTCAATAAACTTATTATTTCATTTAGTATTTCCATACTTATCCTTTCTTTAATTGACTAAACTTTCTTTTTATTTGACTAGACAATTCCATTGTCTTACTTGTAGTAACTATTACATTACTAATACCTCCTGTTCCTCCACCAAGCATAAACTCTTGTATGAATTTAGGAGTTTTTATCGCCATTATAATTGCTGCAATACCAAATAACATTTTTACATTTAGAATTAATATTATTGCTATCTTGCATAATATAATTTGCACTAAAACTGTTAGCACACTTTTAAATAATTTCTCTGAATAGGATTTAAAAACTCCTCCATCAGGATTTACTAGCCCAACACAAGCTAAAGGAAATCCTAATTTTAATACAAACATTTCTAAACTTCTCATAAGAAATTGTATGTATAAAACAAATAACAATATCATTGCTATTAGAGCTACTATTGCTGTAAATAACCCTGTTGTTGCTATATTTGCAATAGCTGTTGTTAAAGATACATTATCGGTGAAGTTCATCGCAGTCAGTATTGAATTTCCAAATGAGGTAGCAACTTGAATAACCCAATCATATAAAACAGAAAAGCTAACTGCTACTACTATTGCTCTTATAAAATAAACAATGTATGTAAGTGGTGGAGTATCTGATTCTCCATCAGTCCACATTACATACATATCAAAACCCTTTTTCAAAAATTTTAACACTATCAAAGAAATTGATAAGCTTAAAATTAATGCTTTTAAATTAGAAAAACTTATTACACTACTTCCAAAGTTTGTAGTTAAATAGTTTTCTGAATTAAAGCACATATCAATTAAGCCATTAAAAGCTGAATTTATAACATTATCTGCTCCACCAATTATACTGGTTATTAGTCCAGTTAAAATTGATTCCAAAAAATGTACCTCCTATTATCTATAATATCCTATGATTAAGTTAATTAATCCACTTGCAACAACTACACCTACACAACAAATTATTGCTATTTTAATTCTATTGTCCCATCTCTTTCCGTCCATATCATCACTAGATGATTTTCTTAATAAATAGTATCCCACTAATAAAATTGTTAATGTTGGAGCTAAAATTAATAACCAATTAGTTAAATCTGTTATTAAATTTTGTGTACCTGTTGCAATTTTGCTGTCTTGCACTCCTGCAAAACAAGTACTTGTGCAACATAAAAGACTTGTTATAACAAGTCCTGCTTTTCCTATTTTTCTTGTATATTTTTTTATTTTTTCTTTTATCTTTTCTCTCATACATAAATTCTCCTATCTATATAAATTCCATATTCCCCATAGTTTTATATCTTCAATTTCTTTTTGTTCTCTTGCTTGTTCTCGTTCTAATCTTAGTTGCCTATTTTCTTCTTGATTTCCCATTCCAAATAATTTATTAAACCTCCACTTAGAAATATCAGGCAATTTTGTTATTATAGGATATAATCCTGCTTGAATGACTAAAACATAAGGTCTTTCTATTCTTAAAATTTCATCTTCTGTCAGTAATGCTCTGCTTATTAAGTTCATTGATTCTGAATTACTACCACTTTGATATTTTGTATAGCTACTAGATCTGCTATAACTAGAAGTAGTATAAGTTCCTAATTTTTTTGAAATTATACTTGCTGTTTCATTACTTGCTGTTTTTAAATATATCCAAGTTTGGCAGTTATCTCTAATATTTTCTGCAACTTCTTTTCCATACTTGTTATCCAGTTGTGAAAAAGATTGAAGAAATAAATTAAATCTTATTTTTCTCCCTCCTGCTACAGTAAGCATATTGCTAAAAGCAGGTATTGTTGTAAAATTTCCAAACTCATCTAATATGTAATTTACTCTTGTTTTTAATTCTCCGCCTCGTTCATCTGCACTTTCTACAAGTGATACATAATTTTGATAAACAAATAAACTTGCTAAAGAATAATAAGTCGTTTTTTCATCAGGTAAAATAATATAAGTAACTGTTTTTTCTTCTCCTGCTTGTTTTAAACTAAAATCACTTTTGCAAGTCATTCCATATATGCTTTTACTTGTAAATAATCTTAATGTTGTTAAAGCAGATGTAAAAAAAGAGCCTCTAGTTTTT
The DNA here is from genome assembly GCA_051886195.1 of Clostridia bacterium. Lineage (GTDB taxonomy): Bacteria > Bacillota > Clostridia > TANB77 > CAG-465 > CAG-465. The sequence goes on from JBJEXW010000039.1 coordinate 20,895, forward strand.
TCAGGTGCAATCCTTGCAATATTAAATATTGTACTTGAAGGATGATCAGGTGGTAAATTTTCAATATATTTATTTATCGGCATTGTCTGTCCAACTGTTCTACACATTTCTGAAATAAAAGAATACACATTTGTTAAATTTTGATATTCAGGATGCTCTTTATTGTCAAAAACAACACTCATTATTGCTCCTGCAATAACTGACATCTCTCCATCTCTCCATATTTTTTCCATTTTTGTATCTTCATTTCCTACTAAGCTTTGAGTAATATCCCAAGTGTACTCTTCAGCTTTTCTAAAATCTCCGTTATTTACTGCATCTATAACAGGTTGTAAAAAATTATATCTTGTACTTTTTGTTGGATTTTTAAAATCTAAGGTTATTATTTTATAACCTTGTTTTTTCAAAAACTCTGAAGTGTAATGATAAATTTCAGCTTTAGGATCTGAAATAATCATACTCTCTCCTGCTAATCCTAAGTTTCCAACTGTCTGTAATACTATACTTCTTGTTTTACCACTTCTTGTAGCTCCTACAACTAAACTATGAATATTATCATCAATGTAATAAATCCTTTCTTGCTTTTTGTTCTTTTCGTATCCTACAATAATTCCACCTGAATTGAATTCCTCTGTATTTTCCTTTGATAGTGAATTACATTTAAAAAATTTTTTAAATTCTTTTTTACTCAGCCATCTTGCTGTTCCATGTTGCCCTTGCCCCATCTCTTCTGGAGTCTTTAATTTATCTGTTATATTTACTACTCCACTTTCAAAAACATTTTTACTTCCAAATCCGAAAAGAATTATAATTGTTGTTTCAATTAGCATATAGATAAGAAAAAATAGCAATAAAATCTGTTTATTTACTACTATTTGCGAAAATTCTATATTAGAAAGTTTTGAATGAATTATTGTACTAAAACCAATACTAACAGGAATATTTAATATAGATAAAAAAGCTATTATTCCGATTTTTCTTTTTCTCATTCTAATTCTTCTCCTTCTTCCATTTGATTTTCTTGTTCTAATTGAAATTTTTTAGTATATTCTTCTATTTGTTCTTTGGTTAAATCTTTAAAATCCTGATTTTTCTTATCATTACCTGTAACAATAAAAGTTCCCCTTATATTTAAGCCATCAAGAGTTCTGTTTATTGGTAGTAATTTTTTATAAGCTTCCTCATCAAAAACTATTAAAACATCTTTATATTTAATAACATCTATATATTCATTACCTACAATTTTTCTTAATGTTTCAAGTCTGTTTGGAATTCTTTTTAATTCAGGATTTTTTTCATTTTCTATTATAAGAACATACATATTCTGCTTTTCAATTACTACCACCTCCTACATTTCCATATCTTCTAATTCTTCTAAGCTATAATGCATTTCCATTGCATATTGTTTTTTGGCACTTTCATTTAATTCATAATGATGTGTAATATCATTTTCATGTTCTTTTCTTTGAAACTGTTTGATTAATTCAGCCAAAGATAAAGACATACTCCTATATTGAGTATGCCTTTCGTATTTTTTTACACCTTTAATTCTTGCTTTATATTTTTCTTTAAAATATGTTTCCATATTTTCTTTTAAATACTTTTCATTATGCAATTTTCTATCTCTGCATTTATAACCTTCTGAAGTTGTATATGTAATATTTTTTCTTTCTTTAGTCCATGTAACTTTATATCCCATTTCGTTCATCACTTTAAAAAATTCAAATTTATTATTTGATTTTTCCATAGCAATATCAATACTTTTTTCTAACTTTTTTTTCCAACTAATCCCCTTTTGTTTTGCTTTATATTCATTAATTCTTATATCATCTATATTTGATTTTTCCCTTGTTATAGATAATCCTTGCTCTAGGCATAACTTATTAGAATATGCTTTTAAGCTTTCTAGATCTTTATTAGAAAATTGTATCTTTTTACCTGTTTCAAAATTTACTGTATTCACAACAAAGTGTGAATGTATGTGTTCCTTATCTTGATGAGTTGCTACAACAACTTGATAACCTTTAAAATATTTTTCTGCTATTTTCATTGCTATTTCGTGTGCTGTTTCATAACTCAGCTCATCATTTGGACTAAATGCTTGAACAAAATGTAATTTTTCTCTTCCTTTTGTTTTACCATACATATTTTTTATAGCCATCATTTCTTCATAAGCATTTTCTGCCATGCAATCTTTTCCTGAAATAAACTTATTATTAGTTTTTTCTTCTTTACAAATATAATTTAAAGTTCTCTTTAATCCGACCTTGTTATTAATGAATTTAATGATTGCCATATTTTACTTAACTCCTTTTTTACTCCTTCCAATTCAACACAAGTTATAACTCTTCCATTTGCTAGTTTTGTTAATTGATTTACATTATTTCCTAGCTTTCTTAATTGAATTACTAATTTATCAAGATCATTAATAACTACAATTTCTTTTTTAGTAGCACTTTTAATTAGATACTCTGAAATTGTTGTATTAGCTTTTACACTATTGTTTATAATCTTTGTTTTTTCTTCAGGAGTTAATCTAATTTCAATTCTTTCAGTTTTTCTCAATTACTCTCCTCTCCACCTAAAAATTTTTATGAAGGGTTTGGGGACACCTCCCCTTAAATAAGAAAAGTTATACTTTTCGTTCTATTTGTACTTACAAATAGGAATCTTGCTTAACTTATCGCTTCGCTACTAAAGTATTCATCTAGTAATTTGATTATCAAATCTGTAAATTCTTTATCGTTTTTAAATCTATCTTTGTAGATTTTCATTGCTCTTTTTTCTATTTTTCCTGTAAATTTTTCTACTTTGACTTTCTCATTTTTTATAATTTTAAGCAAGGTTTCATAACTAATATTGTTTTTCTTTAATCTAACTTTCTGTGCTTGTGCAACAGTTATTTTAATTTGTTCATCTTCAATAACTTGATTTACAATTTCTTGTTCTTCTTTATTTAAGTATGATATTTCTACTCCTGCTTTTATAGGTATTTGCTCTATATTTACTTTTTCCTGTAAAGGTTTAATTAGTTCCGTTAGTCTTATATAGTTATAAATTTGTGTTTTTCCTTCTTCATTCCACTCGGTGGAATTATCGTAAAATTCGTTCATATTACTATTGTTTTGCCTATTTTTTATGATGTTGTTTCTTTGTTTATAGGCATAGCCTTTTTCAACAGGTAGTATTTTTTCCCTATTGTTTAAGTTTGTATCCAACATTATTAATGTTGCTTTTTCATCATCACAATCCACAATTTGAGATGGAATTGTGGAAAAGCCCAGCTCTTTTGCACATTCTACTCTATTATGTCCTGATATAATTTCGTATTTATCGTTTTCTATTTTTCTAACTATAATAGGCACTAAAATTCCATTTTCTTTTATGCTTTCTTTCATTTCTTCTTTTTTATTTTTATCATACATTGAAAAAGGTTGCCCTTTTTTAAAGGCAACCAACTTACTTATTTCTATATTAGTTATATTTTTATTTTCTTCCCTTCTGTTTTTTTCAGGTACTTTATCAACTACAAATTTTGATCTTATTTCATTAATACTATTCAACTTTACATCTCCATTTCTTCCTCATATTCTAATTCTTTATTAAATTTTTCTATTTTATTTATGGCTTCAAATAAATCTGTATTTTTGTCTATTTCTATATATGGTATTTTATCTTTTAAATTATTGTATATAAAAAAAGATCCATTATTAGGATCTAAAACTACTGCATAATATGATATATTTTTATTTTTTAAATCTTGACTGGTTTCTTTCCATACAAATTCATCATCTTCAGTTATTCCTGTTTTTGAAAAATAAATCATATCATTTATTCTCTTTAATATTGTTGGATTTCTAAATATATTATCTTCAGGTAATTCAGAATAATTATTTACAATATAATTATATAAATAACTATCATCCGAAAAAGCTTTTAACATATCTAATTTATTACTTTCTATGAATAATCTTATATTTTTCAACTCACCCCTCCTTTGTATAAAAAAGAGTTAGATATCACTCTAACCCTTAACTTACACATTCTACTATTAAATTAACTCCATCTTTGAATCCTTGCTTGTAATATTTTTCTAAACTAGCACAATATCTTTTTGAAACATCTTCAAGTGCATAATCAAGCATTTCTTCTATTTTATTTCTTAGTCTATCTTCTTTAACTTGCTCTATCAATTTTCTTAATTTATCTTCATTTCCATCTCGTTCTATTTCTAAAATTACATTTCTTTCTTCATCGGAAACATTTGCAAGTACTCTTTGTTCTCTGTCAAAGAAAATAGATTCTAATATTTTTTCTTCTTCCATAGCTTATACCTCCTGTATAAGATTATACTATGGTGTTTTTATATATCCAAACCCTTTTAAAAAAGATTTTAAAATTCCATATCATCTTCTTCAGCTTCATAATTGCTTACTGCACATTCTTTGTTTATGACTTCTCCATTCTCTCCTGCATAACAATGTCCTGCAAATTGCATTCCTTCTTCTTCATAAAACCAATCCAAATCAGAATTAGGATATTTTTTGCATAAAGCTTTTATAATTTCATCAGGTGGATTCCATGCTGTAAAAAATATTAGAGTCCCTTCTTGTGGACTTCCTTGACAATCATAAGCATCCCATTTTGTTCCCCAATGTTCTATACTCCAATCATACCAATTATCAGTTCCATATTTTTGTAAACAAGTATAACTTCTTATAACTTCTTCTTTAGGATACTTTTCAAATAAATACTCAACCATTTTATCAAATGTTTTATATTTTTGTTGTGCATCTTTATTAGCTTCCCATTTCGCTTCTAAAAGATCTTTATCTCCATTCAAATACAAATACATAGCTTTCTTTATAGTAGTACTCCCATCTGCTATAGAATTTTCTAGTTCTTTTGGCATAGGTATTAATTTATTAAATGTAATTTTTTCTTCTTCATAATCATATATTTCATCTAAAATTTCTTTTTTTGCTTTTACTTCATTAAAACAATGATTTGGCATAATATTCCCTCCTTCTTACATTTCCATATCATCTTCTTCAACTATTTCTTTATTTTCTAATTTATAATTTAGTTCTTTTATCTCATTTTTTAGTTTAGTATTTTCTTCTACCAATAATGCTTTTTCTAATAAATTTATATCTTCATTTTTGAATTCTTTATCTAGATTTTTGGTTTTATTCATACTTATATAACTTGCTTCTGTAACAATAATATGATCTAAAAGTTCAATATTAAATGTTTTTAATAATTTATTAGTAATATTAGTTATATGTATATCTTCTTTACTAGGATTTAGCGAATTTGAAGGATGATTGTGTACTAAAATAACTCTATCGCTTGTGCTCATTAATGCAGTTCTTATTATATTTTTCGTATCTACTAAAATTCCACAACTTGATCCAACACCTAAAAGACTTATCTTTCTAATATTATTGCTTTTATCTAAACCTATAAATATCAAATGCTCTTGAATTGCATCTTTTATTTCTTGAACTTCCTCTAACTCATAAATATCGTTTGTATTATTTACTTTTATATCCTTCATAATTTCCTTTTTTGGTTTTTTATCTATTTCTAACTCTATACTCATTATTCCTCCCAATTAAAACTCCATATCATCTTCTTCAACTTCTTCTATTTCAACAACTTCAATACTTCTATCTTTCAAATCTTGTTTTATTTCTTCTATTTGTTCTTCACTAACAGATTTGAAACCTGCATTTTCAAAGTCATCTCCTACAACAAAACAATTTCCTGCAATATAATCATATCCAAAGTCAAGATTTGGTTTTTGATTGAGAATCTTTCCTTCTTCATTACAAACTAACAATAAATCTTCTTTATAAGGCACTACTTCAATTAAGCCTCCAACTAACTTTTGCTTAGCTTCTAATGTGTCATCTATTTCCATTACTATTGGATCTTTTCCTACTTGTTTGTATATGACTTTTAACTTTTTTTCTGTTTCTTCTTCCATATCGTACATTTCTATTATTTCTTGTAGTGAATATCTATTTAAATCTATACTTTCACTTTTATCTATATAACCGTCATCTAATAATTCAACATATCCACTCATTTCAGCATCTCTACCATAACTCTCAAAATCAAAATATCCTTCAATTCCATGTTGTTGTAACACTTCTAACAATCCTGTATCTTCAGCAAATCTATATCCATATTTCTCTTCTGCTGACATAGTCCAACTATCTATTTGATAAGAATAATAAGGTAGCTCATCTTCTTGAATAATTATATTCATTAATTCTTCAATGCTTAAATCTCCTTCTGAATTTGCATATCCTTCTATTGCTTCCATATTATAAATATTTTCTGATACTTTCGCTAATAAATTAAGCATCTTTATGCTCTCATATTCATTAACTTTATATGGTAAATCTGTTTCAAAATCATTTATCATATATTCTTCGTATTCATCATTAAGTCCAACTACTTCTTTTAAGAATTCATCAATTTCTTCTTTTTCTTTTGGTAATTCTAGCCATCCTCCTTTTAATTCTCCTTCATTATATTTTCCTAAATTACCAACCCATATATTAAGCATATTTTCTCTCCTTCCTTATACAAAAAAGAGCTAGTAATTTTATGTTTTACTAACTCTCCTCTTATATTTTTACTAAAACTTCCTTCATTAGAATTTCATCAACTAAACCATCAATCATTTGTTGATATTTCGCTATAACATACATTTCACTTGTTTTAGGTTCTTTATATTCTGTTTTTATTTCGTTTTCTAATTTTCCTTTTAATTTTAAAATATATTGTTCTCTTTCAAATATTTTCGTGTTTAGTTCTCCTGTTAATTCTAATTCTTGTTTTCTGTATGGATAATTTTTCTCCATATTACTTAAAATCATCTGCCCATATTTTCCAAAAATCATTGTTTTCTACCTTCTTTCATTTATATTATACTGTACCAATATCAGGTTTTCCAAACCCAAAAAGAAAAGAGATACAAAGTTTTTCTCTGCATCTCTACAAGTATTTCATTATACATATTATACCACCTATTTTTAGCTTTTCAAGGTGGTCTTTTTTTTGTACTCTTTTTTGTGTGTACTTTTTTTGTTACTATTTTAGTAAAACTTTTTTAAAATAAAATTGTGCCACCAATAGCGACACAATTTTTGTATTATATAAAAAATCCTTCATTTTTCAATAGTGTTTAAATTAATTTTGTGCTTATATTAGCACTTATTACAAATTTTCATCTATCACATCCTCTCTATTTATATTTAAGTCTTTTATATTATCTAAGTCAGATAAATCTTTCCCATCATATTTTTCTAAAAATTCTAGCAAAGATGCTCTTCTGACTTTTAGACTTCCTAAATTTAATGCTGGTAGATAACCTTTTTTTATTAAATTATATACATATCCTACATTTGTTTTTATTAACTGTGATACTTCTTTAACTGTATATAAAACATCTTCCAAAGATTATTCCTCCTTCTGATCTTCTGGAATTTTATTTACAAAACCTCCAATGTTTAATGGCTTCATATTTTTAATAGCATCGTCTAGTTCTTTTTCATTATGTATTCCGTATTTTTTTAATTCTTTCCATATTGTTTCATTATTCATTAGAATCTCCTTTAAGTTAATCTTTTTCTTACTTTCATAATAATCTTCATCAACTTTTTCAATGTTTTGATGCAAATTCAATTTTGAATTTATATGTTTTAATTCTAAATATATTAAATTTAACATATCATCTTTTGCATTTCTTTTTAAACTAATTCCTTGAATATATAGTCTAACCATTTCCTTATCTGCTTTTCCAATATTGCCTATTATGGATTCAGATATTTTTGGAAAATCATTTTTACTAAAAATTTTTCTCGCACCTGCTATTCCTATTCCTAAAATACGAGATAACTCTTTTGGAGTTATTGTATCAGGTGCTTCTTCCCATATCATATCAGGTGTACATTCTACTCTCATTTCTACTTCTCCCATTTATCTTTGCTTATATCATCATTTAATATTTTCTTTAGTATTTCAAGCTTTGTTTCTGCTTTTACCGCTCTTTCAACAGCCTTATCATACATTTCTTTACTTACTGAATTTCCACCAACTTTTATTCTGTATCTTCCTGATTGAGTTACTTGATATTCAACTTGATTTGTTGCGATTAAATTTAATACATTTTGATGTCCTAATTTAAATCGCCTCATATATTCATTTAATGTTATATATTCTTCCATTATTCTTTTCCTCTCTTATTTTGTGTGGTAGGTCGCATTTTTTTGTATAATATTTTCTTTCATTTATATCTGCATATTTATAAAACTTACTCTTTATAATATTATAGTTCCAATTTCCTCCTTCTTTTTTGGGAGGAACTGCACTACCAAAATCAAATCTTTGCAATCTCAATCCTGCTCTTATATATTCTGCATTTTTTCCTATAATCTTACCTGCTTGTTCAGGTGTTAATGTTTCAACTCTATAAACTTTCTCTTTCATTAGAAATTCTCCTATAACTCAAAATTTTTATTAATTTTCTTTTGTCCTTTTGCACTTATACCATTCTCTTATTGCACTACCTAAAGCTACTTTTTCTTTTCCATAATCTTCGCTTGGGAAATCTTCAGAATTATAAATACTTAATGCTGTAGGTACACTACATCTTCTTAATTTGGCAAATTCAGTCGGTGTATAAAAAATATTATCTTGCAATTCTCTTTTGGTATTATTCTCTAATGGTATATCTTCTGTTATTTTTTCTTTCACAAAATCACTTCCTGTTCGATTATTAAATTACTTACCTGAGTTATTTTAAGTATGCAAAATTAGATAATTCCAAATTTTAAATATATTCCCTCAATTTGCATCGCCTCCATTCTCCTTCTATTTATGTGTCGTGCCGCAAAACTATTTTTATTATATAATGGCTATATATCAAATTCCAAACCCTTTTTTATAATTTTTCAAAAAAAATAAAAGCCTCAAACAGAGACTTTACATTATAAATTTTTAATTTCATTATTTTTTTCATCTATCCATTCATAATCTTCTTTATTTCCGCCTACTCTACAATAATCATTTCCTCCATCTATATAGCATGATTTACAACTACACATTTTAAAATCGTGTCTATATTTGCTTTCTAATATATCTCCACACTTTTTACATCTTATTTTTGCTCCCATATACTTCTCCATTTTATTCAAAATCTTTAACTTTAAATTTTACAATAACTCTATTTCCTGTCCTATCTTTTAATTCCTTTATTGGTCTGCCTACTAAACCTTCAATTGCTAGTTCTTCTTTTGATATTTTACTTAAAGGATTTGATTTCACATAGCTTACAGCCTCATCTATTGTAGCACACAAATGAACTGGAACAGATTTTATACCAAAATATTCTGCAATATCTTCTACACTTCCTCTAGGTTGCCAATTTCCTTTTATATAAACATCAAATAATATAAAATCTTGTCTCTCTGAATATTTTGATCCTACTTTTTGTATTTTATTACCGATACCCTTCTCCTACTAACATCACTGGCATATCTCCAAATTTTTGTTCAAATAATTCTTCATTTACTTCTCCACCAAATAATTCAAATAATCTATTTGTTAATTCTGCTGGTATTTGTGCATTATCAGTTCTTCCAGCAAAAGTTACTCTATGTCCATCCCATAATATCCTTATATTTGTTCCATCTATTTTTTCAGTAAATTCCCATAAATTATCTTTTAAAAATTCTATTGTTTCATCTGTAAATTTTCCCTCTACCAATTTTTTTGTTGATGGTATTCTTTCGTATAAACTTTTAATTTTATGATATTCCTCCATATCAATTTATCTCCTCTCTAATTAAATTTTTAGCATATCCATAGATTCAAAATATATGTAAGCTTCTTTAAATCCTAATTTAAAAGATTCTTTTAACTCAATCATATTAATCTCTTCTTGTAACTTTAGTATTTCTATAATTGCATTTTCTTCTTCATCATTTAATTTAGTTTTCTCTCCATCTTCTAATAAAGTTACTACATTAGGATATTTATTTTTGATTTCACAAATAGCTTTGTTTATTTTTTTATATTCAGATCCTAACATTATTCTCATTACCCTTTGATTTTCAAAGTAATCTGCAAAATCATCCGTATATTGATCAAAAAATCCTTCGTCCAATTTTTCCATATTTTTTCCTCCTTTCCTTATTTTTAATCATTATACAGTGAGCATATATCAAATCCCAAACCCTTTTTGAAAATTAAAGTAAAAATCCGCAGTCAATTAATAACTGCGGATTTTTCGTTTAATTTTTAATATATTACTATTTTATTCTATTTTTTATTTCTTTAATTTCTTCAATTGATATTTCTGTAATTTTAGAAATAGTTTCAATATCTATATTATAGTTAATCATATTTTTTATTATGTTTTCTATTCTAGAATCAATAATGTTTTTAGCTTTTTTATTTTCTAAAAATTCTTTTAAATCTTCATTAGTTTTTATTTTACTATTATGCCATGATTCTGCTACTGTTAAGACATAATTATTATTTAATTTATTTTTATCATTACAGTATTTGAATAGTTCTTCTATAACTTCTCTTGAAAATCCATATACATTAAACATTTTATCTATATCGCTGTACCAACTAAGTGACATTACACCACAAAAATATATTTGATTAATCTTTTCAATGCATGATTTTATTGTTTCAATTTTTTCTTTTTCTAAATTATCACTCATAATATTTCTCCTTATTTATTGTAATATATCATTCTGCAAATTGTAACTCCATAATCTATAAGAAATTCCTTTTGATTATTAGTAAAATTATTTCTTTCTTCTAGGGACTTTTCTGAAGAATGTCTAAAACATTGAATTTTATGTCTATAATCTATTATCATTTGTTCATTAATAATTCCTGTAGTAATTAAATTATAATCTAATGAAATATATTTTTTATCTTCTTTTAACATATACTCTATTACATTTGCAATTTCTTTTAGTTTTTCATCTATTGCCATATTTTCAAACTTAGCACTACGAGTTGATATATTTTCAAATAATATATTTAAATCATCTCCAACCATAGTAGATTTTTCTTTTGAAAATGTGAAAGCCATTATAATTTGCCTTCTTGCACTATAAGGAACATCTCCATTAGGTTTTGTTTTACCTTGTGAAACTGCTCTCATTCTTATCTGCTTATATGTAAATTCATAAGGATCTAATGGTGGTCTTTCTAATAAATGTGGAAATTCTTTAAGTACATATCCTGCTTTGTTCAAGTAATATAAGATAAGATGAAATAATCTAGTATTTTCTTTGCTTGTTTCAGTATTAGGTTCACACAAATATTTAAACTTTTCTATCAATTCTTCTTCATCATAGAATATATATTCTAAATCATCATTAGTCTCATCATCAGTATTCATGCCCCAAAATTCATTAAAGCTTCTTTTTTCTCTTTCAGGTTCTACTACTATTTCATCATAAAATTTATAATAATATTCATCTTTTGTAACATTTTGTTTGTAAAATTCTAATATATTCATAATTAAACCTTTCATTTTTTGATAATTATATCATAAAACCTTTGTATTTTATATAATTATTTAATATTATTCATTTTTAACAAACCTTCTAGTGTTGCTAAAATTCCAATCTCAAAATAAATATCTTTCAAATAACTCCTTACTGTGCTTTTAGAAATATATAATTCATCTGCAATAATATCTTCAGGAATATTACCAAAAAACTTATATTCAACTATTTTCAATTTAGTTTTATCACATTTTCTAAAATCTTGAAGTACAGTATCAATTAATTCCTTCCACTTTTTATATTCATTTATTTTGCCATCTATACTAATATTTTTTATTGCTTGTCCTTCAGTTCCTCTACTAATTTTATTTTTACTTCTTATTGAAGAATTTATATCTCCACCTTCAGTAGTATCTTTTTCTAATTCTAACTCATTTATCAATCTATCATATATTGGGTATTCATGTAATTTTTTTCTAATAATCTTTTTTACCTTTTTAGTAACCACTTTGTACCTCCTAAAATAAAAAAATCACAACTCTTTAGTTGTGTTACATATCTAAATCCATTTCATCTTCTTCAGTATTTGCTGAAGTAAAATTATTATTTTCATATAAACTATCTAAAAATTCTTTAGGATATTCTCTTTGTTCATAATTATTAAAGCTTTTATCTTTAGTAGCTTTATTATCTTTTCTTGCTTCCAACTCTTCAACTCTTATAATTACCCATCTTTTTATTGTTGCATAATCGCTCTCATACTCTACTCCCTTTGATTTCTTATATAAAGATAATTCTTCAATACATTTTTTGGTTTTGTTTTCTCCGTATTCTTCTAATAATTTTTTATATTCATAATCATAAAGAAATACATTTTCATTAAACTTTTCTTTGCTGACTGTGTGTGTATTTATATTATTATCTATTATATTATTATCTTTGACTTTTTCATCAATACCCTCTTGATTTTTTAGTATATAGGGGTATTGATTATTTAGTCTATAGGGTACATCATTTGGAAATATTCTCCTACAAATTATCTCTTTTTTCTCGTTTCTCATTATATCTACAAAAACATAATTATTCCTTCTTAAATCAGTTATCCATCTTGAAACTGTTACAGGATCTACTCCTAACTTTTCTCCTAAATATTTATTAGAAGCATAACAATAGCCTTCTTTATTTGATAAAGCTGTTATAAGAGCATAAAGCAATTTTTCATTAGGTTTTAATCGTTCATTAAATAGAACAGTAGCAGGTATTACTGCATAATATCCTATTCTTTGTATCTCTTCATCTTTCACAATGGCTATCACTTTCCTTTCCTGCAATTATACAAGCATATAATATCAAGCTTATATTTGCTCCTACTATTAGTCCTATAATTAATCCTATCCAAAACATTTTTATTACCTCCATATTTAAACTAAATTTCTCATTTTCGCATTTTTATACACGAACTCAATTAACTTGTCCTTTATTATTTTTTGTTTCTTAAAATCGAATTTAAGAGTTTGTTCAATCTCATCTTTAGATTTCTTTTGAAAATATTTTAGATTTATAAAATCATAATATTTCGGATATTTTTTCAACAAAAAAGCAAGTACCTTTTTTATAAGTACTTGCCATCTCTTAAATTCTAGTATTTTTTTATTTTCTATTATCTTAATAACTTGATTTTCTAAAGTATTATTGCATACTGTTATTCCTTTTCTCCATGCGCTTCCACTTACATTAACACCATTTATCAAGCCATCTTTTATCTCATCAATTAGTTTATCTATATTACTATAGTTATATAAATAATACTCTATCTTTTTGTAATCAGTTTTATTCATATTGCCCTATTCCTCCTTCTAGTAATTTTTCTAGTTCAAGAAATAGGTAATCTTCATCTATCTCATACATATTATTTTCAATAAAATTCATTATTGTATCTTTTATGTAATTGTCATTATATAGCTCAAAGTCATTTATATATTCTCCTAATTCTTTCTTATTATATGCTAATATAGAATTGCATATAATATCAACTTTATCTTCAGCATTATAAATTGCAATTTCTATTTCTTCTAATATTTGTTCAAATAACTCTAGCATATTATTTAATTCTTCTACTTGTGTTATTCCATCTTGTGACATCCTAAGCCATTCCATAAAATAATAATCCTCAATAAATTCATCATATTCTTCATATATATTTTCTAATTTATATGATATTCTTTTTAATCTTGCAATTTTGTTTATTTCATTAATTAATTTATCAATTTTCCCTTTATACATATAAAACCTCCAAAAAAAATAATCCCAAATGCCTTGAGATTACTTAGTATATTTCACTTCACTTTAATATTATTTCTTTCCCTTTATTTTCCCTTTATGAAACAAATTTTAATGATTTTTAACGGTTTTTAATGTACTTAAATGGATTACTTCAAAATTTATAAAAGTCCCTATTTTTCAATGAAAATGGGACTTTTCAGTGGTTGCGGGAGTAGGACTCGAACCTACGACCTTCGGGTTATGAGTACAAATTTAATTCCACATAAAAAAGCTTGAAGTAAAAACTCCAAGCCTTATTAAAATATTTCATAGTATCCACAAAATTTATTATTAATTCTAACAGGAAAAATATCTGTATCTCCTATCGTAGCTTTAGGTAATGAATTGTTAGCTTCAAGTACTCTTACAGCCATTTTTATTTTTTCATTTGTTTTTTCCTCGTGGAAACTAAATATTGATTCTCCCACTATATCTCTATAGCCTTTATTTAAGTAATGTTCTTTAGCAGCGTTGTTTAGATACTTTATTATATGATAATCATCAACAAATATTAATCTCTTCTCCATGCTATTTACAATGGTAATTAAAATATCTTCCATAAAATACCTCCTAAATTTAATCTAATTTAGTCTCAACTTTCAATAGATTACATAATTATACCACAAAATGCATGTTATTTCAAGGATTAATTGTTTATTATATAGTTGTTAATTGTAGGTTTGTCAAACATGTGACACACTTATTTAGAAATATCTGTGTTTGATAT
>JBJEXW010000040.1:0-7016 GCA_051886195.1 Clostridia bacterium
TTCTGAAAAAAAATTTATATATTTAGGGGTGACATTTCTGAAAAATATTGACATTTAATTTTACATAAAAAGTAAGTAAAAAAGCTCTACTTACTTTTTTCAAATACATTGTTAATAATTTCTTTAACTCTTTCATTATTATATGGCTTAAATATTACGTCTTTTGCTCCATGTTTCATTGCTTCAGCAGCCAAATCTTTCTGACCTAAAGCAGCACACATAACCACTACTGCATCTTTATCATTAGCTATTATTTTCTTTAATGCTTCAATACCATCCATTTCTGGCATTGTTATATCCATAAATACTAAATCTGGTTTAAATTCTATATATTTTTCTATTGCTTTTTTACCATTTTCTGCTTCATATACTTCACTATATCCAATTCTTTTCATTATATCTTTAAACATCATTCTCATAAAAGCTGCATCATCACAAATTAAAATTTTCTTATCCATAAACTCCTCCAATAAATTATATACTATAAATCACTATCAATTTCATATTTATCGTCTATTAAAATATATTTATCATTGTATTTTTTACACATCTCTAAATTACGTTTATTTTCATAAATAATATTATTTATATTAATATCCTCTTTATTTTTCCTACATTCAATAATGTTTTCTTTACTTATAATTTCGTCATAATTGTTTCTAATATATCTTTCTGACATTATTATACAAATATATTTTATATGCTTCAAATAGCTATTATCAAAATAGCTTTTCCAATCTGAAGGTATATAACATCCCTCAATTATTATATTTTGTTTATTTTCAATATTTGTTTTTACTATCTCTTTAATAATATTCCATAAATAAGTCATTAACTTATCGTCATCTTCTACTGTTAAGTTAGTATTTTTACTTCTAATTAATCCCATCTTTAAATGATCGATTGATAGATAAGGATATTTATACTTTTCTAACATTTTTTGTGCTAACAATGTTTTTCCAGTATGCGAAGCTCCTGATATAAGAATTACCAATATACTTCTCCCCTCTTTTTAAAAATAAAGAATTTAGATAAAGCCCTTATCTAAATTCTCTTAAATTACACTACTATTTTATATTATTCTTCGTCTTGAGGAACTTCAATTTCTGGAATTCCTGTTCTTCTCTTCTTTTCAGCAGCTGCTTTATCTCTTCTTAATTGTCCTTCAATTTTTTCAACTAAAGCATCAATTCCTGAGTATAAATCATCTGTATTTTCTTCTGCTAAATAAGTACGTGATTTGTATTCAATTCTCATATCTACACGTTGTTTACCTTTAGATTTGTCTGTGAATGTTACATGACAAATTGTGTCTTCACCAAAAAACTTATCAAGTTTTTTAATTTTCTTTTCTGTAAAGCTTCTTATAGCATCTGTTACTTCAATTCTTAAGCCAGTTAAGTCTAATTTCATAGTAATCACCCCTTCATACTTATATTATATCTTAGATATTCAAATATTGCAAGTGATTAGACAAATTATAACAAATCAAATATATCCATCTGTTCAGATCTAGGCATTCCATCTAAACAGCCAGAAAGTCTTAATGTTTCAACAGCGGCCTTTCCAAGTTTTGCTTTTATAGTCATATCTTCAATTGATGAAAATCTTTCGTATTTTTCTCTTGCATCAACCAATTTTTTTGCATCAACCTCTCCAAAACCTGTAAGAGCAGAAAATGGTGGCCTAATTCCATCTTTTTCTACAGTAAATTTATTAACTTCGGATTTATATAAATCTACTGGTAAAAACTCTATTCCTCTTTGATTCATTTCAAGAACAAGTTCAAGTATAGGATACATATTCTTATCTTTTGGTGCTGCATTATTTCCTAAAGTATCGATTTCATTCATTTTAGCAAGTACTTTTTCTTTTCCATATAGCATAGAATCACTATCAAATTCATCTGCTCTTATTGACATGAACGCTGCATAATATGCTTTGGGTATATGTACTTTAAACCAAGCTATTCTAAACGCATTGGTAACATAAGCAGCGGCATGCGCTTTAGGAAACATATATTTTATCTTAAAGCATGAATCAATATACCAATCTGGGACATCATGCTTTTTCATTTCTTCAACCATATCTGGTGTTAATTTTTTAGGTGCTTTTCCTTTTCTTACAATTTCCATTATTTTAAATGCAAGTCCTGGTTCAAGTCCTTTATTTATTAAATAAATCATTATATCATCACGACAACATATTGCTTCTTGAAGAGTTACAATTCCTTGTTCAATTAAGCTCTGTGCATTATTTAACCATACGTCTGTACCATGTGATAATCCAGATATACGAATAAGTTCATCAAAAGTTGTAGGTTTAGTGTCTACAAGCATTCCTCTTACAAATTTAGTACCAAATTCTGGAACTCCATAAGTACCAACTTCAGATTTAATTTGCTCAGGCGTCACACCTAATGGCTCTGTAGATGAAAATATTCCCATTGTTTCTTTGTCATCAAGAGGAATTTTTGTTGGATCAATTCCTGTTAAATCTTGTAACATACGAATTACTGTAGGATCGTCATGACCAAGTATATCCAATTTAAGTAAGTTTTTATCTATTGAGTGATAATCAAAATGAGTTGTTACTATATCTGAGTATGGATCATCAGCTGGATGTTGAACCGGACAAAATTCATATATAGTTCTTCCCTTAGGAACAACTATAATTCCACCGGGATGCTGTCCTGAAGTTCTCTTAATTCCTGTACAGCCAAGAGATAATCTATTAATTTCAGCAGTAGGTTTGCTAATGTCTCTTTCGTCAAAATAATTTTTTACAAATCCATAAGCAGTTTTTTCTGCAACAGTACCAATTGTACCAGCCTTATAGGTAGTGCCTGTACCAAAAATTACTTCTGTATATTTATGTGCTTTTGCTTGATATTCTCCAGAAAAGTTTAAGTCAATATCTGGTTCTTTATCTCCTTTAAATCCTAGAAATGTTTCAAATGGAATATCCATACCATCCTTATCTAAGTCTGCACCACATTTTGGACATTTTTTATCTGGAAGATCAAATCCATTTGCACATCCATTTTCTGAGAAGTCTGAGTATTTACATACAGGACATCTATAATGTGATTTTAAAGAATTTACCTCTGTTATACCTGTCATATATGCTGCAAGAGATGAACCAACTGAACCTCTCGATCCAACTATATATCCATGATCATTTGAGTCCCAAACTAATCTTTGGGCTATAATATACATAACAGAATATCCGTTTGAAATAATAGAATTAAGTTCCCTATCAAGTCTATCTTGTACAATATCCGGCAACGGATCACCATAAAGCTTATGTGCTTTATCCATGGCAATATTTCTTATGTCTTGTTCACAACCTTCAATGTGTGGTGGACACTTTTCATCAGAAATAGGACTTATTCTATCACACCAACTTGCTACTAAATTTGTATTTTCTACAACAATTTCATATACTTTTTCTGGTGACAAATAATCAAACTCTTTAAGCATTTCATCAGTTGTTCTAAAATATAATGGTGCCTGCATGTCTGCATCGTCAAATCCTTGTCCAGCTTGTATAATTCTTCTATAAATCTCATCTTCTGGATTCATAAAATGAACATCACATGTACCAACAACAGGTTTTCCAAGTTTGTCACCTAAATCTATTATATCCTTATTTATATCAATCAATTGTTGATGGGTAAGTTTTATATACTCTGGTTCTTCATCTTTTGGACGTTTTCCATCTTTTTTTATTTTTTTCCCTATTCTCTCATAGAAAGCATTATTTCCTAATGGTTGTATTTCTAAATAATCATAGAAATTTGCTATTTCTTCAATATGACTTCCATCATTTCTTCCTACTTTATAATCTAGTATTTCTTGATATAATTCTCCTTGTTCACATGCAGAACCAATTATTAGTCCTTCTCTATATCTTTTTAACATAGAACGAGAAATTTTAGGCTTCTTATGAAAATTCCATACATGAGAATATGAAACAAGCTTATATAAATTTTTAAGTCCAACATAATTTTTTGCTAAAATTATGATATGATTAGCAGGAAGATTTTTTGATTTATCTGATATATTAGTAAATATATAATTGTTAATTTCAATATGCTCTTTTATGCAGTCTTCCTTCATTCTTATGAACATTTTTGCAGTAGCCCTAGTATCATTTATAGCTCTGTGTGCTCCTTCAAGAGGTATGCCTAAATATTCTACTAATGTTCCAAGTTTGTGATTTTCTACTGCATTATATAACTCAAGTGACATCTCATAAGTGTCAATTACATATGGATTAAATTCAAGTCCTAGTTTTTTTGCTTTATTTTCTATAAAACTCACATCAAAATGAGCATTATGTGCAACTAATACACATCCTTTGCAAAACTCTAAGAATTCAGGTATCATTTTTTCCATTTTAGGAGCGTCTGCTACCATTTCATCTGTAATATGAGTTAATTCTTGAACATTAAATGGAATTGGTTTTTCAGGATTTACAAAAGTTGTATATTCATCTATTATTTCTCCATTTTTTACCTTACATACAGCAACTTCTGTTATTCCATCTGTATCTGGATTAAATCCTGTTGTTTCTAAGTCAAAAACACAATATGTATCAAATTCTGGAACAATAGGTTCAACATCTCTTGCAAGGTATCCTTCAACACCATATATTACTTTAATTGGTGCTGCATCAAGAATATCTTGTGTTGTTATTTTACCTTCTTTTTTTACTAAATCTGCATAGTTATCTACAATTACATGATTTGCTTCAGGAAATGATTGAACAACTCCATGATCTGTAATGGCAACTGCAGGATGTCCCCATTTTATTGCTTGCTTAACTAAATCTGTTGCAGATGTAACTGCATCCATTGCACTCATTTGGGTATGAAGATGTAATTCAACCCTTTTGTTTTCGGCAGTATCCATTCTTTCAGGTGGTTTCTCACCCTTGCAAATATTATTTACCATTATAGTTAACTCATTTGAATAAGCATCAACTTGTGGTCTTCCCTGAACAACTATATATGAATCTTTTTTTAGCTTTGAATCAACTTCTTCATATTTTTGCTTATCTAAAAACATTTTACAAGAAACCGTACTTGTTTTATCTGTTACATCTATTGTTAAAAGCATTTTACCGCTTCTTAATTCTCTTTCCTCTTTATTAATTATTTGACCATTTATACATACTCTATCTGAACCTGCAACAACATCTTCAATTTTAGTAATTACCGGATTTTGTATATTAATTCCATAATACACGTTATCTGGCTGAGGTTCTTTTGCAAGTTCTCTCTCCTTTTTTTCTTCTTCTGAAAGAGGAGGTCTCGGAATAAATTTAGGTTTTTCTTTGGCATTATTATTTGTTTGAGGTAAACTTTGAACATTTTCTATTTTAAACTCTTCTGTCAAGTCTTCTAATTTAACCATTTTAGCCTCAGTAGAAATTGGTACTTTAACACTATCTAAGTCTTTAAATAGTACTTTATATCCTTCTCCAAATTGTTTATCTATACTATTTTTCATATATTCATCTAGTCTTTTTATATATAAAAAATTTGAATATGGTTTTTCAAGCTCGATTTTAAGAATCTTTTCATCATTATCTATATTTATTTTGCAATTTTCAAAAATATCCTGTGTGTAGTCATATTTTTTGTTTATACAAGTTAAAATATCATATACATTTTGAAGCTCTATATCTTTTGGCTTACCTGTATACTCATAATTTACTTTAAAACTAGATAATTCATATTGATTTTTAGCTAATCTTTCAAATTCTTCAATATCTGATTGGGGTATATTTTGTTGGCTATAAGAATCTAATATAACTGCATTTAATTTTTTAGAAAATTTAACTTCTTTTACATTTGCCATATTAAATAAATTTTCTTCTCTTACACAATTTTTAAATACATCTTTTACTATTTTATCCAAAAATATCCCTCCTTAATTTTCATAACACATTATACTATTTTTTTACCATTTTGTAAATGAATATTTTTTCAAAATAAAAGGAGAAGATTTTTTAAAACCCTCTCCTTTATTTATTAAAATAGTTTTTGTATATATTCTTCTTTAAACAAATTTAACATTAATTCAAATTGTTTTTCTTTTAAAACCTGAATAGCATTTACTACACTATCTTTAGTTAAGATATTATTTCCTGTGTTAAATAGATATGTCATCATATTGATATAAGTTCTACCAATATTTTCATTATAGTATGACGCTGTTGAGAAATCTTCCTCTATAATGTAGCATGGTTTGCTTTCATTAAAATACCTTGTTATATGATTTGAACTATAGTTTTCAACATTATCCACTTTTTTCATAAAGTCGGCATAGCTTTTCTTCTCAATGTTATATTCTTCTAATATCTTTTCGTTGATGTTTATATTCTTATAATACTTGTTAACATCTGATATATTTTTAATATAATCTATTGTACTAACTTCATATCTTAGGGCAGAAATTCTTGTATCATCTGTATTAATTATATTATCTATTACATAATTTAAGGCAATATCATAATTTTTTAAATGATTATTTCCATTTATAGTATGAATTAAAACTAGTCTATCAGATAAAATAATTTCATGATTATTAGATCTATAAACATCTAATTTTTTATTTTTTAGTTTAGTATTTATTAAATACTCATAGTCATCATTTAACCCTTTGTTTTTTAGTAATGTTGTTTTCAAATAACATAGCTTTTCTTGTGAATAACTATATCCGTGCTAATTCTAACAATTCTCCTGCTTTTAACAGTTGACTTCTTGCATTTTCTCCTAAAGAAAACTCTGCTTTAATAAGTTCTTCCTCATAGATGTCTTTTTTTAGATTACTTAATTTAAACTTATTCATAATCTACTCCTCCTTTAAATATTAATATTTAGGTAATTTATTATTTAAGTTTAAACATTATAGCACTCTTTTTAAATTATGTCAATTAAAATATTATGAGGATGTATTTAATTTATGATAATGTCACCCCATAAGGTGTTAAAAATTTTATTCAGA
>JBJEXW010000041.1:0-31371 GCA_051886195.1 Clostridia bacterium
TATATCAAACACAGATATTTCTAAATAAGTGTGTCACATGTTTGACAAACCTACATTTTTTTAATTCTTTGTAACATAATGATTCTTTACTTTTTGACATAACTATTGTATAATTGTATATGTGATATTAGAGTTAAAATAGCTATATTTTAAGAAAGGAATTTAAAATGAGTAAAACAGAATTATTAGCTCCTGCGGGTAGTTTAGAAAAAGCAAAAATAGCATTTATGTATGGCGCAGATGCTGTTTATGCTGGTACAGCTAAATTATCTCTTAGATCAAGAGCAGAATTAAATGATGATACATTAGAAGATACAATAAAATATGCACATAGCATAGGCAAAAAAGTGTATGTAGCTTTAAATATTTATGCTAACGATACAGATTATGAAGAAGTTGAAAAGCAAATAAAAATATTAAAGAATGTTAAAGCAGATGCAATTATTGCAAGTGATCCTGGTATAATAATGATGATAAAAAAACTTGCACCAGAAATAGATATTCATATCAGTACACAAGCTAATACTGTAAGTTTACATACAGCAGAGTTTTGGAGAAGTTTTGGGGCAAAAAGAGTAGTAATATCTCGTGAGTTAAGTAAGGAAAGAATTAAATATATAATGGAAAATAAGTCTAAAGACTTAGAAATAGAGATGTTTATACATGGTGCAATATGTTATGCATACTCAGGTAGATGTTATTTAAGTAAATATCTTGCAAATAGGTGTGCAAATCAAGGAGATTGCGCTCAACCTTGCAGATGGCAATATAAAGTGACTGCTGAAGAAGTAAATAATCCTGGAAGTAAGATAGACATAGATTATGATGAAAAGGGTACATACTTATTTTCATCTAAAGATATGTGCTTAATTCGTCAAATACCAACTATTTTAGATATGGGAGTTGAAAGTCTAAAAATAGAAGGAAGATTAAAAACAGATTATTATTTAGCTACAGTGGTAAGAGCATACAGAAATGCAATAGATGATTATGAAGAGCTTAAGAAGCAAGGTAGAGAATCAGAATATGAAGCAAGTAAGTATTTACATGAACTGGAAAAGGTAAAAACTAGAGGACTATCTGAATTTTATTTTTCTGATCCATGTAATCAAGATATTCATGATTTTGATGGTAAAAGTGAAAATTTAGAATATGAATATGGAGCTAGAATTGTAGAAAAAATAGAAGATAATCTTTATGTAGCTGAAATAAAAAATAAGTTATCTATTGGTGATAGACTTGAGATTTTATTACCTGATTCAATTGAAGAATGTGCCTTTAATATAGAAGAGTTATATGATATTAAAAATGGTAAACCAATTGATACAATAAATCCAGGAGTTAAAGGTCAACAAGTTAAGATAAAAGTACCATACAATTTAGTAGCTGGTACAATAATTAGAAGAAAAAGATAATATTATATTTATTTTGGGAGGTGATATATTGAAAAATAATAAATTTATTGGAATAGGTATATTTGTAGTACTAATTATATCCTTCTTTTTTGTTCTAGGAGTAGCAATTTCAAATGTATCTATGGAGATGAAAAAAGAGACAATAAAAATAATTTCAAGTACAGATAATCAAGATTTAGAAAATATAATAGTTAATTATGCAGAAGATAACAACATAAATGTTGAAATAGATTATGCTGGAACTTTAGAAATAATGGAAAGGCTTAATTCTGGAGAAAAATATGATGCTGTATGGGCTTCAAATTCTATGTGGTTATATATGCTAGATGGTGTTTCAACATCAAATTCTAAAATTATTAGTATGAATCCTGTTGTATTTGGAATAAAAAAATCAAAAGCAGAGGAATTGGGCTTTGTAGGAAAAGAAATAAAATTAGAAGATATATTAAATGCTATTAATGAGGGAAAACTTAAATTTGCAATGACATCTGCAACACAGACAAATACAGGAGCATGTGCATATTTAGGATTTTTGAGTGTTCTATCTGGTAATCCAGAAATATTAACAGAAGATTACTTAGAAGATGAAAATATAAAAAACAACTTAATATCATTATTTAATGGTGTTAATAGATCTTCAGGTAGCGAAGAATTCTTAGAAGAAATGTATTTAAATGGTGAATGTGACGCTATAGTTACTTATGAAACATCAATAATAGATATAAACAAAAGAATAACTAATAAAGAAGATACAATGTATGCTATTTATACAGAAGATGGAGTATCAATAAGTGACTCTGTATTTGCATATTTAGGAGAAAAAAATACACCAAAAGAAGAAGCTTTTTTAAAATTACAATCATATCTTTTATCTAATGAAGGACAAGAAGAACTAGTAAAAACAGGAAGAAGAGTATGGTATGGTGGTATTAAAGAAGATGTGGATAAAAATGTATTTAATCCTGAATGGGGGATTGATACAACAAAATACATTACACCAATTAAATTTCCATCTACACAGGTAATTAAAAAAGCATTAGGTGTATATCAATCAGAACTAAGAAAACCTACACACATTGTATTTGCACTAGATTATTCTGGAAGTATGACAGGAGAAGGAATTACTCAATTAAGAGATGCAATGAAATATATATTAACTGAAGAGGAAGCACAGAAAAACTATTTACAATTTTCATCCAAGGATAAAATTAGTTTTATTATGTTCAACTCAGATGTAGGTGATGCTATAACAATAGAAAATGGCTTAGAAACAAAAGAAATATTAAATACAATTAATTCTAAAGCACCTAGAGGTGGTACTAATATATATGATACTGTAACAGAAGCAATAAAAATATTAGATAAAGAGGATACAGAAAAATATAATGTTTCAATAGTACTTATGACAGATGGTGAAGGAAATGATGGAAGTTATAGTGATATGGAAAATGCAATAAAAAATGCTAAAAATAAAATACCTGTATACTCAATAATGTTTGGAAATGCAAGTAGTAGGCAATTAACAAATATTTCTGACCTAACAAGTGGTAAAGTTTTTGATGGAAGAACAAATCTATTAGAAGCTTTTAAAACTGTTAGAGGATATAACTAGGAGGTGTTTTAAATGAAATTATCATATATAATGTCTGTAGTTATAGGAATAGTATGCTTTTGTTTATTGTATTTAGGATTAGATTTAAACATTATTTTTAGTATTGTAGTTTCTATAGTATTATATTTTGCTTGTACTATGATATTTAATAAAAAAGATGAACTTCAAGCTCCAGTTAATACAGAATTTCTTGAATATGAAAAGATCTATTCAGAGGCGGTAACTATAATTAGGAAAATAGATTTACTTGAAAATGAAATAGATAATAATGGGATAAAAGATAATATTAAAAGTATCTGTGACATATCAAATAAAATTATTGTTAGTTTAAAAGAAAATCCTAAAAAAACAAAACAAGTTAGGAAATTTATTGAGTATTATTTGCCTTTTACTTTAAACATTTTGAACCAATATAATACAATTGAAGATCAAAAGCTTACATCAAAGGAAAGTTTGGAATTCATGAAAAAAGTTGAAAAAATGCTTGATAGAGTAAAAGAGGCTTGTGAAATACAATTAAATAATATGTATGAAACAGATTTATTAAACACTAACGCAGATATTAAAGTATTCGAAACAATGCTTAAATCTGATGGCTTAGTAGATGACAATATGAATATTATTAAAGTCGAAGAGAAAGAGGGTGAATAAGAAATTATGTCTGAAATAATTGTTGAAAACGAAGGTAAGAAACCTAATCAAAGATTAATTGGATTTGGTATATTAATTATATTGATACTAATAGTTTGTATAGTTGTAGCAATAAAAGGATTTAATAATAGCTCAAATAAAACTTTAACTGTGTATGGAGCAGTAGGTGGAGGAAAAGAAAATTTACTTGCTGACGAAGATTTTAATAATATATTAGAAGAAAAATATGGATTAACTGTTATAAATGATACGTGGAGTAATGGAAAATTAGTAAAGAACTCAGTATTAAGAGCTGATGGTTCACATTATGATTTTATATTTTTCTCAGATCAGAGATTTTATGACTATTATAAAACTCCAGCAAATAAAGCTAATGGAGAAGCAGATAGAGAAACTGTGTTAAATGGAAGTTTAACACTAAATACTCCTATAGTAATTTATAGTTGGGATGTAGTTGTTGATGCATTGATGAATGAAAATATAGTTACAGAAAAAGATGGTGTTTACTATATAACAGATATGGAAAAATTATTAAATTATATCCTTGAAGGTAAGAGCTGGAAAGATATAGGTTTAGAATCTTTATATGGAAGTATTAATATTGCTTCAACAGATCCAATAACATCTTCACCAGGTGCAACATATTATGGATTACTTTTATCTATAATGTGTGGTGGTGAAGTTACAGAAAATAATATAGAACAGAGTTTACCAAAATTAAAAGAGTTCTATGAAAAATCTGGATATATGAATAATACACCAGCAGATCTTTTTGATATGTATTTAAAAACAGGCGTAGGAGCTAAACCTATGATAGTAGATTATGAAAAGAGTATAATAGACTTTGCAAATTCTAATCCAGATGGATATAATCAAGTAAAAGATAAAATTAGAATATTATATCCTGTTCCAACAATATGGAATTCGCATTGTATAGCCACTTTAACAGAAGATGGAAATAAGTATTATGATGCTTTTAATGATAAAGACATACAACAACTTGCTTGGTCAAAATATGGATTTAGAACAGGTGTTACTGGCGGAAGTTATGATGTAAGTAGTGTTGGAGTTAGTGGTATACCACAGACTATTGATACAACAGTATCAGGACTTAGAATGAGTATTTATACTAGATTAATTGAATACTTAGGAGAATAATTGGAGGTAAAATATGGAAAAAGAAAATTTAATTTTAGAAGTTAAACCAGAAATTTCAACTAAAGAAATTGAAAATGAATTAATTGAAAAGAAAGTAGTTAGTGAAGAACAAGTTGAGAATTCTTTAAACTATGAAAAATTATCTGAAGCAGAAAAAACTGCAATAGATGACTTTATATCTAAAGTTGATGTAAACGATACTGCGGTAATTCTTTCTTATGGTGCAAGTGCACAACAAGAAATTGCTAAATTTTCAGATGATGTTTTACAAAATGTAAGAACAAAAAATACAGGAGATGTCGGAGAACTATTAACAGATTTAGTTGTTGAAATAAAAGATTTTGACAGTGCATCAGACATAAATAGTTCTAAAGGATTATTCTCAATATTTAATTCTTTGAAGAAAAGAGTATCAAAACTATTGTCTAAATATGATAAAGTAAATAACAATATAGATAAAATCGAGAAAAGACTTGAACAACATAAAGTTCAAATGCTAAAAGATATTGCTATTTTTGATGAAATGTATGAAAAAAACTTAGATTCTTTTAAGCAAATATCATTATATATTATTGCTGGAGATAAAAAGATAAAAGAATTAAAAGAAGTTGAACTTCCTAAACTACAGAAACAAGCTGAAGAATCAGGAGAACAAATTGATGCTCAAAAAGTTAATGACTTAATGGCGGTTATATCTAGATTTGAAAAGAAAATTTATGATTTAAAAACAACAAGAATTATATCAATTCAAATGGCGCCACAAATAAGAATGATTCAAAACAATGATAGTGAATTAGTTGAAAAAATTCAATCATCAATTATTAATACAATTCCACTTTGGAAAAATCAAGTAGTAATTGCTTTAGGTTTAGCTAATGCTAAAAGTGCATTAAATACACAGCAGGCTGTTAGTGAAATAACTAATGAAATGTTAAAGAAAAATAGTGAAAATCTAAAACAAGGTACTATTGAAATAGCTGCTGAATCAGAAAAAGCTATAGTAGATGTTGAAACTCTTAAAAAGACAAACAGTGATATAATTGAGACATTAGACAGCTTAATTAAAATACATGATGAAGGAGCTAAGAAACGTAGTGAAGCAGAAGTTGAACTACAAAAAATAGAGCAAGAGTTAAAACAAAAATTAGTTGAAATAAAAAATAATCAACAATAATAAAAATAAGGTTATTAGAAATTTTCTAGTAACCTTATTTATTTTTCATATAAGTTTAAAATATAACGTATAAATATATCTAGTACTTCAATAACATCAAGATTTTTCATTGCTTCTATTTCATTAACATATTTCTTTCCGTTACCTTTAAAGTCTAAAAATTCTTTATAGTTAATAGAAACATATAGCATATCTTCAAAAATTGAGAAATTAATTATTTTATCAATTTTTTCGTTAAATTCTATTATTCTTGCCATTACACCATAAGATAAAATATTTCTTACTTCTACTGGATTTTGAGAATAAACATCATAGTACATATCAAATTCACTATATGGTATTTTTATTTTATTTACATTAGTGTTGTCTATATCTTTTGCAATAACTTTAAAGTTTGTTGTATATTGTGTAGGCAATTTTATATATGCAAATACTCCATGAAATTTTTCTTCTAAATCTTTATCTACAACACCATCATTTTCTTCAATATTTAGTTTTTGAACCATTATTTTAGATAAATTAATCATATACTTTTCTTTGTCAATTGTATATGACTTATCTACTTTAATTTTATCGTAGTTTTCTATTAGTCCAGACTTTTTAAACTCAAGTATTGTAGTATCAGTATTTTTAACACATTCAACGTTATCAAACTTTTCTTTTAAAATAGATGGTATTATTATATCTTCATAAACAGTATTTCTTTTTGAAAATGAAAATATTTTCATAATAAGAAAAACAATTATACAAATAATACTTACACTAACAATAGTAATAGACTCGAAATATATGCCAATCAAAGAAGTAATGATAGGTAATAACACTATATTATTTAATAGCTTAAACTTCCCATTATCTCTTTGAAACTTTACTTTTTGCTCTGCTGTAAGTTCCTTTTCTAATTTTTGATTAAGTTCCATATTTCTCCCCCTAAAATATGATTACTTTTTTTATGATTATACTACAAAAAAATATTATTTTCTACTTTTTTTAAAATAAATTAAATTTATTTGACAAATCAGAAAAAAATCTATATACTAGTAATTATTGAAGGAGTGATTCTATGATTTCTAAACCTAGAGTATCTGATTCATTAGACATACTATACGAACTCAAAGATTTTCTAGAGTTTAATGATAGTATAAAGAATTGTATAATTCAAGATGATATAGTAGACAATATTAAATTGGATGAACTAGTTATTTCAAATTGCAAAGTTAGAAATGTTTCTTTTATAGGATCAAATTTGCCTAAATCAGATTTTGGGGATGTAATATTTGAAAATTGTGATTTTACTGGTGTAAACTTTGAAAAATCTACATTTAAAAGAATATCATTTTTAAATTGTAAATTTGCAGGTACTATACTTAATAATAGTTATATTGAAAATGTTTCATTTACAGATTCTGTACAAAATGATATTATTTTTGATTGTACTAATTTTGTAAGTGTAGAATTTAATAAGTCTAGTTTAAAAAATAGTTCTTTTTCGGATATTACATTTAGAAATCTTGAGTTTAATGACTGTGATTTATCTTTTGCTAATTTTAGTAATACGTTAATGAGTGGACTAGATTTGAGAAGTTGTAATATTTCTGGAATAATAACATATGCTAAAGATATAAAGGGGGTTATACTTACTAGTGAACAGAGCTTAGCTTTTATAAAACTATTAGGTATAACGGTAATAGATTAATATGAATGACGAAGTAACATATATTGGAATATTTAATGAAGAAGAAATAGAAAGAAAATCTAGTAAAAAAAGTAGTAAAGATAATAGTCAACCAAAATTTAAGACAAAAAAATATAGTAGAAAAATATCAAAATTTATTTCATCTACTAAAAATAAAATATTAAATAGAAAATTTATTTTTATATTAGTAATTATTCTTTTAATATATTTTCTTAAACCAATTACATTTTTAAGAGCAAAGTTGGATGAAAAAAGAGAATTTTATTCACAATTTGAAACAGTTACAGGAAAAGGAATAATTGATTCAATAATGTATGGATTTGGAGCAGAATATTATAAGAATTGCAGAAATACTATGGTTTCACCAGCAGATGGATTAATTACTTGCCAATATGATCTTTCACACAAAGGAATAGATATAGCATGTGATGAGTACCATGGTAATATTTATGCTGCAGCAAATGGTTATGTATCATATATTGGATATAGTGAAAAATATGGAAATGAAATATTAATAGAACATAATATAAATGGAATGAAAATATATACATATTATGCCCATTTATTAGATATTAGTGTTATTGATGGACAATATGTATATCAAAATCAAATAATTGGACATGAGGGAGGAAATCCAGAAAGAAAAATAGGTATAATGGATAGCGATGGCCACTATGTTCATTTTGAAGTTAGAAAATCTGAAAAAAATGGAACTGGACTTAATCCACTAATATTTATAGATAATTAAAAAAATAGGATGTACTGTTTAAAGTACATCCCTTTTTTCGTAGAGGTTGTTTATAAATTAAAAAATTTATGTCGTTCTTTTAACTATTAATATTATACACTAATAAGCTCAAAAAAGCAAGGAAAATAATTTTTTTTTTATTTTTCTATATATTTTTTTCTTATTTAATGTTATAATATTCGCTTTTTAATAATTAACAATTGTAGATTTTATTAAAATATGATATTCTTAAAAAAAGGATGTTGATGATATGTTATTTAAAACTTTATTTTTGTTTATTCTTATTTTAATAAATGGATTATTTTCAGCTGCTGAAATGGCTTTTGTATCTTTAAACAAAGCAGAGCTAATAGAAGATGTACAAAAGAAGAAGAAAAGTGCACTAAATACTCAAAAATTAATGGATAACTCTAGTGATATGCTAGCAGTAATTCAAATTTGTATAACAGTAGTTGGATTTTTATCTAGTGCGTTTGCCTCTGAAACTTTTGCAGAATATATAGTTGAATTAATAATACCTTATGTTTCAATATCTGCAGACACTTTAGAATCGATAATTATAGTAATAGTAACATTAATTTTATCATATTTTACATTGGTACTTGGAGAACTTGTTCCAAAAAAACTTGCACTTGCTCATCCACAAAAGGTTGCATATTTTACTTCTGGAATAATATCAGTATTGAAGAAAGTTTTTTATCCATTTGTTAGATTATTAAGTGCTTCAACTAACTTAGTTAATAAAATATTGCACATTAAAGATACAAATGAAGATAAATTAACTGAAAGAGAAATAATCTCTGTTATTTCAAAGGGCAGAAGTGAAGGAATTATAGATTATAATGAAGAAAAATTATTGCTTAAAGTATTTAAATTTGATGACACAACTGCTAGAAAGGTAATGACTGTAAGAGAAAAAGTAGTAGCAATTGATACATATACAAGTGAAAAAGCTTTGTTAAATATAATAAGAAACTGTAGATATTCAAGAATTCCAGTATATAAAGACAAAATGGATAATATTGTTGGAATAGTTCTAGTAAAGGAGTTATTATTACAATATTCGGTAAACGGAAAACTAGATTATAAAAGTATTATGCATCCAGTTATGTTCGTGCAAGCAGATGAAAAAATAGATGATGTATTTAGAAAAATGCAAGAAGAAAAGCAGCCTATGGTAATAGTAAAAGATGAAAACAAAGTAGTTGGAATTATTACTTTTAATGATGCTATAGAAGAAATTGTTGGAAATTTAACAGATGAATATTCATATCAGTAATAAAAATAGAAGGTAAATTAAATCACCTTCTATTATTTATATCATAATTAATTTATTGTTTTTTCTTAAAAGTAAAAATATTTAAAATTTTTGTAAATTTGTCAACTATTTGTGAACTATATTTTTGAGCAATAAGTTTACACTTAGCTTTACCACCAATAGTTAAAGCAGCTACAATTGCACTAATTAATACTTGAAGGTCAAATTCTAAGCCGTAGCTTGAAGTAATCTTCATAGATACTATTGTACCAATACCACCACTAAGAATACCACATACGTCACCAATAACGTCAGCACAAATACTTGAAACTTTAGGGGCGTTACGAATTAACTTTATTGATGTCTTGGCTCCATCTAATTTTTTACTTGCTTTTGCATGGAAATTTTTTTCTTCTGCAATTGTTACTGACATTGAAACCATATCAAATAAAATACCCACTAATATTACTAATAAAAGTATTATAATTGCTATTGGTACAGGTAAGTTATTTACAGTTGTTGTAGTTAAAAAAGAAAAAACAATTGAAAGTGAAAAAGATAACAGAGAAACTGTTATCAACCACTTACTCGACGAGTCTTTTTCTTTATCTTTTTTGGAATCTTTCGATTTCATTTTATATTATATCTCTCCTTAAAAACAATTTAAGATGGTGATTTTTTAAGTAAACACTATGGTTTAGGTCCAGTAGAATTTCTCTGCTTCCTACTAAATATTGCTATTTAGCCGTTTCCATTTAAAGAAAACACTCCTTAGTCACCTAAAAAGAGAACTGGATCGCCACTTAAGTCCATACTTTAATCCTTAAAAAATCTCATTCTTTAACAGAACAAACATCCTAGAAGTTTTCCTTTGGTGTGCACTTGTACAATTATTAGTCTCTTTTGCAATAATAATTTCATTACCAGATAAAAAATATATATGGCCCTACACATTTTTTATCTTTTTAGCGAGTAAATCCCAATATTATCACTCAAGACAGGCTACACTACATATTGTGTCTTGGCACGTTATGTAGGTTATACTAAACAACGCTATCATTATACTTAGAATCATCTAGCCTCAGCGAAAATAGGATGAAAACTATATGCCGTTATAATCTTTTCCTAAATTCTTTACTCCCTGAAAACACGCAAAACTGGGCGTTCCGCGCATAAACAAGAAACTTCATCGGTGTGCCTTTTAGTGGATTTTTAGCCCCACCCTCATAAAAGTTAGTGCAACTAGGATAATGCACCATCACTAAATATTATATCATAATTTTTTAAAAAAATCAATAATTCACATAAAAAATTGAATTTATACTATGTATTTTGTTTCTAGAGATTATTTTAATTACAAAAAATAAGTAGAAAATTCTTCTATTAAATTTTTTGTTGTGATATAATATTTTTATCAAATTAAGGGGTGGATATATGTCGAAGAGAAAGAAAAAAAATGAAAGTCCTATAATGCATATAATTTTGGGAATAGTAGTTTTATGTATTATAATGGCTGTTGGTGGAAATTTAGATTCTAATCTGATAGAAAATTTGAAAAATGGAGTAGAATCCGATTCTTTAGAAAACGTTGAAAATGTTGAAAACAATGATATTAATACCAATAAAGGTGTAAATGTAGATGGCAAATTAATTGTTGATTTTATTGATGTCGGACAAGGAGATAGTATACTTATTAGACAAGGAGAACATACTATGCTTATAGACGGAGGAACTTCAGCGTGCAAAGATGACTTATTAATGTTTTTAAAAGATGAAAATATAGATAGTTTTGATTATATAATAGGAACTCATCCACACGAAGATCACATTGGAAGTTTAGATGATGTTGTAAATACTTATGATTTTGATACTATTCTTTTTCCTAAGGTTACAACAACTACAAAAACTTTTGAAAACTTAGTTATTGCAGTAAGTAATAAAAATAAAAAATTTACTACTCCTTTATCTGGAAATGAATATAATTTGGGTGATGCAAAATTTACTATTTTAGCACCAAGTTCAGATAGTTATCAATCACTAAATAATTATTCAATAGTAATTAAGCTTACTTATGGAAATACATCTTTCATGTTTACGGGAGATGCTGAGACTTTATCTGAAACTGAGATTTTAAACTCATTTGAAGATTTAAAAGCAGATGTTTTAAAAATTGGACATCATGGATCAACAACATCTACTTCTAAGAAGTTCTTAAATGCAGTATCACCAAAATATGCTGTTATTTCGGTTGGAAAAGATAACTCATATAATCATCCAACAAAAACAACTATGGATAAGTTACAAGAATTAAATATTCCAGTATATAGAACCGATGAGCAAGGTACTGTAGAGTGTGTAAGCGATGGCGCAAATATATCATTTAATGTAGAACCTGCTTCATATTCATATATGGGAGATTAGGAGGAAATATGCAAGGAATTGTAGATAGAATTGAAAATAATTTTGCTGTAATTGAAGTTGAAGATAAAATGTATAATGTGGATATTAAAGATAATAATGAAGCTTTGAAAGAAGGAGATGTCGTAGACATTATATTGGAAGATGGAAAAATAGTAAAAATTAAAAAGAATTATTTTGAAACAGCTTCTAGAAAAGAATACATTAAAGAGATTACTAAAGATATGTGGCAATAATATTTGATAAAATTAAACATAAATATACAATAGGAGGTATATTTATGTTTTTTTCTTTCTTAATAGAAATTATATCTAAGTTTTTTGGGCTGTTTGGTTATATTTCAAATGACAGATTGTATCCGGAACCACTTAGCAAAACAGAAGAAGAATATTATTTAAGAAAGTATTTTGACGGAGATAAAGAGGCAAGAAAAATATTAATTGAACATAATTTGAGGTTAGTTGTTCACATTGCAAAAAAATATACAGATAATGAGCAAGAATTAGAAGATTTTACTTCTATAGGAACAATAGGATTAATTAAAGCTATTGATAGTTTTAAGGAAAATAAAGGATTTAAGATTAGTACATATGCATCAAGATGTATTGAAAATGAAATTTTAATGTATATTAGAAGTTCAAAAAAACAAAAAGCAGAAGTGTCAATGAATCAAGTTATTGGGACAGATAAAGATGGAAATGATATGGAACTAATTGATACGCTTGTATTAAAAGAAAAAGACACTATAGAAAATATTTATGATAAAACTATTCTTAAGCAGGTATTAAGTTTTCTTAATAATAAATTAAGTAAAAGAGAAAAATATATTATGAATAAAAGATATGGTCTTGATGGAGAAAATCCTAAAACTCAACAAGAACTTGCAGATGAATTAGGAATATCTAGATCTTATGTTTCAAGAATTGAAACTAAAATTCAAAGAATGTTATCTAGAAATATTAAATATTAAATTACATATTTATGTTTTGAATTGTTTGCAATGTATTTGACAAAATTAATTTTATGAAAAATATATGAAAATAATTGTAATAAAATAAACAGTGTGCTAAAATATACAGGAAAAAAGAGGTAGAAAAATGGAAAAAAAACTTATTGAGAAAATAAATAATATGCCAAAAGTTGAATTACATCTTCATTTAGACGGCTCTATACCTATTGAATATGTAAAGAAAAAATATAACTTAACAGACGAACAAGTAAAAGCTAAAATGATTGCAAGCGAAAAATGTAAAAATTTAAACGACTATTTAACTTGTTTTGATTTTCCTATATCTATAATGCAAACTAAAGAAGATATAATTGAAATCACAATAGAGCTTCTAAAAGAATTAAAAGCTCAAAATGTAGTATATGCTGAAATTAGATTTGCACCACAATTTCATACTAAAAAAGGTCTTACTCAAGAGGAAGTAATCAAAGCTGTAATAGAGGCTAAAAATAAAGTGGATATTGCTTCAAATATTATATTATGTCTAATGCGTGGAAAAAATAATATGAACGAAAACTTTGAAACATTAAATCTAGCAAAAAAATATTTACAAAAAGGAGTATGTGCTATTGATCTTGCTGGAGCTGAAGCAATATATAATACAAAAGAATATAAAGACATATTTGAAAAAGCTGTAGAATTTGGAGTCCCATTTACAGTTCATGCTGGAGAAGCTGATGGTGCTGAAAGTATAAAAAGCGCTATAGATTTTGGAACAAAAAGAATTGGACATGGTGTAAGAGCAATAGAAGACGATAATTTACTTGATTATATAAAAAACAATGAGATTACTTTAGAGGTATGTCCTACAAGCAATATTCAAACGTGTATATGTGATTCATATGCAACTCATCCGATTTCTAAATTATTTAAAGCTGGTATATTAGTTACAATTAATACAGATAATATGACAGTTTCTAATACAACATTAAGTAATGAATATATTAATATTATTGAAAGTACAAATATTACTTATGAGGATATAGTTAATATGAATAAAAATTCTGTTAATGCCGCTTTTATCTCAAAAGAAGAAAAAGAAGAATTGTTAAGAAAATATTGGGGGAATAAAATTGAAAACAAATAATTACATTGGAAGACATGATGAAAATAGAGGAATAATATTATTTTGTTTAGTATTTGGAATATTAATTGCAATTGTATTAGGAATATCACTCGCATCAAATTTAAATAAAGATAAAACCAAAGGAGCATCAAGTGCAGATGGTATTGCAACTATTATAGAAAAGCAAATATATGATATAAATGAATTTAAAATAGATGATGGAAAATTAATTCTTGAGGGAGAACTTAAAGATAAGGTATCTGATTCAATAGTAACTAAGCTTCAGGATATAGAACTTGTTTTAAAAGATAAAGATGGAGATAAATATGTATTTGATACAGACTATTTTATAGCAACAGATAGAATCGAATTTTCATCTATTACTAAAAATAGTGATGAAAGTAGTATTAATTTAGATGATATAAAAAAGGGAGAATATTTTGTATTATTAAGAATTAAATATGAGAGTACAAAAACTGATGAAGGATATAAATATAGATATTATTCTTTAAAAAATAATACCGAAAATAATAATGTTGAATATCAAGAAATGAATATTTATTTTGATTCATCAGATAGTGTTTCAAGCTATTTGACTATTGAAAAAAAATAAAAAGCCGAGAGAATTAAATTCTTCTCGACTTTTTTTTAATCTAAATCTCTTAATGAATAGAATTTTTTTGATCTCATTAAAGTAGAGTGTATACCTTCTTTATATTTTTTTAAATAAGAAGAATTATCCCATTTTCCATCTTTAAAAGTTGCTACTTTGTTAAAAATTATTTTTCTATTATCAAAATCTATTGAATCTATTTTATATATTTCTACTATACTGCCATCGATATTATATCGTGATTGAATATATACACATTTAGACGATATTCTTACTAGATGTTTTACTTTAGTATAGTTTTGTAATGTGCGAATTATTTTTGTCATTTTGCCATTTGGGGAACATATTGCTTCAGATTGACCATATCTAACATTTGGAGAAGCAAATCTTATAGTATGAACCCACATAGCAGGAAATCCTTTTTTTGTTACAGATAATGTTTTTTCTAATTTTTCTTCTATCATATTTTTTACCTTCCTTAATAACAAAATTATAACACATAGCATATATAAAGTCAAAAAAAGAATTTTAAAAAATTTGTAAAAAAATGTATACATATAAATTTTTTTTTGCTATAATTTTATTTGAATTCATTATTTAAATTTTGGAGGTAAGATATGCAGCTTAAAAAAGGCTTTACCGAAGATATTGAAAGAATATGCAGGGCAGCTGAGGATTTTGTGGTTGAAGGAAATAGTAAAGATGCTTACAGAAAGTATAAAGAAGCATTAGATATTATTCCTGAACCTAAGACTTCTTATGAAACAGCAACCTGGATTTTTGTATCTATAGGTGATTTATATTTTAAAGATGGACAATATGATAAAGCTAGAGATTATTTTTTTGAAGCTAAGAATTGTCCTAATGGCGTAAGTAATCCATATGTGCTTTTTAGATTAGGACAAACTTTAGTAGAAATAGAAGAAGAAAATCAAGCTAAAGAGTTCTTACTGAGAGCATATATGCTGGTTGGAGACGACATATTTTGGGATGAAGATGAAAAGTACTATAACGTTATAAAAGATTTAATCAAAATAGAAGATAATGATAGTAACACTTATTGATTTTATTATTCAAATGTGTTACTATTTTTTTGTATTTTTTATAGATATCTTTAAAATAATTTTTTAAAGGAGGGGGATTAATATGATTTTTGTTATTGCGATTTTAATATATTGTATTTTAATTATTATAAAAAGGATTTTAGCGCCAAGGACTTTTCCAAGAAGATGCGATTATGTACTTGAAAATAATTTGGTATTTTTCATAATTTGTTTGTTATATGTTGCCTATAAGTTATTTATTGAAAAAATGACGTTTCAAGGATTTCGGAGAGTATATAACTGGTGAAATGTATAGTTTTTTTTACTGTATGGTAATTGCTTTTATTTATGTGTTATATTCAATATATAAGTATATAAAATATATAATAATAATTGGAATTAGTATATTTTTTATTGCTTTATTCTTCTCAAAGATTAAAGAAAAATTCAGAAAATAAGATTTGATATTTAACATAATATATGATATAATGAACAAACAACATTGAGTAATAATTATATATAAAAATAATTTTTTATAAGGAGGGATCATTATGATTATATGGTTTATTGAACTATTTTTATGGATAATAGTAATGAAATTTTTTGAAGAAATTGGACTTTGGGGAACATGTATTGCTTGTGCTATATTGCATGTAATAAATGCGGCAGTTGTATCTGCAACTTTAGGAGCTTTGTTTTCAGCATTTATATCTGGAATTATAACTGGTTTCTTTGTATATTTAATGGCAAAGTTTGGTTTATTTTTAATAAGAATATTTGGAACAATTGGATTTTTCTTAATTGGCTTAATATTTGTTTTAGCATTTATTGCAATAATATTATAAGTATATCTTGAAGAGTTTTTAAAGTAAGTACAAAATATTTGTACTTACTTTATTTTTTTGTCGATATTTTTGGTACGATTTCTTTTGACTTTGTATATTTTGCATTGTATAATGAATACAGCCAATGGGAGGTGAGAGCGTGTATGTAAAAAGGTTATTATTTGCTTTATTCGTTTTATTTTTCGGTTTATTTATTTTGTATTTATTTTATCCCCTAATTATATCAAATCAAATAATTCCCAAAAATTTAATTCTAGATAATATAAATTTATATCATGAAAATAAAGTTTTTATCAATCAAAATTGGAGTATTTCAATTCCTAAAATTAATCTTATCAATATTCCCATAAAAGATAGTATAGAAGAAGATATCTTAAATAATTATATAGGACATTTTCCAACAACTTCATATTTAAATGGCAACATTTGTCTTGCTGCTCATAATGCTGGCTTTTCATCCAATTTTTTTCAAAGTTTACCCCTGCTTGAGAATGGAGATGAAATTGAATATAATTATTATAATGTTCAAAAAATATATAAGGTATCTAGAATATACGTTGTTAATGAAAAAGATTTATATGTTCTAAATACAAGTGATTTGGATAAATTAACTTTAATAACATGCATTAGCGGATCACCTCATCAAAGGCTATGTGTAGAAGCAGTTTTTAAGGAGT
This sequence comes from Clostridia bacterium, assembly GCA_051886195.1. Taxonomy (GTDB): domain Bacteria; phylum Bacillota; class Clostridia; order TANB77; family CAG-465; genus CAG-465. Next base: position 17,384 of record JBJEXW010000041.1, read on the forward strand.
GATTTGAATGTTAAAAATTTATCAATACAAAAACATTGTTATTGATACGATTCAACGTAATAAACGAAGAATAAATGCTTATGCAAGGCAAAATTTAATTAAAAGAATAAAATTATATATTATGATAGCTTTAATTTTTAGTTTAAATTTTAACAATATATTTGCTATAGAAAATTCAAATATACATTATGGAGATTATCAAATATTTTGTAAAAAAGATCCATATATGTACATAACATATGAAGGAAAAATGATACCTAATTATGAATATTATTACATTAAGGATAATCAAAAATATCCAGCTTATTGTTTAAATTATGGATTAAAAGGTGCTGAGGAATTTGAAACTGGATATTTTGTTGATGTTGCTAATCAAATAAATGATAATGGTTTAAAATTAATAGTTTTAAATTCTTATCCATATAAATCTATTGAAGAACTTGAACTTAATAGTGAGGATGAAGCTATATTTGCTTCACAATTTGCTATATGGTGTTATTTGGGTAATTTTGACATTAATTTAATTGAACCAATTAGTAATTTAAATGATAAATTAGTTGAAGTAATAAAGCAAATATATAGTTCTAAAGATGGCGATTTGAGTTCTAAAGAAATAAACATAGAAATAGATTGCTCAAAGCAAAAATGTGAGAAAATAAATAATAATTACTATTACTATAAAACAATAACTATTAATGATAGAAATATCAATAATATAGTAATTAGTACTCAAGACGGTAATGTAATAATAGAAGAGACAGAAAATAAAAACGAATATAAGGTCAGTGTACCTGTTGAAAGTGTTAATAATTCATATATTACAAATATAAATATAGAACTAAATTTAAAGGAAAATTGCGTTTTATTTGGAAAGTCTAAATTAGCTAATTTTCAAGATTTAGCAATAACTTTAAATAATAATTTTGATACAATTATTGAAAAAAATATTGAATTTGAAAAATATGAGAGTAATATTGTAATAAACAAAATAGATATAGATAATAAAGAAAAATTATCTGGAGTAGAGTTTTTAATTTTAGATTATGAAAATAATATAATAGATAAATGTGTTACAGACGATAATGGAATAGCTTCATTTAAATTATTTAATATAGAAAGTGAAAATATAATTATAAAAGAAACTAAAGCAAAAGATAAGTATAAATTAAATAATAGTACATATACTGTTGAAATAAATCCTAATGAAATCAAAGAAATCAACATATATAATGAAAAGCAAAAAGGAAAAATAGAGATAATAAAAAAGACTAAACAGTATAATGAAAATACTGGTTTACCTGAAAATACACCGCTATGTGGAGTTGAATTTGATATATTAGATGAAGATAATAAAGTTGTAGATACTTTAGTTACAGATGAGTTTGGATATGCTCAAACAAAAGAATTACCATTAGGAAGATATTATATAAAAGAAAAAAAGACTAATGAATATTATAAAATAATAGAAAAAGAAATATTAGTAGAAATATTAAATGAAAATGATAATATAAATGTACAAATACTCAATGATAATGCGTATGTCGAAGAGAAACTACCTGTTACTGGAAAATAATTATTTGTTATTTTTTGTAAAAAAATGTTGTTTTTACTATCTATATATTATATAATTTACTCCGGAGGATGATTGTTATGCCTAAGACATGGTATAAAGTTGTAATTGCAATAGTATCAATAATACTTGTAATATTCCTTTTAGGATTTTCAATTTTAGTTTTTTCTGAGTATTTTCCTGAAGATAGGGAAACTCTTTCAATAGATGGCCAAAGTACCAAAACACTTAAAAGTGGAGAAACTTTGAATGTTATTACATATAATTTAGGATATTTATCTTTAGATAATACACAAGATTTTTTCATGGATGGAGGAAAGAATGTACGTCCTAAAAATGCTACTAACGTTACTAAAAATCTAGCTGCTGTAAAAAATTTCATTGAAACACAAAATGCAGATATATACTTATTTCAAGAGGTTGATACAAACGCCAAAAGATCATATAAAATAAATGAATATGATGGATTAAAAGATGAATTTGATGGAACAGCTACATTTGCTTATATGTTTAAATCACTATATATTCCATATCCTGTGTTTAATACAGTCGGTCATGTTGAAAGCGGAGTAATGACACTAAATAAATATAATGTAAAAGAGGCAACAAGAATAGCTTTGCCAAGTGCGTATAGTTGGCCAAAAAGAGCTGTTATGTATAAAAATTGTTTACTTGAGCAAAGAATAGATATAGAAGATTCAGATAAACAACTTGTAGTATATAATATTCATTTAGATGCATATGGAAAAGAAGATGGAAAAGTTGAGCAATTAGATATATTGTTGTCTAATATGAAAGAAGAATACGAAAAAGGGAATTACGTTATTGCTGGAGGAGATTTTAATCAAACCTTTCCAGATGTAGACATAGAAAAATTTCCTGTTGTAAATACAAACAATTTTGTTCCAACTCAAATATCAAAAGATTATTTACCTGAAGGTTGGAAGTTTGTAACAGACACAGGAAAACCGACATCTAGATTATTAAACGAAGAATATAGTGGAAGCTATGAAAAAACTCAGTTATATGTTATAGATGGTTATATAATTAGTCCTAATATAGAAAATAAAGGTGTTGAAACTATAGAAAATAACTTCTCATATAGTGATCACCAACCGGTAAAAATTAAGATTAAATTAAAATAGAGAGGTTTTAGTATGAAAATAAAAGAAGATGTATATTATGTTGGTGTATTAGATGAGAATTTAAAAGTTTTTGATGTAATAATGGAAACAAAATATGGAACATCATACAATTCTTATCTAATAAAAGGGAAAAATAAAATTGCATTAGTTGAAACTGTAAAAAATGAATTTTGTGATGAATTTATATCAAATATAAAAAAATATGCAGATATAAAAGATATAGACTATTTAATTGTTAATCATACAGAGCCAGACCATTCAGGTTCAATAGGTAAACTTTTAGAACTTAATCCGAATATAGAAATTTGTGGAACTAAGATGGCAATAGATTTTGTAAGAAACATTATTAATTTTGATTTCAAATCTAATGTACTTACAGCAAATGATAGTTTAGATTTAGGTGGTAAAGAACTTAAATTTTTTGCTTTTCCAATGTTACATTGGCCAGATTCAATGTATACATATTTGAAAGAAGATAAGATGCTATTTACTTGTGATTCTTTTGGAGTACATTATGCTAGCTCAAAAATATATAATGATTTAGAAGAACCAAATGGCGTTCTACAAGATGAAACAATAGTAGAGCAATATAAATATTATTTTGATGTTATTTTAAGCCCATTTAAGAAACCATTTTTATTAAATGCATTAAATAAAATAAGTCTTATACCAATAGATTATATTTGTCCAGGACATGGAATGATTATTAGAAAAGATGTCAATAAGTATATTCAGACATATAAAAAATGGTGTGAAGAAGAAAGAAACGAAAAACCTAAAATTACAATTTGTTATGTTTCATCATATGGATATACTAAAAAGATGGCAAAAGCATTTATTGATGGTTTAAGTAAATGTGATGTGGAAATAAAAGAATATGATTTACAATCAGATAATATGGAAGATGCTAAAAAAGATTTAGCAAGTTCAAATGGAATTATTCTTGGGTCACCAACTATTTTATCAGATGCCTTACCACCGATTTATGAAGTGATGTCTATATTAAATCCAATTTTAAATAAAGGAATGTATGCTTTATCTTTTGGATCTTATGCTTGGAGTGGAGAAGCTGCACTAAATATTTCAAATAGATTTAATATGCTTAAATTTAATATGCCATACGAACCTATTAGAGTAAAACTAAATCCTTCTGAATATGATTTAGAGGAAATTAGAAAAATTGGAGAAGAATTTGCAAATATTATCTTAAAATAGATATTAGAGATGTGGAGTAATCTACATCTCTATTCTTGTATTATTGCAAATAATGTATTATAATCTTAAAAGGTGAAAAAAATGACTATATTTTATATGATTTTAGCTATATGTATAATAGCAATAGTTTTGTTAATATTAATAAATATAAGCAATAATTGTCTTAAGATAACAAAATATAAAGTAAAAAATTCTAAATTGCCAGATAATTTTAATAATATGAAAATTGTACATATTAGTGATGTTCATTCTAAAATATTTGGTAAAAACAATGAGGAGTTTATAAAAAAAGTAAAAAAAATAAATCCAGATATAATAATTATGAGTGGCGATATAATTGATGATTCAACCAAGGATGTTAACAGTTCTATAACAAGTTTAAAAGAAATTTATAGTAATTATCCTACATTTTATTCTATAGGAAATCATGAAAGAAAGTTAGGATATAAGTCATATAAAAAATATATAGAGCTATTAAGAGATAATGGTGTAAATGTATTAGTTAATGAAGGCGTTTATTTTAAAAGGGGAAAAGAAGAAATTAAAATTAATGCTTTAAAATTTAGAGAAAATATGCAACCCAAAATTTTAACAGAAGAAAAAAAAGAAAAGTATATTAAATATATGAAAAATAAATTAAAAGACATAAATATTAATGAATTTAATATACTAATTGCTCATGATCCTGAAAATTTTGAATTATATGAAAAATTAGGAGTAGATTTAATTTTTTCTGGACATATTCATGGAGGACTTATTAGAATTGGAAAATTATGTTTATTTTCTCCAAGAAGAAAATTATTTCCAAAATATTCGTATGGCAAATATAAATTAAATAATACAACACTCATTACAAGTTCAGGAATAGGAAAAGCATCAATTCCAATAAGACTTTTTAATAGACCTGAAATTGTAGAAGTAATACTTAACAAATAATATTATCTTGGCAAAGGCCAAGATAATATATTTTTTGATAAAAAAATGCAAAAATGTTGCATTTTTATGTAATGCATGTTATAATTAAAATACGTGCTTAAGGGAGGATAAAATGGAAGAGTTAGATATAATCGAATTATTATATGCTCTAAAAAATAAAATAAAATATATTGTAATAACCGTAGTAGTATTTGCGTTACTTGGTCTAATATATTCTAAATTTTTAGTAACACCTATGTACAAATCTAGTACAACATTTGTACTTTCAAAATCTAAAGATATTACAACACAATCTGAAAATAATACAAATAGTGAAGCAATAACACAAAATGATATTACTTTAAACTCAAAACTTGTTTCAACATATAGTGAAATAATAAGAAGTAAGACAATAGCTAAAGAAGTAATAAATTCATTGGGACTAGATATGACAATTTCAGAATTCATATCTGGAGTATCTGTAACATCTAAAGATGATACTGAATTAATTGAAATTACAGTATCTAATAGTGACTCAAAATTAAGTGCAGATATAGCAAATTCTCTTGCAGAAGTATTCAGAGAAAAAGTTAATGAAATATATAAAATAGATAACTTATCTGTAATAGATGTTGCTGAACCAAGTGATGTACCATATAATATAGGGACTATAAAAAATATATTATTATTTGCTGTAATTGGACTTGTATTATCTTGTGGCGTTATATTTATTTTTGTTTATTTTGATGATACAATAAAAGATGAAAAAGATATAGAAAGCTTACTTAATATACCTGTAATTGCTTCTATACCTAAGTTAGAAGATGAAAGTGAAGGAGGATGGTTAAAATGGAAAAAAGTGAGATAATTGTTAATGATTTTCCACGTTCACCAGTGTCTGAATCTTTCAGATTATTTAGAACAAATTTACTATATTTATTTGAAAATGATGAAAGTAAGGTAATATGTTTAACAAGTTCTAATGCTGGCGAAGGTAAAAGTTGGGTTACAGCTAATTTGGCTATATCATGTGCACAATATGGTAAAAAAGTATTAATTATAGATGCAGACTTAAGAAAAGGAAGACAACATAGAATATTTAAAAAGTCTAATAGAACAGGTTTATCTGATCTTTTAAAAAATTTAAGAGGAAATTTAAAAGAAGAGGATGCACAAAAAATAGAGGAAGAGCTTACTCTTAAAATTCAAGATACAGAAGTATCAAATGTTTATTTGTTATCATCTGGTCCTGTACCATTCAATCCATCAGAACTATTAGGTACAGCTGATATTGAGTTTTTATTAGAACTTCTAAAAAAAGAATTTGATTTAATAATTATTGATACACCACCTGCTTCAATTATTACAGATGCCTTATTATTTGTAAATAAAGTAGATTATATGTTTATTGTAGCTTCATCAAGAAAAACTAAAAAAGAAGCACTAGTAAACACTAAAAAAGCTATAGAATCTGTAGGAGGAAAAATACCAGGTATAATATTAAATCAAATATCAACAGAAAGAAGAAAAGAGTACGCAAAATCTTATCAAAAATATGTTATTGAAAAATAAATATATAAGCAGAGTAGATAGCAATATTTACTCTGCTTCTCTTTAGGAGGAGTAAATTATATGTTAGATATGCATTGCCATATTGTTCCGTATACTGATGATGGTGCTTTAGATACTTATTCTAGCATAGAAATGGGTAAAAAAGCACAAGAAATAGGGTATACTGGAATTATTGCTACATCTCATTACATTATTCATGATAGTGAGTTAGTAAATAAAGAATATGTAAATAATATAGAAAAATTAAATGAACTATTTAGGTTAGAAAACATAGAATTAGAAGTATATGCAGGAAATGAAGTTTTTTTTACTAATAACTTAATAAACTTAGTAAAAGAGAAAAAAGTCTGTACTTTAGCCGATTCTAGATATATTTTAGTTGAATTACCTTTATTTAATAATATTGTACCAATGAATGTGTATGAAGAATTTAATAAACTACAAGATGAAGGTTATATTCCAATACTTGCGCATCCAGAAAGGTATGATTTTGTTACAAAAGATATTAATAATTTACTTCCTTTAATAGAGTCAGGAGTGTTAATTCAATCGAATATAGGAAGTATTAGTGGAAAATATGGAAAAAATGCTAAGAAAAATGTAAAAAAAATGCTGAAAAGAAATATGGTACATTTTTTAGGAACTGATTCTCACAATACAACAGTATATGATATTTACGAAAAATGTATTAAATTAATAAAAAAGACTATAAAAAACGAAGAAATTTATAATAAAATAATGATTGATAATCCAAATAAAGTTTTAAGTGATGAAAAAATAGATATTTGGTATCCAAAGAGTAAGTAATGAAAAATACTTACTCTTTATTTTATTTTTACTTTATGATATAATTAGCTCGGTGATTATATGAAACAAGAAAAAGAAAAAGCAATACTTGTTGGAGCAAATATAGACTTTCCGGATAGATTTATGAAACTTATGGATGAACTTGAAAATTTAGCTTCAGCTTGTGATATAGAAGTGGTTGGAAGAGAAGTTCAAAATTTAACTGAAGTTAATAATTCTTTATATATTGGAAAAGGAAAGGCAGAAGAAATAGCTAGAAAGGTAGAAGCATTAAATGTTGATATGATTATATTTAATAACGAGCTTTCTGGAAAACAGATTAGAAATCTCTCTAAAATTATTAATTGTGAGATTTTAGATAGAACTGCATTAATACTTGAGATATTTTCAAGAAGAGCTAGAACTAAAGAGGCAAAGCTTCAAGTTGAGGTAGCAAAGCTTGAATATATGATGCCAAGACTTGTTGGAATGCATAGTTCACTTGGAAGACAAGGAGGAGGCTATGGATTTTTTAATAAAGGATCTGGAGAAAAGAAAATTGAACTTGATAGAAGAAGAATCGAAGATAAATTAACTGATTTAAGAAAAGAACTTGAAGAGTTATCCAAAGATAGAGAAGTACAAAGAAAAAAGAGAGAGGAATCTGATATTCCTTTAGTTTCTTTAGTAGGTTATACAAATGCTGGTAAATCAACATTAATGAACTATATGATAGATAGGTTTGTAAAAGATGATGAAAAAAAAGTGTTTGAAGAAGATATGCTATTTGCTACTCTTGAAACATCAGTTAGAAAGATAGAATTGGATGATAACAGAAAATTTTTATTATCTGATACAGTTGGATTTATTAGTGAGCTACCACATGATTTAGTAAAAGCATTTAGATCTACTCTTGAAGAAATAAAAAATGCTGACTTGTTGTTAGAGGTAATAGACTATTCTGATCCTGACTTTGCAGAGCATATAGAAGTGACAAAAGAAACATTAGAAAAAATAGGAGCATCAGATATTCCGATTATTTATGTATATAACAAATCTGAATATATGTTAGATAAGCTTCCACTTGTTGACGAAAATGAGATTTATCTTTCTGTTAAAGAAAAAAGAGGAATGGATGAATTACTAGATATGATAATAGCTAATATATTTAGTGATTATAAAAAATGCAAAATGTTAATTCCATTTGAACATGGAAGTATTGTTTCATATTTAAATGAGCATGCAAATGTTATATCAACAGACTATGAAGAAAAAGGAACAATTCTTATTGTTGAATGCAATGAAGCACAATATAATAAATATAAAGATTATATAGTTGAAGAATTATAAAATAACTAGGAGGTTTTTACTTCCTAGTTTTTTATTTTTAACTTTTATTAAAAATTTTTATATATTTTAAATATTATTCAAATAATATTAATATGGAATCATTAATTTTTATAGCAATAGGAGTAGTAAATGGAATTTTTACAAGTGGAGCAGGACAACTTTTAATATTTTATTTAGTATATATTTTAAAGCAAGATACAAAAAAATCAAGAGAATTATCTTTAACTATAATGCCTTTAATTTCTATTCCTACGTTTATATTTTATATTAATAAAAGCAATATAGAACTAAAAATATCATTCATTTTAGTAATCATATCTTTAACATTTGGAATTCTAGGAAATATTGTTATGAAGAAAATTAATCCTTTAATATTAAATTTGATTTCAGGAATTTTCTTAGTAATTGTAACTAGTATAAGTTTGTGGAGGATTATATGATATATATAATTGCATGTATTTCTTCATTTTTATCTGGACTTGGAATTGGTGGAGGATCAATTTTTATATTATTTAGTATGCTTTTTAAGATTTTAGATTTAAATGAAGCCAGAACATATAATTTACTACTTTTTATTTGTGTAGGAGTTGTAATATCAATAAAAAATTTTAAAAATATAAAAAATGATAAAAGTAAGTATATAAAAGGAATTGTATTTTTATCTTTAGGAGCAATTATTGGTACTTTTTTTAGTAAACATTTATCTGAAAAAATTACAAAAATTTTATTTTATATTTTTTTCTTATTAATTGGATTTTATGAAATAATTGTCAGTTTAAAAAATATAAAAATGGATAAGAATATTAGTAAGAAAGGAGAGAATTAAAATGGATTTTGTAAAGGGAACTTTAATAGGTATAATAGCAGGTACATGTATTGGATATATGGGAAATGAAACTATATGTGGTTTAATGAAAACAGGTAAAAGAGAATTTAGAAAAATGAAGAGAAAAATTAACCTTTAGTATCAAAATTGTAAGGTAATTTATATTACTTTACAATTTTTTTATGTAAAATAAAACGTTTTTACTACTTTTTGAAAACTATCACTTGATATTTGAATTTATTTATAATATAATTATATATGTATAAATTTAATTATTTAGATAATGGGGGAATCGTTATGGCATATAAAAAAGTTATAACTTCATCAATATTTGTAGCTATGCTATTAGCTTTTGTTAATGAGCTAGTTTTTGCAGCATCAAATACAGTTACAAATGATGTGGTTTTAGACGGAGCTTTGAATATATTAGTTATGATACAAAAATATTCATGGCCTTTTGTTACATTATTTATGATTTATGCTTTATATAAATACTATGTAATAGGATCAGAAGTAATAGCAGAAAAAATAATTGGTCAACAACTTGTTGTTGGAATTTCAATTTTTATGGTAGTTGTTCAATGTCTACCATTAGTGTATGCATTTTTTATAGTTTAAATTATAAATGTAATTTTGAATAATATTATAATTAATATATAACCTAATACTAAATTGATTAGAAGGGATAGAGAATATGAAGGTACTTTTTGGAATAAGTAATGAAGATACTGTAAAGGGCATTGTCAAATTCTATGAAGAGAAGTATAAAGAAAAGATAGAATACAAAGTAGCATACTATTTTAAAAACTTTAGTAGCGAAATTGCAACTGGAGATTATGATAGAGCTGTACTTAACGAAGAATTGGAAAAAATGCCAACTAAAAGTTATGCAGAAGCAGATAAATTGCTGTTTGAATATATTGATGGAATTACAAATAATTTTGAGGCAAGAAATTTAATTATTATAGCTTCAGAAAGAAGAAAATTAGGAGATAATTTTCTTGCGAGATTATTTGTTTTAGGTGTTTATACTACGCTTACTGGTTCAGATAGAACTAAAGGAAAAGTTTGTGCTGCAATAAATTCACCAACCACAAAAAAAGAAGCAAGAAAGTATTATGATAATAATACTTCTGCTAATGATGTATATAATGCAGCAGAAGTAAGTGAATTAGAGCTTAGAAAAATAATTGCGTATTTTAAAAATTTAAATGGTGATACTAGCAAGTATTGCGAAATATTTGATAGAATTGTTCCACAATACACTACTGAGCAAATGGCAATTATAATTAAATGTTTACCAAAAGATATAACAGCGTATTTAGAGGAACATAGTGAATCATATAAAAGTATATTAAGTATGAGCAATCTTCAAATTCCTCAGCAACCTGTACAACAAACTACAGCTGTAACAAATGAAAAGAATAATTCATTTGAAATTCAAAAAGGAAATGATATTGCAGAAAAAATTGTTATAAAAGAAGTTCCAAAAGAAAAAATAGTTGAAAAAGAAGTTGTAAAGGAAGTTGTAAAAGAAGTACCAAAAGTAATAACACAAGTAGTAGAAAAAGAAGTTGTAAAGCAATATTTTGATGTACCAAAAGATTATAGAAAAACTGTATGTTTTGTAGGTGCACCAAAAGTTGGAACAACATTTTGTATAAATGCAATAGGGACATATTTAGCAAGAAAAAAGATAAAAACTGCTTTAGTTGATATGACTAGAAAAAGAGATTTATACACAATATATACATATGATAATACTGGAAAAAGAAATATTGCAGGAGATAGTTTAAAGTATGCATCAAGTGGAAAAAATGAACCACTTATTTATGATAAACTAAGCATTTATACTGCAGTACCAGGAGAAGATAGAAAATCATATAATCCAAGTCTTTTAGTTGATACAATAGTAAAAAATAATAATGTTGTGTTAATAGATGCAGATTTTAGTACACCTTTAGACTATTTTAGACTTGCTCAAGACATATATATTGTGCAAGATATGAATATACTTAATATAAGTCAAATAACAATGTTCTTAAGAGAGTTAAAGCAACGTGGAATTGGAATGGAAAAAATTAAAATAGTAATAAATAAATATGTTGATTGTAGTCTATCATCAAGAGACATTGTTGATGGCATTGCAACATATACTAGTTATGATCTTAAGATGTTTGATGAATTATTTAATCCTAAGAGAATGCAATATTTTATATTACCATTTGACGTTGAAAACTACAAGAAATATATTGATATGGTATATAAGTACTCAAATAAATTTTCTAGTTTTACAAAAGAATTTCAGGAAAATCTAAATCAAATTATTAATACAATTTATCCAACAAAAGGAGATGTTAGTATAAAAGAAGAACATTATACTAAAGAAGAAACTGGAAAGAGTAAAGGTGGATTTGGATTATTTAGAAAAAAATAGAATGCAATTTTTTGATTAAATATATAGTTTAAGGAGCGTGATTTATATGGATCAAAATACTACAGTTTTTAAACCACAAAAAGATGAATCTAAAAGAGTAAAGGAAATTATGGAGCAAGTTGTGGCTGCTCTAAAGGACAAAGGATATGAACCAACTAGTCAAATAATTGGATACATATTATCTGGAGATCCTACATATATTACTTCTCATAACAATGCAAGAGCATTAATTTGCAAAATTGAAAGAGATGACTTATTACAAGAAATGATTAAGAAATATCTAGACTTATAAGGTGAACAATGAAAAGAATATTAGGAATAGATTATGGAGATGTAAGAGTAGGACTCGCTATATCAGATCCATTAGGTATAACAGCTCAAGGTCTTGAAACTCTTATTATAAATGGTAGTGACAAAAAATTCATTGCTGGAATTAGAAAGTTAATGAATGAATATGATTTTGAAGAGGTTGTTATAGGGTATCCTAAGAATATGAATGGTACTAAATCGCTAAAAACAGAAAAAGTTGATGAGCTGATTCCAAAGCTTGAAGAACTTGGACTAAAAGTTCATAAGTGGGATGAAAGACTTACTACTGTTTCAGCGTATAGAACCATGAGAGAAATGAATATATCTCAAAAAGAAAAAAATAGGGTTGCTGATAGATTTGCAGCAACATATATTTTAGAAGGATATTTAAATATGCTTTCTAAATAGCATTTAAATATATAACAAACTAATTAAGGAGGAAATAAAATGGATAATGAAGAATTAGTTGGATGCTCAGGTTCATGTGGAACTTGTGGCGGATGTGGATCTTCAGATGAAGAATCATTACCAATTTTAGTATTAACAGATGAAAATGGTAAAGAAGTAACTTTTGAGAAGCTTGATGTAGTTGTTCTTGAAGATGGAAGATCATTTTTAATTGTATCTGAACTTAAAGAAGATTACGATGAAGAAGTTGAAGTTGTAATTCTTGAAATTAAAGAAGAAGATGGAGAGCAAGTTTATGATACTCTTACAGACGAAGATTTATTAAAAGATGTTTATTCTAGATTCTTAAAACAACAAGGTATTGAAGAAGATGAAGAATAGTAAAATATAATCCTGGATATATATTATCTGGGATTTTTTTTATTTTAATGTTAAAAATGTTGACAAACATTTGTTTATGTTATATTATTTGTATGAACAAATGTTTGAGGTGGAATATGATAACAAATTTACACATTAAAAATATTGGAATAATAGATGATATAAACATTTCATTTAATGAAGAATTCAATGTGCTTACGGGAGAAACTGGTGCTGGAAAATCATTAATTATTGATTCTCTAAATATAGTGTGCGGTGGGAGATTCTCAAAAGATATGATTAGAAAAGGAGCAGAATATTCATTAATTGAAGTGTGTATATATCTTCCTAATAATTATTTATCTGAAGATGGAAATATAATAGTATCAAGAGAAGTATATGAAAATGGAAGAAATCTTTGCAAGATAAATGGTAGAATGGTTACGGTTAGTCAGTTAAAGAGCTTTATGCAAGAAATAATAGATATTCATGGACAATCGGACAATCAAAAATTAATGAATGTTCAAAATCATATATATTACCTAGATAATTATTCAGTTGACGATATTAAAGATATAAAAGAAAAATATAAGGTCTTATATAATAAATATACAGACATAAAAAATGAACTAAATAAAAATTATGGTGATGATAAACAAAAGCAATTAAAATTAGATTTATTATATTATCAACTAAATGAGATAAATAATGCTAACTTAATAATTGGAGAAGATGAGCAGTTATTTAAAAGGCAAAAAATATTTCAAAATTCAGAAAAAATTGTAACTAACTTATCCAAAATTGACGAATTATTTAATAATAATATTTTAAATTCGTTAGAAAGTGCAATAAATTGTTTTAATAAAATTTCTATTTATGATGATAAATATAATAAGTTACTTGAAAGAATTAATAATTCATATTATGACATACAAGATATATCATATATAATAAGTAATGATTGTTCTAACATTGAATATGATGAGAATGAATTAGAAAAAAATCAAGATAGATTAGATTTAATATTTAAATTAAAAAGAATATAGGTTTACAATAGATATGACACACTAATATATAAAAAAGGAAATACCTTAT
>JBJEXW010000042.1:0-30944 GCA_051886195.1 Clostridia bacterium
AGGTATTTCCTTTTTTTATATATTAGTGTGTCATATCTATTGTAAACCTATATAATTGTTTATTATATAGTTGTTAATAAAATAAGCTACACCCGAGTCATTATTAGATAAAGTAATAAAATCTGCTTTTTTCTTTAACTCTTCACTTGCATTTTCCATTGCAACTTTAAAACAACAGGCATCAAACATATCCAAATCATTCACATAATCACCAAAGCATAATGATTCTTCTTTTTTTATATTAAATATTTCTAGGAATTTCTTTATACCCTCTCCCTTATTTACAGTAAAATTATTAATATCTGCATAGTAGTCATTTTCATTTCTATTATTCTCCAAATATTTTCTTGAAAGATTTAAAATAACTAAGTCTTCATATTTTTTTATTTCTGCTATTAACTTGTCCATTAGTTCAAAAGAACTTGCTTCGACGACTATTTGAAGTATATTTTCATTTCCAATATCATTAATATTTTCAAAGAAAGACTCACTTTTATCTATTTTTCTTTTTAAATTTTTTGTACCAAATCTTGTAGTTGAAGTATTTAAAATACATTCTATATTCATTTTTCTAAGTTCATTAAATAATTTAGCAAAAGTATCTTTTGATATAGGGTTTTCATAGAGTGATTTAGAGCTCTTATAATCATAAATTTGAGCGCCATTGCTTGTAATTAAATACTCACTTGCATTTGCCTCTTTAGCTTTCATTCCAGCGTAAGCAAAGCTTCTACCAGAGCATAAAACAACCATAATCCCCTTTTCTACTGCCTTTTTTATGGCTAAACTATTTTCCTGAGTAACTTTTTTATCGTCATTTGTAAGAGTTTTATCTATATCTATAAATATCACTTTAATATTATTTAAATTATTCATAGTTATCCCACCTTATTTTACTATATTGAAAAAAACTTAGAAAAAAAATCTAAGTTAATCCCATATATTATCATTTACAAATTTAGTAAGAGCCATAATGAAGGCCTGTTCTGTAAGATCGTATCTTGTAATTGCATCTTTAGTAAGTAAAGCAACGCCACCTTGTTTTGATCTTAATTCTGTTTCATTAAATATTTTATCCATAACTTTACCCAAATCTGTTGAGATTATTTCATCTACATATTTATCTGGAACAGGGAAACCGGAGCTACTTCCAACACTCACCTTGCCATTTTTATCTTCTATAATCGCCATATTAATTATTAACCATACTCCCAGCTGATTTGTAATACCAGACTCAATAGCAATATAATAATCTGCATCAATATTATTATCTTTTGCATATTTTTTAATATTAGCTACCCTATTTTTAGCACCTAAATAGAGTTCTTCATTAACAGGTTCATCGCTTACATTTGAAGAAGCAGGTATGCCTATTATTTCGAAGTCTTTATAAAATCTTGAGAAAGCCCTTTTAGCTCCTTCTATCTTTGTTGGATTTTTGGTTGCAATTAATACTTTCATTTATTATCACCTAAGTGTATTTTATCACATGTTATTTTAGTTGGTCAAGTTAATTAGTTCATCCTCTTTTTGCAAATCTAGATTATAGTATGTATTTGGTATATCTCCATTTAATATAGTTTCTGCAAGGACTACTTCTTTTTCATAGCATTCATTTCTTAAATACACAGGAGCGATTATTGTAAAGTATGTTTTAATATTTAGTACTATTCTGTGTCGAGTTTGATTAATCCCAACGCTATCAAACTGAGAAATGCATTCTATTTTTGTATCTCCAAGAGGAACAGTTTTTATCTTCACTCTAACTCCAGCTCCACCAAATATGCCAGTATTAAAAAACAGTGCTAATGGAATTTTAATACTACTTTCATCTTGCTTTGCAATATTTCCCTCTATATCTATTGCTAGATTATTAGAAATTCTATTTAATTCGTTCGTATTCGTGCGTAAAGCCACTATTTTTCCATTTTCATCTGTAATTTCTGAAATTATACTATCATATGTAATATTTTGTAAATTTGACCTTATAGCTTGTTCTGTAGATTTCATTGCTAAAGTATAAGCATTTGCCTGAGTAAATTGTATAAGTATGGGTTCAATTACCTTTATATATAGAGTAGTTAAACTTGAAAATACTACTAAGAGAATTAGAAAAAAGGCAAATGATTTTTCCTTTTTCATTTGCCTTAAAGATAGTCTATAATATTTAGCTCTCATTATCTAATAACTAATATTTTCTGACCTATATCTATTAAATCTGGATTTTCAAGATTATTTGTCTTAATAATATTTTCCATACTAGTTTTATATTTTTTAGCAATTTTCCAAATACTATCACCAGGTTTTACAACATAAATATTTATACTGCTAATATCTTTTAAGTCTATTGGTGCATCTTCAATTTTTTCAATAGAATTAATTCCAACAATATTTTCAACATTAACAACAGCATAAATTGTTATTTTAATATCTACATTATTACCATTTTGAACAACGTTTAACTTAACATCTTTAATTTTTATATTAATACTAGAATTCTGCCAAGCATCTTCTATTGGAAATGTTTGGTCTACCATTATATCTATAGTTTTATTTTCTAATTCTCCAGTATCCTTATCCTGAGTTATGATATTTAATTTAGCTACACCATTTATTTTAATATTATTATTTTCTAAAGTTGGTACTACACCAGAGGTATCTAGGTCATATTCTACGATTCTACTATTTTCCGGTATAATATCGCTTATTGTTTCAGAAATATTTATTTCTTTTTCAACATCATATTCGCTAGCAGATATATCTATATTATTTATATCATATTTTAATTCTCTAGTTCTACTATAAAAATCATCTATATATTCTATATCTTCTCTTTCAAAAACTGTTATATTACTTTCTATCTTATATTCTACATTAAGAGTTTTTTGATCTATATCTGGATTAATTCTTACATTAAAATCTCTAATACAATAATCTATCTTAAATTTTGAATTATCCGAAATATTTTCAAGCTCAACCATAGAAGAAAAAGGTACTTCTAATTTCTCTGTACAAATATTTCTGTTTTCACCCAAGTATAATATAGTTAGTTCAATAACACCTTTTAGCATAAGCTTATTGTAACTTTCCTTATATTCTGTGTCTTTTATCTTAGGGCATATTTTGAGTATTTCATATACAGCATTTGCCTCTTTAGGAAGCATTACATCTTCTGTAGAAGAAATAATATTTCTTTTTCTTTCTTTAATATTATCAAAAGAATTATTACACTTGTTATATTCAATATCTTCGCATTTTTGAAAATCTTTAATTATATCTACTGTAACTTTTTCAGTAATATTTAGTTCAAACGTAATTTCATTTTTTATAGCTATTTTTCTCTCATTAGGTAAAGAATAAATAATATTTTTTAATTTTGAGTCTACTATTACATCTTCCTTATTTTTTATATTATTATTTTCTATATTTACAGTATAAGGATAAGATACGTTAAGTCCTCTTATGTTCATCTCATCATCATTTGCTCTATAAATAACTGAGTAATTTATTTTTCCTACAATTTTTGCCCTTCCATTATTTATTTCAATATCATTAATATACGGCATTGAAGATATATTTATTATCTTTATGGCATCCGGCATATTATCTGGTACTATAATATCCTGTTCTACCCACTTTTCATCCTTTTCTATTATCTTAGATTTATTTAGATTTAATTTCATATTATTTGTACTAATATTCATTTTTCTCCTCCTCATTTAGTACATATATATTTTAAAAAAAATTAAATATTACTAAGTAACAAAAAATAATTATGTTCATATTATATATTAGTTGAATACTTAAAGTATTCAGCAATAGATAAATTCTTTCTTACTATAACATACATTTATATACTCTCCTTAACCGAAAATATAATAATAAAAGAGCTAAATTTAAATAATTTAGCTCTTTTGTTTCATATATCTTTTCAACCCTCTATTTGATTGCCTTTTACACATTATAATCTTGTATACTTTGGTGTAGAAAAATCATATCTTGTAATAGGTTCCCCTGTTGGCAAACTTAATTCCAATGTATTAGTTACTAAATCTGAGTAACTATAGGATAACTTGCTATCAGTCTCAGAATCTCTAAACACAAATAAATTAGTATAAGTGCTATCGATATATCCTTTCCTTTCAATACATTTGTTTCTTCCTACATTAGCTTTAACGCATATTTCTTGACCAACATAGTTTTCAACATCTTGTCTAATCTTCATTAATGAATCTTTTGAAACCATATTATATCACCTCTTACAATGCGAATTATATCATTTTTTAGCGAAACTGTCAAAGTATCATTTTTACTTTATTTCAATTATATGTAAATTAGCGTAGCATTTTTATTTAAATACTACGCTATTTTATTTTTATTTCCTTTGCTTTGTATCATTTATGTTACAGTTGTTCTTTAATATAGTCTAAAGCCCTTTGTAATTGCGTATCTTTATCTCTTGGAATATATGTACTATTTTTATATTCTTCTTCTACTTCAACAATATAGTTAGGTTCTATTCCATTATCTTGTATTACAACTCCACTTGGTGTAAAGTATTGTGCGGCAACTATATCTATTGCACCATGTCCTTTTATTACTTCAACATATTGTACAACACCTTTTCCAAAAGTTTGTGTTCCAACTACTACACCCTTTTGAGAGTCTTTTATTGCACTTGAAAATATTTCAGATGCGCTCGCACTATTTTGATTTACAATTACTGCAAGAGGTATGTCTATTTGTTCTTTATCATCTGTTTTATATACTTTTTCGCTTCCATTTTTATCTACAAGTCTTAACACATCACATTTTGGCAATAATAAATTTAGCATATTTATTGTATCACTTACATATCCTCCTGGATTATTTCTTAAGTCGATTACTAAGCCTTTTATATTTTGATCTCTTAAAGCATAGTATGCCTCTTTAAATTGATCATATATACCATTATCAAAAGCATAAACTCTTATATATCCAATTCCGTCAATTATCTCTGATGTAACATTATTTTCTGTAATTGTTGCTCTTGTAGCTTCAACTTCAAGTAACTCTTCCCCTCTTTTTATTGTTAATTTTACTTTTGTATCTTGTTCACCTCTTATTGCATTGACTCCTTCTGTATATGTATCCAAGTTAATAATTAAATCATCAACTTTTAATATTACATCTCCAGATTGTATTCCTACTGCTTCTGCAGGCGAATTAGGAACTGTACCAAGTACTCTAATTGCATCATTATCTTTATCATAAGTTAAATGTACACCTATTCCAACATAGTTACTATTTGAACCACTATTTAAACTTTCTTGGAATTCTTCTTCTGTTTCATAATAAGTATAAACATTTTCTAAAGAATTAACCATTCCTTCTATTGCACCATCAACCATCTTATCTTTATCATATTCATATAAAAAATCTTTTTCAATTATTTTTGCTGCTTTTTCTAACCTATCAATTTGTTCTTGTGTAAAAACATCACTTGTAATTTGCTCATCATTTACTTGTGGCCTAAAAACTATATATAGTGAAAATAGTACAATAACACTAAATACAATTCCTCCACCTATAGATAGAGCATTTGTCAATATTTTTTTCTTATCTAATTTACCTTCTTTTTCATCAAATTCATCATTATTAAAATTAAAATTATCCAAAATTCTATCCCCTTTTCTACTATTTTTTTCTTAAATAATTATATATTATTAAAAAAATATAGTCAACTCCTCTTTTTTTTTATGATAGAAATTTCACAAATATGATTATTTATTATTTTTTCTTTTACATAATTTTCCTTTTATTCCTTGACTTATATATAAAAATATTGTATAATTTAATAGTAAATTTAGAAATACTTAGTAATAAACTATTATATATAAAAAAGTATTTCCCAAACTGGAGGGAGGGAAAGTAAATGCCAGGTATAAAGATTAAGGATAATGAAAGCTTAGATAATGCTTTAGCTAGATTTAAAAAACAATGTGCAAAATATGGAGTTCTTGCAGAAATTCGTAAAAGAGAACATTATGAAAAACCTAGCGTAAAAAGAAAAAAGAAATCAGAAGCTGCTAGGAAAAGAAAACACTAGAATCAAAAAAAAGCAGAAATGTTTTTAATTTATATAATACATCTATTTACTTAGATGTATTTTTATTTTATTATGAAAAAAAGCATGGTTAATTTATACCATGCTATTTTTTTCTTCTTCTGTCAAATATCTGTATTTTCCTGACTGTAATGTTCCAAGTTTAATATTTCCTACTTGAATTCTTCTTAAACTTAAAAGATTAATGTTTGTAGCTTCACACATTCTTCTTATTTGTCTATTTTTTCCTTCAGAAATAATAATTTGAATTTTATCTTTTCCTATTCTTTTTACCTTTGCTGGTTTTGTTATATAATCTCCTATATTTACGCCATTTCTAAGATTTTCCAATTGCTCATTTGTTACATTTGTATCTGTATATACAATATATGTTTTTTCAATTTTATTTTTAGGATGCATTATTTTATTTGAAAACTCCCCATCATTTGTTAATAAAAGTAGTCCTTCTGTATACATATCTAATCTTCCTATTGGATAAACTCTAACATCTTCATGTATGAGTTCAATAACATTTTTTCTATTGAACTCATCACTATTTGTTGTAACATACCCTTTAGGCTTATTTAAAACTATATATACCTTTTTTTCTTCTTTATGTATTTCTTTTTCTTCTACTTTTACTATATCTTTTTCTGTAACTTTTTCTCCTAAATTAGTTACAACGATGTCATTAATTTTTACCTTTCCCTGTGTAATTAGTTCATCTGCTCTTCTTCTTGAACATATTCCACAAGAAGCAATATATTTATTTAATCTTTCCATTTTATTCACCTTTTAATTATTTTATTCATAATATATATTATCATAAGCTTATGTTCACATAGATTTAAAGCTGCATTAATTTGCAGCTTTTTCCTTATTTTCTAAACTTGCTAATATCTTACTAAAGTATTCTGGTAATTCAGAATCAAATTCAACAAATCTACCGTCCTTTGGATGATTAAATCCTAAATATTTAGCATGTAACATTTGACCTTCAACTTTAAATTTAGAATCTCTTTTACCATATACTTCATCTCCAACCAAAGGATGATGTAAAGATGCCATATGAACTCTTATTTGGTGTGTTCTTCCAGTTTCTAATTCAGCCTCAACTAAAGTTACATTTGATGCATAAAAACGTTTTAAAACTGAAATATGAGTCACTGCTCTTCTAGAATTCTTATCTGTTATAGCCATTTTCTTCCTATCTTTTGTGCTTCTGCCAATTGGCTTATCTATAGTTATATTTTCCTCTTTTATTATTCCCTTTACTAATGCAATATACTTTCTCTTTATACTATGTACCTTAAATTGATCAGCAAGAATTTTATGTGCCTTATCATTTTTTGCCACTACTATAATACCACTAGTATCTTTATCTATTCTATGAACTATTCCTGGTCTAATGACACCATTAATTGAGGAAAGACTATCTTTATGTGAATTCATTAAAGAATTAACAACTGTTCCAGTATAATTACCATTTGCCGGATGAACAACCATACCTTTTTCTTTATTTATTATTATAATATCGTCATCTTCATAGACAATGTTTAAAGGAATATCTTCTGGAACAATATTTTCAGCTTGTTTTTCCACAACTTCCACATCTATAGAGTCATTAAATTTTACCTTATATCCAGATTTTACTTTTTTGCTATTAACTAATATTTTTCCTTCATCTATTAGATTTTTAATGTAGCTTCTAGTAATATCTGCATTTTTTTCACTTAAATAAACATCTAATCTTTTTGATGTATCTTCTTTTTCAACTATATAATTCATTATATCTCCTATTTTTCAAATAATTTCAAAATCTGTTCTTCATTAAAACTATATTTCTTATTACAGAAATTACAAGAAAGCTCTAAAATACCATTTTCACCATATATTTTTAATGCTTCTTCTTTTCCAAGTGCAATAATAGTATTTTCTATTCTTTTTACTGAGCAATCGCAATTAATCTTTGCATTACTTTCATATACAGTTTCGATATTTTTATCTCCTGTAGCATTAACAACTATATCATCTATTGTTCTACCTTCACTCATTAAATATGTCATTGATGGTAGCTTTATATTAATACTTTCTAATTTATCTATTACTTTTTCTTCGCAATCTGGTAAAGGTTGAATAATATATCCTCCAGCTTTTGATACATTTCCATCTTCTCCAATTAATACTCCAACAGATACTACAGATGGAGTCTGCTCTGAAATATTAAAATAATATGCAAAATCATCGCCTATTTCTCCTGTAAGTAATTCACATGTTCCAACATATGGTTCCTTTAAACCAATATCTTTTATTACTGTAAGTGTTCCTATTCCAATACCTTTAGAAACATCTAATTTTCCTTCAGCATTTAATGGTAGTTCAACATCTGGATTTAATACGTATCCTTTTAAATTTAAATTTTTATCTGCACATACTACTATATTTTTTAAAGGTCCTTCTCCTTTAATTTGTATAGTAAGTCTATCATCTTCGTTTTTTAAAGTTGATGCAATCATTGCAGCCACAATTACTACTCTTCCAAGAGCTGCTGTTGCTAAATTTGAAAGATTATGAATATCTCTTAACTGTTGTACCATTTCTGTTGCATCTACAGCCATAACTCTAACGCTTTTATTATATGCTAAGTATTTTTTTGTATTTTTCATTATGTTTCTCCTTTTTAATCACTTTATATATTTTACCAAATTATTATATATTTTTCAATATTTTATGTAAATATATAATTAAGAAAAATAAAAGAGTAAGTCTCTTTTTTTGACTTACTCTTTTATACATTAGACTTTCTTTTTCTAATTTTCTTTGTAAGAAGTATTGAAGTTCCCTCATTTATTTTAGAGTCTACTATAACTTCATCCATAAATGACTCCATAATAGTAAAGCCCATTCCAGCATGTTCATTTTCTGGCTTAGTTGTATATGCTGGTGTCATTGCTAAAGATATATCTTCTATTCCTTTTCCAAAATCTTTAACAATAATATTCATTATTTCATTATCTTTTATACTTGCTTCAACCTGTATTTTATTTTTAATATTATCTGTATCATAAGCATGATCTATTGCATTTGTTATTGCTTCAGAAAGTGCTGTTTTAACATCCATAAGTTCATCTATATGAATATCTAAATTACTAAAAAAAGTAGTTATACAAAGTCTAATTGGAGCAATATTTGATATATCCGCTTTAGATTCTATTTTTATATAATTTTCATTCATACCTTACACACTCCAATTTTATGTTAGACAATTCAATTATTCTTTTAATATTATCTGAAGCATTAACAACTGTCATTTTTGAATCTAGTAGCTTAATTAAATTATATCTTCCAATAATTAATCCTATTCCACTACTATCCATAAATTTTACACCGGATAAATCTAATACTAGTTCATATGGTTGATACTTCATAATGTAGCCATCAATTATTCCTCGTATTACTTTACAAGAACTAATGTCTAATTCCTCTTCTAAGTAAATTGTTAATTTTCCATTTTCGTAGTTATATTTCAATAAACTCACCTCTTTTGAAATGGATTATACCAAAAAGAAAACGCAAAATTTGTTATAATGTGAAAAAAAGCAAAAAATCCTTAGAATTTTTTTCTAAGGATTTTTTAGTAATTTTGCTTGTACAACAAATCTTCCGTTTTTTATTGAATAATCACAAGTTGATAGAGTTAATATACTATCTGCAGAAGACACTTCGACTCCTGTATTATATCTACTCTTTTTAACTAAACTTGTAATAAAGTTATCATAATCCGATAAAGAATCAAACTGTGTATCTATATAATAGAACTTAGTATCTGTAGAATATACAGCAAAAATTTCATATTTGTTTACACCATTTGCAGTTGCAAGTTCTATATATTTATGTTTTTGATAAAATTCCTCTCTTTTATAGTTTAAAAGTGGAGTAAATCTATTATCTGTTTCTGTATTATGACCATATATAATAATGTTTGTCATATGCTCAGATAGTTTATTTACATCACATCTATAATCTAAAAATGTTTCGCCCCAATCTTGTGTTACTCCATCTCTATCATCTCTATAATATCTCGTATTATCTGTACCTTGGAATATAGGATAATCTATTGTTGTTCCAGGAACCTTAAGCCATGCTTTAGCATCTTTATATGTAACGTTGACCGCTTTTAATTCTTCACTTAAATTTCTTCCTTCATCCGTAGAAGTTGTTACTGGCATGTTTTCATCACCAACAAATATATCATAACCTAATTCTTCTCCAGGTTTTTCTAAAGATTTGTTTGAAAATATATTATTTAATATTAAAGCTACAATACCAACTATAGCTATTAAAACAATTACTACAGCAAATATTATAGTCCCAACTTTCTTTTTTTTATCCTTTGCCATTAAAAAGCCTCCATAAAATACATATAAATTATATCATATTATACAATCATGTTCAAGCATAGAAAAAAATAAGGCAGAACTTTTTTTGTTCTGTCTTATCCTAAAAAACTATAAACTAATGTTATTATCATTTTTATTATCTAAATGAGCCATTTGAGTATACATCATTGTAGAAGCTACATCAGTATGTCCTAGTAATTCTTGTACTGTTTTAATCTCTGCTCCATCTTCTAGCATATGAACTGCAAATGAATGTCTAATTGTATGTGGAGTAATATCTTTATCTATTTTAGCTTGTTCTTTATATTGTTTTAATATTTTCCAATAACCTTGTCTAGTCATTTTTTGTCCATTAGTATTAATAAATAAAGTCTTTTCTTCTTCTGTTCTAATTAGTAAAGGTCTAACTTTATTCATATACTCTTTTAAACATTTTAAAGATAAATTTCCAAGTGGAATATGTCTTTCTGAATTCTTTTTCTTAACTTTAATATATCCATTTGTTAAGTTAACATCTTCTACTCTTAAAGAAATAAGCTCTGTTACTCTTATACCAGTTGCATATAATATTTCAAGCATTGTCTTATCTCTTTGTCCTTTTAATTCAGAAAGATTTGGTTGTTCTAGTAATTTTTCTATTTCTGCTTTTGTTAAAATTAAAGGTTCTTTTCTATCTACCTTTGGTGCCTCTACATTTTCAGCTATATTTGTTTCAGCAAGTTTTTTATTTACTAAGTATCTATAAAAAGCTTTTATTGAAGCTGTACTTCTAGATATTGTTGAATTAGATTTTCCCTCAGCCATTAGGTGGTTAATATATTCTTGCATATCTTCATTAGTTAAATCAAATATTTTTTTACCTTGTTCTTCAAAATAATTGCTAAATTGAACTATATCTCTCTCATATGATGCAAGTGTATTTTGTGATGCTTGTCTTGCTTTTAAACTGTCAATAAATTCATCAACTATTATTTTCATTTTCAGTCCTCCTCTGTCAATCAATAGTTATTTTACACTATTTCGGGGTATTTTGCAAGCTTTTTATTAAAAATTATGTAATGTTTATATGTTTCTTTATATATTTTATAAAATACTATTATAAATATTAATAGTGACACTTGTCATAAGCTGTTCAATTACAATAGAAAAAGAAATTAAAGATATAGAAATAAGCAAATAATATAAGTGTATTACACTAGATTTCAAATTTATTTTTTCTCCTTGTGATATACATTTAAATATACTTATTATATTAGTACAAATTATGATATAGCCAGCAAGACTGAATACAACTGGAATTATTACACTAATAATATTTACAGCTAACCCTTTTAATGTACCAAATATTGAAAAAATTGTACATATATATATTCCTGTTACTATTGCTTTAAGTACTACAAGAAAACATATAATTAATGGTGCAATTATAGTTATTAGTGAAAAATATAATGCAACAATATATATAATATTATTTTTTATACCATTTGAAATAATGTTAATTCCTTGAAAATTATCTAATTTAGTGTTATCCAAAACGCTCTTTACAATATTTGCATAATCATTTTTTATATCTGTAAACATAAATAATATTATTCCAATTATAATTCCTATTGCGTATATAATAGCAATTTTAGTTATTATAGAAAAATTTTCTCTTATGTATTTTTGTATACTTTTATTCATAAAAAATCACCATATAACACTCTATGTTATATGGTAAAAAATTATGCGAATTTTTCTCTTTCTGAAACTGCTAATCTATCACATCTGTTGTTTAATTCATCATTAGAATGTCCCTTCACTTTATTAAAGGTAACCTTATGAATATCTAATTGTTTTAATAGTCTTTCCCATAAGTCTACGTTTTTGACTTCTTTTTTATCTGCTTTTTTCCATCCATTTTTCTTCCAAGAGTAAATCCATCCTTTTTCAATTGAATTTACTACATAAGCACTATCACTATATACTTCTACTTCACAAGGTTCTTTTAGCATTTCTAATCCTTTTATTACTGCCATCATTTCCATTTTGTTATTTGTAGTACTCTTTTCTCCACCAGAAATTTCTTTTTCAATTCCATTATATATTAAAATTGCTCCGTATCCACCAGGTCCTGGATTTCCACTACATGCACCATCTGTATATAATATTACTTTTTTCATAGTACCTCCATTTAATTGAAATAACTAATTTTTTATGATAATATATTAGCATAGATAAGCCTAAATAGCAAGAAAGAAGTGAAACAAATGAAAATAGTTGGAATCATAGCAGAGTTTAATCCAATGCATAATGGACATAAATACTTAATTGAAA
Source organism: Clostridia bacterium (assembly GCA_051886195.1). GTDB lineage: Bacteria > Bacillota > Clostridia > TANB77 > CAG-465 > CAG-465. The sequence goes on from JBJEXW010000042.1 coordinate 12,802, forward strand.
AAGCTAAACAAATAACAGGCGCAGATGTTGCTATATGCCTAATGTCCGGAAACTTTACACAAGCAGGAAATATAGCTTTAAAAGATAAGTTTACTCGTGCAAAAATTGCAATAGAAAATGGTTTTGATGCTATAATAGAGCTTCCTACAATATTTGCTACATCAAGTGCAGAATTCTTTGCATTTGGTGCTATAAATATCTTAAATGGCTTAAAATGTATAGACTACTTATGTTTTGGAAGCGAAACAGGTAATATATCTACTATTACAGATATAGCTAAGAAAATAATTAAAAATAACGATAATATATGGGATAATATAACCGAAAGTATGAAAGAAGGAATATCTTTTGCTAAAGCTAGAGAATATGCTATAAGTAAATATCTATCCAAAGATGAAATAGCAATATCTTGCTTGCCAAATAATATTTTAGCTATTGAATATGTAAAATCTTTATTAAAACAAAAAAGCACTATCGTTCCAATCGCAATAAAAAGAGAAGAAAATAATGAATATATAACTAGTGCTACAATTATTAGAGAAATGATAGAAAATAGTAATGACATTTCAAAATATGTTTTAAACTATACTACTATTTTAGATAATCCTCAGCTTAACAATAATATGTACAATTTAATAAAGTATGCAATATTATCTAAAGAAAAAGATCAAATAAAAAATATTAATGGTGTAACTGAAGGACTCGAAAATAAACTATACGATGAAATAAACAATTCAAATAACTATAATGAATTTATACAAAATGTAAAAAGTAAAAGATATCAATTATCTAAGATAAAAAGAATATTAATAAATATTATGCTAGATATTTCTAAAGAAGATTTTTTAAATCTAAATACAGATAATAATTGCTATGCCCATATTATTAATATAAATTCTAGTTTAAAAAATGAATTGCTTTCAAAACTTAATAAAAATTCAAATATTCCAGTAATTACATCTTTAAATAATAATATAATAAGTAATTTAAATGATACTATTAGAAAATCACTACTTTTAGATGTGAAAGCAAGTAATATTTATAGTATTCTTTCAAATGACAAAATAAATAGAGATTTTACTAATAAATTATAATAATCTTTATCTTATTATTAAAAAACATAAAAAAGAACTTAGGTTTGTCCTAAGCTCTTTTTAATTATTATATTAATTCAATTATAGCCATTTCAGCTGCATCGCCACGTCTAGCAACTAATTTAACTATTCTAGTGTATCCACCTTTTGCTTCATATTTTGGAGCAATCTCATTGAATAATTTTTCAGTTAAATCTATTGTATTTCCTTGTGCATCTTTAACTTTGTTTAATGTTTTAAACATTTTTCTTCTAGCTGCAAGTTTAGAAGCACTATCTACTTTAACTTCTTCTTTTACTACTTCTCTTACAATAACTTCATATTTGTTTCCGTTTTTAGAAGTTTTTGTTTCTTTAACTTTTTTACCATTTTTATCTAATTTAGCTCTTGAAACTGTTTTTTCTTTCATTTCAAAGTTATCTTTTTCTTTAACTGCTAAATCTATTAAGCTATCTGCTAGAGGTTTAACTTCTTTTGCTTTTGCAAGAGTTGTTTCAACTCTACCATTTAATATTAAAGAAGTAACTAAGTTATTTAGCATTGCATTTCTGTGAGAAGTTGTTCTTGAAAGTTTTCTTGTTCCTGGCATTGTAAATTTCCTCCTTTAATTAGTCTTCTTTACTTTTGAATTCAAGTCCTAAATCTGCTATTTTCTTCACTACTTCATCTAGTGATTTTTTACCTAGATTTCTAACTTTCATCATATCTTGTTCTGTTTTACTAACTACATCTGCTACTGTATGTATACCAGCTCTTTTTAAGCAGTTATATGATCTTACTGAGAATTCTAATTCTTCAATTGGTGTTTCAAGAAGTTTATCTTTTAATGATAATTCTTTTTGAGACATAATTGACATTGTCTTAGCAATTTCAGATAAGTCTATAAACATTTCTAAATGTTCATTTAATATTTTTGCTGCCATACTTAAAGCTTGATATGGTTCAATAACTCCGTTAGTCCAGATATCCATAGTTAATTTATCATAATCTGCATTTTGACCAACTCTTGTTTTTTCAATTTGAAAATTCACTTTTTTAACAGGTGTAAATATTGAATCTATTGGTAAAGCATTTAAAGGTAAATCTTTATCTGAATAATTTGCTCTAGTTCCTTCTCTATATCCTCTACCTTTTATAGCAGTCATATCAATATTTAATTCAGAATTTTCATCTACATATGCAATGTGTAAATCTTTATTTACAACACTTAAAGATGAATCTGTAATTATATCACCAGCAGTAACCTCACAAGGTCCTTTTGCTCTGATAGAAAGTTCTTTTTCATCTCTGTCATCAGATTTTAAACAAACTTGTTTTAAGTTTAAAATTAAATCTGTAACATTTTCAGTAACACCTGGTACTGTTGAAAATTCATGTGATACACCATCAATTCTTATTGTATCAATAGCATATCCTGGTAAAGAAGAAAGTAATATTCTTCTTAGTGAATTACCTAAAGTAATTCCGAACCCTCTTTCTAGTGGTTCAACTTCAAATCTTGCATAAAATGTGTCTGCGTTAACATCTACACATTTTATTTCTGGTCTTTGCATTTCAATCATTCTAATTTCCTCCTCCTAGCTCGCTCTGATTACACGCGCTATTTATATTTTTTTAAATGATTAATTATTACCTATTAACTAGTTCTTAGAGTATAACTCAACTATTAGGTTCTCTTGAACTTCTAAGTCTACATCTTCTCTAACTGGTTTTCTAACAACTTTGGCTTCCATTTTCTCTTTGTCTAATTCTAACCAAGATGGAACAGCTTTTAATTTGTTTACTTCCATTGAAGCAACAATAGCCTTATTGTCTTTTTTAGATTCTCTAACTTTAATAACATCTCCAACTTTAACTATATAAGATGGAATGTTTACTTTTTTACCATTAACTTCTAACATTTCATATCCTACTAGTTGTCTAGCTTCTGCTCTAGAAGTACCAACACCCATTCTATATGCAACGTTATCTAGTCTTAATTCTAATTGTTCAAATAAGATATCAGAAGTAACTCCTTCTCTTCTGAAAGCTTCTTCATAGTATTTTCTGAATTGAGATTCAGATACTCTATAATAGTTCTTTGTTTTTTGTTTTGCTCTTAATTGAAGACCATACTCAGATAATTTTACTCTGTTTTTACCATGTTGTCCTGGAGCATATGATCTTCTGTCTATAGCGCATTTTGTTGTATTACATCTTTCGCCTTTTAAGAAAAGTTTAGAACCTTCTCTTCTACATTTCTTACATACTGCGTCTGTATATCTTGCCATTTTATCTTTACACCCCCACTATACTCTTCTTCTCTTTGGTGGTCTACAACCATTATGTGGTATTGGAGTAACATCTTTAATCATGCTAATTTCCAATCCTGCAGCTTGAAGTGATCTAATAGCTGCTTCTCTTCCAGAACCAGGTCCTTTTACAAATACTTCAACAGTTTTTAGGCCATGTTCTTTAGCTGCATTTGCTGCTGCTTCTGCGGCTTGACCTGCTGCAAAAGGAGTATTTTTTCTAGAACCTTTAAATCCTAGTCCACCAGCGCTTGCCCAAGATAATACGTTACCTTGAGAATCTGTCATTGTAACAATTGTGTTGTTAAATGATGATTGAATATGTGCAGCACCAGTTGATACATTCTTTTTAACTTTTTTCTTTGCTACTACTTTTTTCTTAGCCATTTCTATTATACTCCTTTCTTACCTGCGATTGCTACTGCTTTACCTTTTCTAGTTCTAGCATTTGTTTTTGTTCTTTGTCCACGAACAGGTAATCTTCTTTTATGTCTTTGTCCTCTGTAGCAATTAATTTCCATTAATCTTTTAATGTTTAAAGCTACCTCTTTACGAAGGTCTCCTTCAACAACATAATCTCTTTCGATTATTTCTCTGATTTTAGCTTCTTCTTCTTCTGTAAAATCTTTTACTCTTTTTGTTGTTTCTATACCAGCTTCAGCTAGTATTTTTCTAGCAGCAGGACGTCCAATTCCATATATAGAAGTTAATCCAATTTCTGCTACTTTGTTTTTTGGTAAATCTACTCCAGCTATACGTGCCATTTACTATACCCCCCAAATTAACCTTGTCTTTGTTTGTGTTTAGGATTTTCACAGATTACACGAACTACTCCGTTTCTTCTGATAACCTTACACTTATCACAAATTTTTTTTACAGATGGTCTTACTTTCATTTTAAAATCCTCCTTAAAAGTTTTGTTAATTAATTAACAAAAGTAAGTATAAAATTATATAATAAATAATCTGTTTAAAATAAAAGGATATTAGGCTTTATCCTTTTACAGCCGCTTCAAACAAGACTATTTATAACAGTTTTAAATAATAGGTTATTTACTTTTTCTCCATGTGATTCTGCCTTTATTTAAATCATATGTAGATAATTCTATTTTAACTTCATCACCTGGTAGAATTTTAATATAATGCATTCTAAGTTTTCCAGATATATGTGCTAAAACTTCATGTCCATTTTGAAGTCTTACTTTGAAATTTGCATTTGGTAATGCATCTACTACAACACCTTCAACTTCTATAACATCATCTTTTGGCATTTTCTTACCTCCCTATTATTGATTAGCCCTTTTATAGGGCAAAATATAACACATATATTATAACTTAATTTATAAATATTGTCAACTATTTTATTACTTTTTTTGAATATTTAAATATTTGTATAAAAAAAGTAGATGTGTCATTAACATCTACTTAACTTCTATTTTTCAATTCTTCTTTTTCTTTTTTAGACATTGTTAGAATTTCTGGCTCTCCTTTAGTAATAAGTACTGTATTTTCATAATGAGCTGCTAAACTTCCATCTTCAGTAATTATTGTCCAGCCATCATCCAGTTCAAGTATATCAGGTTTCCCTTGTATAACCATTGGCTCAATTGCAAGTGTCATTCCTGGTTCTATTCTTGCACCTCTACCAGCTTTTCCATAGTTTGGTATTCCTGGATCCTCATGCATATCTTTACCAATTCCATGACCTTGAAATTCTCTTACGACACTAAAACCTTGAGATTCAACATATTGCCCAATAGCATGAGATATATCTCCTATCCTATACCCTACCTTTGCATATTTTAAGCCTTCAAAAAAAGCTTGTTTTGTAACATCAATAAGTCTTTGAGCTTCTTTAGATATTTTTCCAACTTTAAAAGTTCTAGCTGCATCACCATTATATCCATTTTTTAAAGCAACAGTATCAACACTTACTATGTCACCTTCTTGTATTATCTTATGTTTTGAAGGAACACCATGTATTACTTCATCATTTATAGATACGCAAATAGAAGCTGGAAATGGTGGTATTCCTTTAATGCCAATATCATATCCTTTTTCTGCTGGTATTGCACCTAAACTTCTCATTTTCTTTTCTGCTATCTGATCTAATTCATATGTTGTCATACCTGGCTTAATTTTTTGTTCTAATTCTTCATATACTAACGCAACAACTTTACAAGCTTCACGCATTAATTCTATTTCTTTTGCATTTTTTATGGTTATCATTCAATTCACACTTTCTATTTTATTTTTTTGCATCATCAATAACTGTTTCTGGATTATGAGATGCATCAACAGTCATAAGTAATCCTTTTTGTCTGTAAAAATCTAATATTTCTTTAGCATTTTCTCTATAAGTATTAATTCTTTTTGCTAAAGTTTCTCTTGTATCATCAGTTCTAACACTTAAGTGTCCACCGCATTTATCACAAACATCTTCCACTTTTGGTGGAAAGTCTATTCCATACATTTCTCCACATTTTTCACATTTTTTTCTTTCAAGTATTCTCTTAAATGCAAGCTCATCAGGTACTACAAGTTCCATAACTTTAGTAATTGTTCTATTATGTTTTTTTAGTAATTCATCTAAAAGTTCTGCTTGCTTATATGTTCTTGGATATCCGTCTAAAACGAATCCTTCTTTACAATCATCTTGAGTAATTCTTTCTTCTAATAAATTTGTAATTATATCATCAGAAATAAGTTCACCTCTTTGTAATTTAGCTGCAATTTCTTCATTTGTTTTTGCAACTGTTCTTAACATATCACCAGTTGCAATATGTGGTATATTTAGTGACTTAGCAAGGATATCTGATCTTGTTCCTTTGCCAGTAGCAGGACCACCTGTTAAAATATAAATCATTTTTTCTCACTCCCTATTAATAACATCTATATTATTGCATAAATCTTTTTAAAAGTAAAGTTTTTAAATATATTTTTTATAATACATTGTATCCGCAAGCTCTAATTATTCTATTCATAATTGCTGTTCCAATATATTCTTTTTTTACACCCTCTATCAAGCACACATCTATTCCAACAGAATCAATTTTTCTAATTAAAGAAAAAATATTCTTAGAAATTCCAATCAAGTCATCTTTTTTCCCCATTACAATTGTTTTAATGTCAATTCTTTTTAAATATTCTTGATGTTCTTCAAAGCATATAACTCCAACTTCTAGATTATTATTTTCTTTAAATTCTTTAATTTTTCTTAGCATTTCTTGATCATCATCGTTATAATCAACAAGTATAGATTTAGTTAATGGAGCATAATGTCTATGCTTCATTCCTGGAGATAAAACAATTTCATCTCTTTTTGCCTCTTTAAAAACATGGCTATCAAGATTTACTTCAAGTCCAATATTTTTTATATCTTCAAGTGATACTTTTCCAGGTCTAAGTATATTTACAACATTGTTTTCCACTTTAATAACAGTAGACTCAACTCCGATATCTGTATCACCACCATCAACAAAATAATCTACTTTTCCATCCAATTCATTAAAAATATCTTTTAAATTAGTCCCACTTGGCTTTCCGGAAACATTAGCACTAGGAGCAGCTATAGGCTTTTTTGAAGCCTCAATTATTTTTAATGCAATTTTATTGTCTGGCATTCTTACACCAACAGTATCAAGACCTGCTGTTACAATTTTAGACAATTTATTTTTGTTTTTTAAAATTATAGTTAAAGGGCCTGGCCAAAATTTATCCATCAATATTTTTTCAACCTTGCTTGGCTTTTCGACAATCTCTTCTAACATTTTATAATTACTAATATGCACAATTAATGGATTATCTTGTGGTCTTCCTTTAGCTTCAAATATTTTCTTTACTGCATTATCATTAGTAGCGTCTGCTCCTATTCCATATACAGTTTCTGTTGGAAATACAACTATTTTCTCCATATTTAATGCTTTAGCAATATCATCTAATTCTTCTTTTTTTATGTTTTCTTTAAAATCATAGATTACGCTCATTTTCTATTTTCTCCCTAAATAATTATAACACAAAAGTCAAGAAAAAAAAGACTAAGATTTTATTCTTAGTCTTTTCATTCATAAAACATTTTAAAACATTCTATTGTTTTTCTTGTTCGTCATCAACGAAGTCATCAGATGCGAAGCCCTTTAGATCATCGTTTTTATTTCCCCTTAGTACACAGAATACTAAATATAATATTATACATACCACAGCTACACCTAATATTATCAATCCATCTGTACTAAAGAAGCCACCTGTTACAGGCATACTTAAGTTATTCTCCATAGTTTCATACCTCACTTTATGGCCTATACATTATATATTCAATATATATTCTTCAAGTATTGGATAATTTATCACTATCTACTATATTGTCTTAATTGCAAAATCTTATAAGTATAAAATCAAACATAACAAAAATTATTTTGGTATAAAAATTGACAAACACTTATACCATGCAACATCCATTATGTCAAAATAGTAATATTCTTCATACTTTATATAAAATTACTACTTAAGAAACTAAGTTTAATTTCTTTATAATAGTATGAATTTATATGACTACACACTTAATATATAATATTTAAAACAGTATCGCACTATTTATATTACTTTAGCGTTTTAAGTTAAAGTTATAAATAGCACAAGTCCTTGCATTTTAAAACTCAAATGCTAATTGTAGATTCTTAAAAAAACTATAAACTTTAAATTTATCGAGCTCTCCTTTGATAGAAACACAGTTCTATTCCAACTATAATAATTATCTCTATTTTTTAAATTTCATAATTTTTTTCTACCTACATTTATCAACCTCTCTCTCTATTCGAAATATTAATAATTATAATACTTTAAAAATATCAACTCGTATTATAACTTTCTTATTTATATTTGGTTTCCGATCATTTTTTTCCTTTTTAATATAATACCTAATACAAGTTATATTTTTTTAATTAATTTCTATTTTTTATATACATATCAAAACTCTATACTTTAAATTTTTTCCCACACCTTCCAATCCATTTCATACTGATGTGGAGTTACTACGTATTACTAATAGTGTTGGGGGAACTATATTATTATTTGTGTAACCAATCATAAACTATAATGTCTTAATCTGTATCTTTATTTTATAGAAATAATTTCTATTTCATAATAATCATATCCTATTTAATTTAGTCTCATAGTTATCAACCAGTTTCATATTTATTTGTTAACTGAATTCTAACATATTATTTTTTGAGAATCAACCACGTTTTTGTTATATTATGTATTCTTTTAAAGGATGTATTATTTGTAAATTCTATTTTGTTACATATTTGTATAATTTATGTAATATATATAAAGATTCACACGTAATTTTTTCCTTTATTTGTTGATATTTCAAGCTTTAGAGATAAAAAAACAAGTATTAATAATTTATATTACTAATACTTGCTTTTTTAATTAATCATTCATAGAGTCTACTTTAAGATTCAAATTTGTCTCTTGTTCTTCTTTTACCTCAAATTCTTGTATACTTTCATCTAAGAAATATCCTTCAGGAATATCATATACTTTAATATAATATTTACCTGCTGGAAGCCCTATTCCGTAATCTGATGCAAATCCATCCATATCTTGATACAATACATTGTTTTCATCATAAATATAATAGCTTATACCTTCAACAATATTATCTTTCTCTGTTGTAAATTTAATATTAACATATCCAACAGGAATATTGTTATATGCATAATCTACATCAATATACTTCACTGTTTTAGGCTGTAATATTGTATACTTCTTGTCGCAATCTTTTGTTTCATAAATATATGAAGATAAGTACGGAATTTCAGAAATTGTTTTATATAATAAAAAAGTTTTTTTAGCTCCATCAATTTTAATATAGAACTCTTCTCCGCTATCAAAATATTCTTTTACATTACCTTCTTTATCTATGGCATTGACTTTACTATCATCAACAAAAGATTTAACCTCTACTTTTGTACTAAGATTATATTTTTCTCCTAATATTTTTTTAGTATTTTCATCTGTTGTAGATGTAATAGAAAATGGTCCAATTATCCCTTCATCTCCATTTACTTTAAATTCAGCGTCAGAATAATAGTAGCTACTATCTATTTCTTGTGAATAAGGATTTTCATTTGCTATTTTATATATTTCCTTTGCTTTTGATACAACTCTTTCAACCATCTCTTTATATTTTTCTTTACTTGGTTGTATCTTATCTAAAGAAAATTCTCCATTTGCTGTACTATATTGTTTTTGTGATACAAGTTCATATACAGCAAGTTGTGTTGCAATATAAGCTTCCTCTTCACTTTCAAGTCCCATTTCTTGGTAAGTAACATTCGGATAGCCATTAATTAGTAATGATGTCATATTCCCATTTTTATAATATTTTGTTCCTACCATTTCACCTTCTGGTATAACGTCGTAATTATATGTTACAGAATATGCAATATTATCATCAAGCTTCGTTAGTGCTATTTTTATATCTGAATTACTTATAGTATCAATCATATAGCTTGTCATTTTTCCTGATGATATTTGTTTTTTATTTCCTACTAATTCTTTTGTAATATATACTCCCGGTTCATACATTTTATTTTTAGCTGTTTCCTTATTTACTTGACCAATTATTAAAAGAATCGTAGATACTATTGCTACAGTCGCCCAAATGTAATATCCAACTCTCTTTTTGAATCTTACCTTAAAAGGCTGTCTATCTAATTCTTCCATTTCTTTTATTGCTTCTTCTTTATACATAAACTTTCTATATGCATCTCTTATTTTTGAAAAAATATTAATTTTCTTTTTGTTGGATTTCATAATCATTCCTCCTTTTTAATAATTTAATTTTTACACATATATTATATCACAAAAATTATGTAAATTCAACCCTATTGAAAATATATGTCATTTGCAAAAAAATGAGGATAGCGCTTAGCTATCCTCTTTTATAGAAGTGTGATAGTATTCTTAGTTTTCTTTCTTTGCAGATAGTACTCTCATAAGTCCATATCCAGAAATACTTACTAATGCTACTAACAATATAATTGTCATATTTGAACTTAGTAATCCACCAGTTTGAGGTAATCTTTCTTCAGTATTGTAGATTACTGTTTCTATTATATCTTCATTTTCTACTTTGAATGTATACATATTTTCATCTCTAATAAATCCATCTGGAGCTTCTACTTCTTTGAAGTAATATGTTCCATAAGGAAGTTTGCTAGATAATGCTACACCGTCATCACCAGATATAATAGTTTCTACAACTTCTCCTGCTTCATTAGTAATTTCAAATTTAGCACCAGCAAGTGGAGTTTGTGTTCCTTCAATTAATTTATATATTTTTAATTGTCCTTTTACATAGTAGTTTACAACATTTTCAATTACATTTTGTCCGTCATTTTCAATAGTGAATTCATGTAATGAGCTATCTACTACTATTCCTTCAGGAGCTTTAACTTCTTTATAGTAATATGTTCCTTTTTCAAGTTCTTTAGATTCAGCAATACCTTCTTCATTTGTTGTCATTGTATCAATAACATTTTTGTCTAAATCAAGTATTTCAAAAGTAACTCCAGCTAGTGGTTCATTATTTTCATCTACTTTGATTATTTTTAATTTACCTTCTTTTACTTTGTTAATAACTGTCTTTTTGATTACTTGATTATTTTCAGTTAATACAAATTGATGTTCAGCTTCATCCATTACAACATTTTCAGGAGCTTTAGTTTCTTTGTAGAAATATGTTCCAAGTGGTAAATCCTTAGATGTTGCTTTTCCTTCAGAATCTGTAACAATGTGATCAACTACATTTTTGCTTTCATCTAAAATATCAAATTCAACACCAGAAAGTGGAGTATTATTACTATCTATTTTTGTAATTTGTAGATTTCCTGTTGCGTAGTGGTTAACTACTTTAACAGCTACAAGTTTACCTTCATTAGTAATTTCAAATTTATACTCTTGAGTATCTAAAACATATTCAGATGGCACTTCTACTTCTTTATAGTAATATGTACCTGGAGTTAATTCTTTAGATACTGCTACACCATTTTCACCAGTTATAACTGTTTCAACGATATTTTTGTTTTCATCTAAAATATTGAATTTAACATTTGCTATTGCTCTGTCATCATCATTTACTTTAGTGATTTTTAAAGATCCTTTTACTTTTTCGTTAACAATATCTTTTCTTACTACTTGTCCTTCTGTTTCTACTTTAAATTCATAAACTCCACTATCAATAACTACATTATCTGGAGCTTCTACTTCTTTATAGTAGTATGTTCCAAGTGGTAAATTTAAAACACCAGCAAGACCTTTTTCATTAGTTGTTATTGTTAAGATTTTTTCTTTATTTGAATCTAATATATCAAATTTAACATTTTGAATTGGTGTATTATCTTCATCTGTTTTAACTATTAAAAGATTTCCTTTGCATCTTTCGTTTGTTACTGTTTTATAGAATGTTCTATTTTCTGCATCAACAGTTAAAGCATAAGTTGTTGTATCCATTATATAGCCTTCTGGTGCAGATATTTCTTTGAAATAATATGTACCATAGTCTAAATTAATACTTGCTTTACCATTTGCATCTGTTGTTATTCTATCTACTACGTTATCGTAGTTATCTTGTATTTCAAAAGTTACGTTTGCTAATGGTTTGTTTGCATCATCTATTTTTGTTATAACTAATCTACCAGTTATTCTTTCATTTACAAATGTAACTTCAGCTACTTCTCCTGCTTTAACAGTTACATTTTTAGATTGTTCAGTAATTGTATATCCTTGTGGAGCTTCTATCTCTTCTAAAGTATATTCTCCTACAGGAACTTTATAGAAATTAACAATACCATCGTCTCCAGTAGTTACAGTTCCTAAGCTTTTTCCTGTTGAATCTTTAAGCTCAAATTTAGCTCCTGCAACTGGTTGATTTTCTTGGTCAACTTTAGTTAATTTTATCATTCCTAAAGTATCTACTTTTTCCCAGTTTATTGTTAATTCTTTTTCTGCTTTGTTTGGTTCAGTTTCTATTTTTACATAGTCTTGAACTGTTTCACCTGGTTTTTCATAAATAGCACCAACTTTTCTGTCTATATCAGCTGTAAATTTAATGTTGAATTTAGCACTATCTTCTGATTTACTCATTCTAACATAAACAGTATCACCATTATTTAGTGAACTTTTCTCATTACCATTTACATCTGTTACTCTTGCAGATGATGGAGCATTTACTAAAGATGCTGTAATAGATTTTATTGTAGATGGATCTGTTCCTGAAATAGTTACAGTATATGGTCCAATTAAAGCGTCTCCATTTAAATCATGTAATGCAACATTTGCATTATCTATTGTCATTGTTGGCACTGATGTATATGGATCTGCTTCTGCCATAGCAACTAATCTTTGAGCAGCAGCTACTGATCTATTATAAAATTCTTCCATTCCAGATTTTGGAGTTACATTATCAACTCTAAAGATTAAACCAGCTTTTTTTGATTCACCAGTTCTATTCATAACTTCCCATAAAGCCATTTGAGTTGCCATGTAAGCTTCATCTGCTGATGTACATCCTATTGATTCTGGTGTACAATTTGGATAACCATGCATTAATATTGCCATACCTTGGTCAGATAAATATGCTCTGAATGTCATTGTACCACTTGGTGCAGGACATGTATAGTCAATACAATATGCTGTTTCTCCTCCTAATGTAGCATTACTATACCATACATTTTTTCCATTATATGAGTCATATCCAACAGATACTACACCTGGTGAATAATATTGTAATTGTTGTGCTGTTGCCTTAACTGCAAATGGGCTAAACTCTAATGTAAGTAAAGCTACAACTAAAAATATACTAGTAATTTTAAGTTTAAGTCTTTTTACATTTTTAAAAATTTCTACCATATTTACATACCTCCTTAAACAAACCTATAACTTTTTTATCTCTAGTTCACAATAATATTATAGCACATTTTTTTATTCCAGTCAATGTTTTTAAGAAATAAAAGCAGTATTATTTTACATAATTTTGCTTTTTAAAATAAATTAAAAAATATACTATAATCTCATTTCCCATTCATGTTGTCTTTTAGTAACACTATAGACTTATTTTTGATATATTTTTGTAATTTTCATAAATATAATAGCTATATTCAAGTATTATAGTCATAATTATTTTTTTGTTACAAAAAAAAGCACGGAAAAAATTTTCCGTACTTTTTTAATTTTTCATAGCCATACTATTTCCAGATTCATAGCTTTTCATAGCTTTATAAAATACTTTTATAGCAATAAACATATATATTGTGCCAACAATTAAAATCAATAATAACTTCCATATATTAAAAGTTTCTAAAATAGATGCTGGCATATATGCAAGATATGCTACAGGTACTACTGTGTAAAGAATTATCTTTATTCCTGTTCTGAATATATTTTCTGGATAAGTTGAAAATGTTATTAAAAGCATTTCAATATATCTATTAGCTATAGAATGTGTATCTCCAATCCAAACAGATATTGCTCTAAAAATAACTTCTGTTGAAATAAAAAATACACTTCCAAATGCAGCAATCAATATTAGTAATATTATTTTACCAACATCTCCTCCTGCAGCAATAGCTCCAATTACTATCCCATATATAAGATCTCCGCAAGCAGAAAAACTGCATTTTGATGTTGCCACATTTAATAATATATTTTTTGGTTGAAGTAAAAAACTATCCATAGCTCCTGTAATTATATAATCATTTATTTTTTGTACTCCTGCAAAGAAAAAATATGCTATTCCATATGAAAGAGCTGAAAACGACCATAAATACAACACATTATTAAAAGTAATATCTGTATTATTACCTGTTTTACTAAATACAACTGCCCAGAAAATTAAAAAGAAAATGTTATTAATAAACATAAACACAGTCTGAATTATAAAACTAACTTTATATGCCATTGCAGATTTTATGCTTACTTTTAAAGCATCAAAGAAGTATCTAATATTATTCTTAACCTCCATTAACATTTATATTTTTCACTCCTTTCCTATTTATTGAGTAAGCTCCAGTAAACACAATAGCCAATGCTACTATTTGACAAAGAATAAGCAACAATGAAGTTTTTAAATCATAGCTTACCAATATTTTTCCTGGTGGATAAACAACATAAGTTGTTGGTAAAAATTTAAATATAGTTTGAACTATATTTGGAAAAAATTCTAATGGTGTAAATACTAACAATAGCATTGCTTTTGAAATTACTAAGTAGAAAGATTTATTTTCCTCTGTTAAAAAAGCCATCATACCAATAAAAACAGATATCATCAATGCTATAGCTAAAGATATAATTAAAGATATGCAAAATAATACTAATTGTATTGGTTCAACAGATACTGTTCCTGCCATTATAATTCCCAAAATTATACCAAATACTAAATTCACAACTATATTTACAATTGATGTTGCTTCTTGTGCGATAACAAATTTCATAAAACTAATTGGCTTAGTAAGAATATTTGCAACATCTCCGTTTTTTATCATATCTGAAATCTTTATATAGTTCTTTTTTCCAATAGAATACATAATAAACTCTCCAACGATTATATACCATATTAGCTCATTTTTACTATATCCTGCTATTGCTTTTCCTTGTAAAATGTAATCCCATAAGGCATTAAACACAAATATATGAACAGCAAAAGACAATAGTGAAAAAAAGTAATCTACTTTAAAATTTAGTTCAGACTTTAAATTAAATTTAAAAACAGCTAAATATTTTCGCATAATTTATCTCCTTTCTTGATATATTTTTTTAATCACTTCTTCAAGAGGAGTTGATTCAATTTGAATATCTACTATATTTCCGACCGAAGTAAAATATGAAAGTAATTCTCCCATATTAACTTTATTAGTGTCTGCCACAAGTTCAACTTGATTATGCTCAATTCTTTGAATATTGTAGTTTAATTTTGTATTTTTTATATCTTGGTCATAAGAAATTTTTATTATCTTATTTGATAAATATTTAGACTTTAAATTTTCAATACTTGAATCAGTTACTATAGTACCATTATTTATTATGATAATTCTATCGCAAAGAGCTTCAACATCCCCTATATCATGACTTGTAAGAAATATAGTTGTTCCTTTTTCTTCGTTCATCTTTTTTATTATCGATCTTATTTTAGCTTTAGCAAAAATATCTAATCCTATAGTAGGTTCATCTAAAAAAATAATTTCAGGATTATGAAGAATACTACCTGCTATCTCACATATCATTCTTTGACCTAATGATAATTTTCTTACTACTCTATCTAGTAAATCATTGATACCAAATAATTCCACAATCTCTTGAATTTTTTCTTCTGCTTGTTTCTCATTTAAATCATAAATACTGCATAATAGCTTATAACTATCTCTTACGGTAAGGTGCATATATAGTTGAGATTTTTGTCCAAACATACATCCAATCTTATATGCAAGTTTTTTTCTATCAACTGCTGGATCAAGACCTGCAACAGTCATCTTTCCACTTGTTGGTTGAATTATACCAGTAAGCATTTTAATCGTAGTACTTTTACCCGCACCATTTGGGCCAATAAAGGCAACTATCTCACCTTTTTCTACATTAAAAGAAACATCTTCTACAGCATTTACTTTAGTCTTAGATTTAGCTTTTAAAAAGCCACCACTTTTGATAACAAAAGTCTTTTTCAAATTTTCAACACATATTTGCATTTTCCGTATCCCTCCTTTTTAATTAATTAGAGAATATCTACTTTAAATATTAATTTAAGTATAAAAAAAGATATTCTCATAAAAAGATTCTCTAATGAGACTCCTTTTATGAAAATATCTTAAGTGTACCTTATATCTTAAGGTTGTGTAGCTCGTAAAACTTATACACACTCTCATGTTATGTTTTTTATTTTACCATAGTTTTATAATTATGTCAACACTTGTTTTGAATTTTTATATAAAAACAATAAAAACTAGGAAAAATTTTATCCTAGTTTTTTTATTAGATCTGATACTATCTTTACAATTTTATCTGCATGTCTTTTGTCTGTACAATAATGTACATCTATAGATCTTGCAGAAAAACCTTCATGATAAGCTCCCCCTTCTGTAAGGTAATTTGCTTTTAACTTTGATGCTACAAACATTGTTGCTTCTTCCTTACTATTGAAGTAAGTAGCTTTATCTGGATTTGAATCTACTGCATTCCAACCATATAGGTTGTTACGTTTTAGTGCAAATGCAGATGTTCCAAATCCGCTTTCTTCACAAGCTAATCCCATCATATATAGAGCATTAACTCCATATTTTTGTTCAGCTTGTACAAAAGCTTCTCCAAGGCCATATAACTTTGTACCTTCAAGCATCAAATCTATTTCTTTTGCTGTAACATTTGATGGAATTCTTAAATCAGAATCCACTGTTAAAGCAAAATTTTTAATTGAATTACTATTGTCTACCTTTTCTTCTATTGTGTTAGGCTCTTTTTGAACCACAATTCCATATTTTTCTTTCATTTGTGCATATACCTCATCTTGTCTATTTGAAACATATTTGCTGTTCAAAAATATACCTCCTGCCATAAACACTACAGTTAAAAAAATAGTAGTCTTTTTAAATTTATTCAACATCCTTCCCTTTTTAATATTTTTTTTCATTTTTTTCCTCCTTTTTATTCTCTTTAGTAATACTTTTTTAGTAAAATTTAGAGATAATTTACATTATTCCTCTAATTAGTGAATAATTTAAAATATTACTCTATTATAATTATACCATACTTTTTATATTATGTAAACACATATATTTATTTAAGTCATAAAAAAAACGTGAATAGAATTTATCTATCCACATTTCTATAATAAGCTTGCCATGCCATTTTTTTTCGGTAAGACATTCCAGCTTTTTGAGCATTTGGTCTTTCAAATCCCCAACAATAAGCTTCAGTTGCCTCATCTATGCTGTAAGGATTGTTGAATTTTGATCTGTATGGTTCATAAAATTGACTGCTTTTTAATTCCTTTGCAAGGAATTCTAGTTGGCATTGTAAATCTGTCCAATCTTTTCCTTGGCTTTTGCAGTAATCCTTAAGTTGTTGCTTTCTACCAAAAGACCATTGAACTATTCCAATTCCTTCCCCTGAACCATACTCTACCTTTGAGCTACTTAAGCCACTTTCTTGGTAGAGATTTCCAATAATAGCTGCTGTTTGGATATCCGTATAGCCTTTTCCTTTTAGAAAATCCCAAATGACATTTTCAGTTGTCCTGTTTTCTACTGCTACAGGCTTTGTCTCAGCTTTTACTTCTGGATTTACTTGTTCCTCTGTTACTTGCTCTTTTTCCTCTTGTATTTCTTTTATTTCTGTAACCGGAACTTCCTCTACTGAATATTTTTCTTTTAATTGTGCATAAGCTTCATCTTGTTTTTGCTCTATAAAATTAGAATTTAAAAATACACCTCCTAAAAGAAAAATAATACTAGCTATAATTACTAGCCTTTTCATTTTTTCCATTTCTTTCCTCCTTTTTTAAACTTTTTTTCCGGTAACTATGCTCTCATTAGTATTGCATATCTCTCTTTTTTACCATAATTTAATTATACCACATTTATATTTTTATGTCAATTTAATTTTACATAAAATGTGTTTAATTTATGATAATGTCACCCCATAAGGTGTAAAAAATTTTATTCAGAAATGTCACCCCCTTATGATAAAATTAAAGAATGGAGAGA
>JBJEXW010000043.1:0-89842 GCA_051886195.1 Clostridia bacterium
CATTATTTTGTGTATCCCATATTTTATATTTTGCACCTTCAAGTTTTACTGTATTACCTGTATCTTTATCCTTCTTTATTATTCTTAGCCATGCTGGAACAGGCTCATCTGAAACTACTCTATATTGTTTTTCCATATTTTTTTCTATAACAACTGTTTCTGGTTGTACATAGAAATTAGTATGTTCTTTTGGATTACTTTCTTGTGTTTCTGTTATTTCATATTCACCATATGGTATTGTATATGGATAATATTTTTCTCCATAACATGTTTTAACAGCTGTTGTATGCATGTCATCATTTTTATCTATAAATTCTCCATATCCGTCTTTATTAATTTTTACTTCATACCATATATTTGAATTTGATTTTAAAGTTAATCTCAATATTGCTCCAGCTGCAGGTTGCTCATCTGTTGATGTTGGGCTATTATTGTATTTAATTACTTTTATACTTCCTCTTAATACTTCCTCTTTTGATTCAGAATAGTGATAAGATCTTTTTCCAGATTGTTGCTCAGGTACTTGCTCAAAATAATGTTTTTGTGGATCAACTAAGTATCCTTCAGCATAAGAATAGTCATTTTTTACTCCATCTACAACTTGACTATATTTTATCTTCTCTTTTACCATATATTTTCCAACAAGTAAATCTCCTGATTCAGCACACCAGTATCCCTCGCTATCTTTATGATCAACTGTTATTTCATATACAAAATCTGTATAGTCATTTGTTTGATTATTCCATTTGTATATTTGATATATAGCTCCTCTTAATTGTGCATCACCTTGTGTCATATCTGGTCTTTCTACACTTGTTCTATCTAAGTCTGTTTTTCTAATCTTAATTTGCATTACTTTTGGCTCGTCAACCAAATATCCATTACTATCTAACCAAGCTTTTTGTACAGTATCTAATGTATTTTGTGGATTAACAAATTCTACATCTGTTAGTTGATACTTTCTTCCTAATGTTTGTTCATCTTTTTGAACATACAATTTAAAATCACTGCTTTTTAATGTATTTGAAGGAACTTTTGTTTCTTCAATTATATATCTACCATATGGTAAATTTTCTATTATGCAATATCCATTGGCATCTGTTGGAGCAGTACATTTATATGTTTTTACATTATCTGTTCCAATTGAAGACTCTAGAGTTGCAGTAAATTCAGCTCCAGCAAGTGGTGATTTTAGTGAACTTGTTGTTTCTCCTATATATTTATGTATTTCAATAGAATTATATATTGGAGTTTCTGGTGCTTCATTATATCCGTCTCCTGGTCTATATGGATCAGTTTCATTTTTAGTTATTTCAACAGGTATTCTATCATTATTAATATTAAATCCTTCAGATGGTTTTGTTTCAACATAATAATACTTACCTATAGGTAAATTTCCAACTGAATCGGTTGTTCCATCTTCTTTTGTAACAATTCCAGATTTAACAATTGTATTTGCTCCATATATTGTATGGCTACCTTGTTTAATCTCCTCAGCAGCATACAAGCTATATTCTGCTCCAGCTATAGTTGCATCTCCTTGTGTATTACCTCTATTTGTATTGTCATACTTAGTAAGGCTCACACTTCCTCTTTTATACACATTTACTACAAAAGCTTGTGAAGTTTCATTAGATTTTACTTCTACTGAAACTGGTACATCATTTCTTACTGTATCACTTGTTGCTTGTAACTCTGTAACAGTATATGTACCTTTTTTAACCTTTTCAATTGTTGTAGAATGATTTTCAGTTGTAATTTCTTGATAGAATCCATCTGGTCCTGAAATAGCAAGTCTTGCTCCAGCCAAGAAATCTCCATATTCATCTTTTTTTCCAACTTCTAAATTACCTGTTCCACCTTCATATGCAATTTTATATAGTCCAGTTCCAGCTTGATTATGTAATCTACTAGTTAAGAAACCAACAATCATATAATCGTCTGTAATTTTGCATATTCTTATTTTTACTTTCCAAGCATGTTCTCTTGGTTCATCATGATCAGTAGGATCATTACTTCTTTCACTATCTGCCTCAAAGCTTGTATCTGCATGAGAACATTTTAACCATGCATATGTTCCACCAGGAATAATTATTTTTCCTCCAACATTTATATCTGCATTAAAACGAACCTGATGCTGTATCCAAGTTGCATTTTTAGATAAATTAGTTAAGTCTATAGCTTTATCATGCCAAATTTTATCTACAATTGTTGACCAGTTTTGGTCACTAGTTTCATTGTATATTGGTATTTCAACACCTAAAGTACTCTCGTGAAGAGCTCCAGCATAGTATACATCAACAACATCAGCATAATATCCTTGTGATTTATCTCCCTCAATGTACCAAGAATCTCCTTCATTTGGCATTTCAGTTACAATCCACTTACCTGGTGCATTATATACTGGCATATCATCAACAGATGCATATGATTCAATACCACCATTTTGCATCATATATTCTACATTAGCATCAATATTATCTTCACTAGTACTAATATTTAATGTTTCTATTGTATTAGGTAATGTTTCTATTACAAGTATTCCTTCATTTGGATAGTATTCCCATTCATGTAATTCTGTGTCATTTACCTCTACTTTAAAGAAATTTTCTGTTATATTATTTCTTGCTTCTTCATTTAAAGCTATTTTAAGTCCAAACTTAGTTGCAATAGCTTCAACTGTTGCAGTACCAGTTGGAGCAAATACTCCAGATATTTCTTCATCAACACTTACATTTACTTTGAAAGTAGATGTAGGATTTTGTGTATCTGTCACTTGTAATAGCTCTATTTGTACATTTAATACTCCTTGTCCATTTTTATTTTCTTCTGTATATTTTTTTGGTACATAAGCTATACCTGTTTCATCATCATATATAGCATCATTTATAGTCTCACCATTTAAATTTGTATATGCAAAACAATGATCTGTTACCATATATGTTGGATCATCATGTAAAGTATCTACATATGCAACATAATATTCACTATTTTCATCTGTATCATAAAGAATCATTCCAAAGTCATTCATCATGATAAAAGCATCTTCTTGTCCTTCATACATTGCATCTATAGTTTTATCACCTTTAAATTCAGAGCCATCAGCAATTAAATGCTTAATATAAATTACATCCATTGGCTCCATTTTTTCATTTTTAGCATATGCTTCATTGATGTTTGCTCTTATATAATCTTCTGTATCAACAATATCATCACTATGTATATTTGCAACTTCTATATTTAATCCATCAGAATCTATAATAGTTGTTCTATACTCTTGTGGAGCTGCTGCTGTTACATTGTTTAAAACTATAACAGATGCAAAGACAAACATAAAAGCAAATAAAACAAATACTAAAACTACGCCTTTATTTTTCATATATATTTTATCCTCCTTTTTTCTGTATTTTATAATACAATTATATTATATCTTTTATGTACATATATATAAAGCAATTTCATTTATAATCATTTTAAAAGCCGTTTTAGTTTCTTATATGTTTCTGTCATATTACAAAATAATGTCATTTTTTGTATTATATATTTTATACAAAAAAAGAGCTAATTAGAGATTATATTTTCTAATTAACTCTTTAAAATTTGGTAGCGGCTACGGGAGTCGAACCTGTGACCTTTCGGGTATGAACCGAACGCTCTAGCCAACTAAGCTAAGCCGCCATTTGTAACTTAAAAACCATCTTTTAGTTTCAAGCTACGTGATTTATTATACACTACTTATTACATCTTGTCAATAATTATTTTAATTTTTCATCAAAATATGGACTTAACTCTAATAGGTCTTTATATTTTAATTGTCTTTCGGCTTCATATGCAACAATAGCTACAGCATTAGATAAATTAAGAGATCTTATTATATCTCTCATTGGAATTCTTGCAGCATTTTCAAAATTCTCTAATATAAAATCTTCTGGTAATCCTCTTGTTTCTGGTCCAAAAACTAAATATGCTTCATCTTCATATTCAACATCTGTGTAACACTTTTTGGATTTCGTAGATAAAAGAAACATTTTCTTACCTTTGGTTTTATTTTTAAAATCTTCCAAATTATCGTATTCTATAATCTTAACTTTATCCCAATAATCTAATCCAGCTCTTTTCATATTCTTTTTTACAGCAGCATCAGATGTATCAAAACCATATGGTTTTACCATATGAAGAGTTGCACCAATTGCTGCACAAGTTCTTGCAATATTTCCAGCATTTACTGCGATTTCTGGCTCAACTAATACTATATTTAATGACATATTTCATCCCCCATTATTTTCTTTACTTTTTCCTCTAAAACTTCATCGTAATCTATCCAATCTTGAACATTTATAATTCTATATCCACATTCTTCATTTTTATCTTTAACTATTACTTTATCTATTCCAGCATTAATTACAACTCTTTTACACATACTACATGAATCTATATAATCTAATAATTCACCTGTTTTAGCATCTCTTCCAACCATATACATTGTAGAGCCTATTGTATCTTTTCTAGCAGCAGATATAACAGCATTTTGCTCTGCATGAACTGATCTACATAGTTCGTACTTTTCTCCACTTTTAATATTTAATTTTTGTCTTGCACAATAGCCTAAGTTTATACAATTTTTTCTTCCTCTTGGAGCACCAGTATATCCTGTTGAAATTATTTCATCATTTTTTACAATAACTGTACCATAATTTCTTCTAAGACATGTACCTCTTTTAAGCACAGTATCTGCAATTTCCAAGTAATAATTTACTTTATCTATTCTTTCCACTTAGCATTTCTCCTTTATTCATCTTTGAAAATTATATCATTCAGTAAGAATATTGTCAATTTATATTATTGTTATATTTCTTTATTAATGTTATAATAAACGTGGAGTGATATTATGAAACACGTGATAATGGTAAATCCAGTTTCTGGAAGAAAAAAAGGATATAAAAACGCTTTAATTGTACAAAAACTACTTAAAAAGTATAATATATCATCTGAAATTGTATCTTCTACATATTCAGGACAATTAAAAGCTATTAGTGAAGAAATTTCAAAAAAAGAAAAAACAAGATTTTATTGTATCGGTGGAGATGGTACACTAAATGAGATTGTTTCTGGAATAATTAATACTGATTCTGAAATTGTTGTACTTCCATGTGGAACAGGAAATGATTTTTCAAGATATATTAACGATTATAATTCTCTAAGAAAAATAATTCTTACATCATTAAATACGCAAAGTACTAAATGTGATGTTATGAAATTAAATTCAAATAGATATTGTATAAATATTTTAAATGCAGGATTTGATGCTCTAGTAGCATATAACATGAACAAATTTAGATGGGTACCTTTTATATCTGGAACAGCTAAATATAACATATCTATATTATATACACTTTTTTTTAATAAAAACTATAGACTTAGAATACATACTAATGAATTTATAATTAAAGATAAATTTACATTAGTTGCAACAACAAATGGTAGATACTATGGTGGAGGTGTTATTCCATGTATTAATTCTCAAGTAGATGACGGTAAACTTAATACATGTAGCGTAAAATCTACATCATTATTGCAAAAAATAATTCTGTTGCCAAAATATAAAAACTGTAAGCATCAAAATTTACCGCAAGTAAAAATAAGTGATAATATTGACTTCATTTCTATTGTATCAAACAAAAAATTTCCATTAAGTATCGATGGAGAAATAATTTTTACAAACAAAATAAAAGCAAATATATTAAAAAATGCAGTTAATATAGTTAGAATAAAAAAGGCAAATGGATAAACTCCATTTGTCTTTTATTATGTTATATAATAATTTTAAA
The DNA here is from genome assembly GCA_051886195.1 of Clostridia bacterium. Taxonomy (GTDB): domain Bacteria; phylum Bacillota; class Clostridia; order TANB77; family CAG-465; genus CAG-465. The sequence goes on from JBJEXW010000043.1 coordinate 5,829, forward strand.
CAATTGATTCATTTTCGCTTTCAATATATAGTTTTTTTTCTTCTTCTGTTTTTATTGAAAATAAATATGAATTCTGAGATGTTCTATAATTTTTATATTCTAATGCATCTGGTCTAAACTTTTCTTCATTTCTATATTCAGGTAGTAAGTCTAATAATCCTTCCATATACATATTGTGTGTTTTAAATTTTCCATTTGTTAAGTAACCAATAAGTCCGTATTGTTCTATTCCCATTCTCTTTTCAGTTAATATCTCATTTAATAGTTTACCTTCATCAGATTCATCTTTTCCAATTAGCATTTCATATTGTTTTTTTGTAAGTTTAACAATAGGTGAAATTTGTGTTCTTGCATATTCTTGAGAAACTCTCATTAAAACAACTGTCATAATTTCACCCATTTGAGTTTTTTCACTATAATCTATAGCATAATTAAATGAAAAAGGTTTCTCAAGTTTTGCCTCTGGATATCTTTCTTTAAACTCATCATATACATTATTTAAATCTTTATTTAAAATTTCCATTACATTAGAGAGATTTAAATTTTCTGGTGTTATAAAATCTTTATGTGCTATAGCAATTACATATTTATCTCCTCTAGAATCAAATCTCTTGTCTATATAGCTCTTAAAAGCATATTCTTTTTCATAACTTTTTGAATGTTCAACTAATATTATTATTCTCTTTCTTTCACTTATTTCTTTTGAAAAATCATCATTTATATCTTTAACTTCAATTACTTCTTTTTTGAAATTATACTTTTTATCTTTCATAATTATCTCCTTTTTATAATTTATATTAGTTATTTTATCATAATAAATATATAAAGTCAATTTTGTATATTATCGTACAAAAAAAATATAAAACAATCAAAAAAATTTGATTGTTTTATATAATTAATTTAAAATTTTAAAGTCTAAGAAATTCTTTTCCTGAGTATACAGACGCCCACTATGTCCGCTACGATATACAACAACCCATTTAGCGTTTTCTACTCTATATGTAGTGCTTATATCATAAAAAGACGTTCCTTTTAGATTTTCATCTTCTACTTTATTAATCTCTGTTAACGTTCCATCAGTTTTTATAGTTTCATCTATTTTTCCTGTTTCTAAAAGAGCTTGTCGAATAACATATTCTTTATTAGGATTATCACGTCTTACATATCTAATCTTATTCTTTTTTAAAAATTTTAAGAATAACTCATCTCTGTAAAATCCAAATCTTTTAGAAATTTCGCCATCAGATAGAGTAATTTCACCATTTTCAACTTTATGATTTTTAGTAATAGAAAATGTCTCTACTAAAACTTTAACAGGGTTATTTCCTTCCTTAATAGTTAATTTAGAATAACCATTTGGATATAATGCGAATCGTACAATAGTTTCACCATTATAATCTTTTTGAATACATCTACATTTTATTGTTCCGTCTTTTTCTATAGTTGCAACCCAACCATTTCCAACTACTTTTGTTTTTGTAGCTGACTCAAGATTAACTTTATTAGTTCCACTAAAAAAGCCATCTCTAATTTTAATTTTCAAAGCTTCCATAACTTTATCCCTTTCCCTAATAATCACTATTGTGACGTTCGTTCCCACTAAAGTATTGTATGATACTCTGGGCATTAATAATTTTTTTCCATTTGTCATCATGTAAACATATAATTTTTTATGTTCTAAAAAATAAATTGTACATCAGCTATTATAGCACTTTTTTATAGTTATGTCAACTTTATTAAGCTATAAAAAGATGATTATTAGTATTACTACTATAAATCACCTTTTAATCTACAAATTACTTTATTTAAAAGTATCATTTCCTATCTTTTGCTTTGGTTAAAATATATGGCTTTTCATTTTCATCATTTGGTTTTATTAAAGATATTCCAGAATATTCTCCAGCAAAAATTCTAAATAAGGCACTATTTATACAGTCATCAAAAACTGTTTTTAAACTTCTTGCACCACTTTTTTTAGCAATAGCTAAATCTGCAATATATTCAATAAAATCATCACTATATTCAAATTTTACATGAAGAATTTCAAATAGTTTTTTATAAGTATTTAATGGACTAAAATCAGAATTTATTAATATTTTTATTATATCTTCTTTTTTTAGTGTATTCATTGCAATAGTTTGTGAAAATCTACCAATCAGTTCACACATTATTCCGTACTCTATAAAATCATCTGGTGTAATTTTTTTATAATCATCTTCATTTGTTATTCCTGTGAATGCACCAACACAAACAATAGTTAATTTTGAAGTATCAAACTGTTTATTATCGAAATAAAATAATGAACCATCTAATAATTTAAGGAAAGATCTTTGAACACCTAATCTAGAAACATGAGATTGATTATCTCCTGATTTTTCTGCCAATTTATCAAATTCATCAATTACCAAAATACCTTTTTCAGCCAACTTTATATTTCCATTGGCAGCTATACATAAATCATCAAGCATATCCGTTATTTTTCGTCCTTGATAACCTGTTTCAGATAAAGTTGTTGCATCTTCAATAACAATTGGAATATTATATAATTTAGAAATCTTCTTTAAAATCTCTGTTTTCCCTGTTCCTGTTGAACCATATATTAATATACTTTCTTTTAATTTTGATATTAGCTCAATATCTAAATCTGATTCAATAACTTTTTGATTTTTATATAAAGCTGTAAGAATTTGCATAATTTGTTCATCTTGCGAAATAATAGTTTTTTTTATAGAAGCATACATAGTAGAAATATCAGTGCTTTTTTCAAAGACTTCTTCATCAAATTCCGATTTTCTTTTAATACTATCTTTTTCCAAAAAATCAATTAAATCATTATTTTCTAATTGAATTAAACCATTTCTATTATCATTTCTTAAATAATATTTAGCAGTTCTAGAAATTCTTTTCTTTCTGATTTCAACAAAGTCTACTGATTTTTCATTATCTTCTATAGCCTTATTTAAATTATCAGGAAAAAAAACAAAGTCTTCTTCATTTGAATTGGTATTAATCGAATTTGCATAAATACCTACATTATTACCACTTATAATGTTGCATCGTTCATTATCATTTGAATTTGTAAAACTAATAGCTGCAACATAATCAACGAATTCAAATATTTCCCATATTTTTGATTGATAATTAATGTGTTTTTTTCTAAATAAATATCCTATTCTTAGATTTGACATAATTATCCTCCTATATTTTTTATATTTTCATAAAACATTATTCTTATAATTTATAACTACAAAGTTTTAATTATCTGGTAAAAATGATGCATTTTTTGATAGTATATTATTAAAAAATAATACTTTATAAATTAATTCGTAAATAAACAAAAAGTCGTAGATATCTTCGATAGTTATCCAATTAGCTTCTATTATTGTTCCGTCTTTCTCTATAATTGTAAATCAAACTATTTTTAAGTACGTTTATTTTTGTAGCTGACTGAGGTTTAACTATATTGTTTTCATTAAAAAAGTCATCTTTAATTTTAAATTTTAAAGTTACCATAACCTTATCCTTTCCCTAATAATCACTTTTGTGACGTTCGTTCCCACTAAAGTATTAAGTATTACTTTGGGCATTAATATTTTTTTCATTTGCTATCATGTAAACATATAATTATTTATGCTTTTAATAATAAATTTCGCATTGGTTATTATACCATTTTTCCATTGTTATGTCAACTTTATAAAATAGTAATATATATAAAAATAAAGACTTGCAATATACAAGTCTTTACTTACATTTTTATTCATCTATTTCGTCTGCTTCATCTTCAACATTATCTCTTCTTTTAAGAAGTGGGTAAAGAACAACATCTCTAATATTATAGCTACTAGTTAAAAATTGTAAGAATCTATCAATTCCAAGTCCCCAACCAGATATTGGTGGCATACCATATTCCATAGCTTTAATATATTCATGATCGATGCTCATTGCTTCTTCATCACCATTTTCTTTTAATGTATTTTGTTCAATAAATCTCTTTTCTTGTTCTTGTGAATCAACAAGCTCAGAATATCCGTTTATAATCTCTTGTCCATTAACAATTAGTTGGAATCTATCTGTAAGCGATGGATCGTCATCATTACTTCTTGCTAGTGGAGATAAGTCTATAGGATGTCCTGTTAAGAAAGTAGGTTTAATAATATATGGTCTACTTACTTTTTTATATAATAGATCAATTAAATTTCCTCTTCCAAGGTTTTCAATATTTTCATCTTCTAATTGTATTCCTCTATTTCTAATCTCAGCAAGTAACTCTTTAGCTGTTGGATAATCATTTATATCTATACCACAATCTTTTATTAGTAAATCTCTAAATGAAACTTCATCCCATTCAGCTCCAAAATCTATATCTTTACCACTAATATTAACAACTAAATTACCATCAAATAACTCTCCAATAATATATGTTATCATTTCTCTCATTAACTTCATATTATCTTTGTAATTATAATATGCACTGTATCCTTCAATCATAGTAAAGTCTTGTAAATGATTAACACTTATTCCTTCATTTCTAAAATCTCTTGCTATTTCAAATACATTAGTAAATCCACCAACTACTAATTTTTTTAATGTTAATTCTGGAGATATTCTTAAATATACATCTGCATCATATGTATTGTGATGAGTTATAAATGGTCTAGCAGTAGCTCCAGATGGTGTATTTTGAAGTACAGGTGTATCAACTTCAATAAAGCCTTTTCCCCATAAAAATTCCCTCATTAATTTAATGAATTTAGATCTAAGTAAAAATCTTTTTTTAGTTTCATCATTCATAATTAAATCTAAATGTCTTTCTCTATATAGCATTTCTTGATTAGAAATACCATGAAATTTTTCTGGTAAAGGTCTTAGAGCTTTTCCTAAAAATTCATACTCTGAAACTTGGATAGATTTTTCTCCAGCTTGTGTTGTAAATACTTCTCCTTCAACTCCAATAAAATCTCCAATATCTACTGTTGAATGTAATAGCTTATATGTTTCTTCTCCAATATCGTCTCTTTTAAATACTAATTGAATTTTTCCTTCAATATCACTTAAATCCATAAAGCTAATTTTTCCCATTTTTCTTTTAGACATAACACGTCCTGCAACTCTTACATTCTTTGTTCCGTCTTCAAGATTTCTTGCATCCTTTAAAGTATGTGTTACTTCATATCTTTCTGGATGTACGCTTATGCCTAATTCCTTTAATTTTTCTTCCTTTTCTAAACGTACTTTCTTTAACTCACTTATATCTCCCATTTGCGCTCACTCCTAAACTTTAATTTTATATTCTTTTTATATCTACAACTTTATATTTTGCAACACCCGCTGGTGTTTCAACATCAAAATCTTCACCTTTTTTCTTTCCCATTAAAGCTTTTCCTACAGGTGATTCATTTGATATTTTATTCTCTGCAACATTAACTTCTGTTGCTCCTACGATACTATATGTGATCTCTTCATCAAATTCATAGTCATATACTGTTACTTGAGTTCCAACTCCAGCTTCCTTTGTTGAAATTTCATGGTCTGCTACTACTTTGGCGTTTCTAATTGTAGCTTCCATTTCTGCAATTTTAGTTTCAAGTAAAGCTTGCTCATTCTTTGCTTCTTCATATTCAGAGTTTTCAGATAAATCTCCAAATTCTCTAGCGATTTTTATTCTTTCAGCAACTTCCATCTTTCTTGGTCCTTTTAAATATTGTAGTTCTTCAACTAATTTTTTATATCCTTCTTGAGTTAACATTATTTCTCTATCTTCCATAAATATCCCTCCTAAAATTTAACACTAATATTATACACTATTTGTCAAGTATTAATCTACTTGCGTGTATATAAAGTTTACCTAATTTTGTCCTTTCATATCTAGACATTTGTATACCTAATTTATTAAATAAATTATCAAAAAGCTTAATATTATTTTTATAAATTAAATACGTATTTGATTTTATGTCTAAATCACTATTATTATAGTCTAAGATAAATGAGCTCTTTGTTTGAAAATTCTTGTATTCTTTTGAAAACACAAGGAGTATATTATAATATTCTTTTGGAATTTTGTCAATGATTTCAATAACTGTTCCTAAATTATTATTAATTTTATCTATATATTCCTTTAAATTTAATATATATTTAGTAGCATATATATCCACAATTTTATATTTTTCAAGTAATTCTTCAATTTTTCTTTTTTGAGCATATTCTAATTTATCTATTACCAATAATATTTTAATTTCTTTTTTGTCTATTTTATTCTCATTAATATAGTCTTCTATGTATTTTTTATCGTTATCATATAGATTATTTTGAGAGGATACAATTACCAAATTAGGTATAATTTTATTTATTTTTTCTTTTAATTGCGTACTTTCACTTGTAGTTTTACTTAATACAACATATACCTTTTCTTTATTAAATATAAATTTTAGTATAATTTTAAATATTTTATAATTTATATTCTTATTAATTATTTGTATATTTAAATTTATGTAATATATTTTTTTATTTTTTATTTTATTTATATAAAAACCAACATATCTAAATAATAATAATTTTACCTTATTTTTTTCGTAAGATATATTATCTTCTATATTATCTATAAAAAGAATATTCATATATAACCTCTTTCCTTTGTTATATATGAATATCTTTGTATTAATATTACTTTTTAACTATATTTTTAATTACATTAGTTTTAGTTCTATCTAATTTCTTAACTAATAGTTCTCTTAATGAATCAGCAGTTAAATCTCGTATAAGTTTTCCACCCTCTGCAAGTGAAATAGTACCTGTTTCTTCTGAAACGACAACTACTAAAGCATCAGATATTTCAGTGATACCTACAGCTGCTCTATGTCTTGTTCCTAAATTTTTTGGAACAGATACTTCTGAAGCAAGAGGTAAAATACACTTAGCAGCAAGTATTTCTGATCCAGATATAACTACTGCTCCATCATGAAGCGGAGTTCTTGGCATAAATATGTTCTGAATTAATTCTGAAGTAACTTTTGCATTTAAAGGTATTCCTTCCTTTAAAACTTCAGATACTTTTGTACTTCTTTCAAATACAATTAATGCTCCAATTTGCTTCATTGACATAATCTCAACAGCTTTTGTTGTCTCAGATATTGCATGTTTTACTAAAATATTGTCATCCATATCAAAAACATCTACAATCTTGCTTCTTCCAAGCTTTTCAAATACATTTCTAAGCTCTGGTTGAAATACAACAAGTAATAATATAATACCATAAGACATAAAATTATCTAATAAAAAGCCAAGAACTACCATATTGCTTAATTTTGCAACTATGTATATAAAAGCAAGTAATAATACACCTTTTACTATTTGTCCAGCTCTTGTCTTTTTAATTATTCTAGTAATATATACTATTATAGTAATAACAAGTAAAATATCTATTGCAGTTATTGCATATCTTATTGGACTAGTTAAATCTAAAGTGTCTACAATAACATTAAGCATTCCACTTAGGGACTTTATAACGTTTTGCATAATACCCCTCCTATTTTTCTAGTTGATTGCTGCAACTAGGCCAGCAAACACAGAAAAAATCATTGTAAATGTTATTACTCCAACTACTATATATGTAGTAACTTTTCTTCCCATTGTTTGATCTTTTTTTACATTTTTACTCATAAATATCTCCCCCTTAACACTTTTATATATCAAATTTATTTTCAAACCAAGAATCTAAATCATCAATTTTTACTCTTACTTGTTCCATTGTATCTCTATTTCTTATTGTAACAGATTTATCTTCTTCTGATTCGAAATCATAAGTTATACAATATGGTGTTCCTATCTCATCTTGTCTTCTATATCTTTTTCCAATACTTTGAGATTCGTCATAGTCTACCATATATTTCTTAGAAAGCATTTCTTGCACTTTTTTTGCACCTTCAGATAATTTTTTTGAAAGTGGTAATACGGCTATTTTAATTGGTGCTAAGAAAGGATGTAAATGTAATACAACTCTTGTATCGTCTTCAGATACTTTTTCTTCTTCATAAGCATTACATAGAAATGCTAATGCAACTCTATCGGCACCAAGAGATGGTTCGATACAATAAGGAACATATTTTTCATTTGTCTCCGGATCAGTATAAGTCATATCTTCTCCTGAGAACTTCATATGTTGAGATAAATCAAAATTTGTTCTATCTGCTATTCCCCATAGCTCACCCCATCCAAATGGGAAATAGAATTCAATATCAGTTGTCGCATTACTATAATGTGATAATTCTTCTTTTGAATGATCACGTAATCTTATATTGTTTTCATTCATTCCTAAACTTAATAACCAGTCTTTACAGAATTTCTTCCAATAATCATGCCATTGTAAATCTGTCCCTGGTTTGCAGAAGAATTCTAATTCCATTTGTTCAAATTCTCTTGTCCTAAAAGTAAAATTACCTGGTGTTATTTCATTTCTAAATGCTTTACCAATTTGGGCAATTCCCATTGGTAATTTTCTTCTTGTTGTTCTCATAACATTTTTGTAATTTACAAATATTCCTTGTGCTGTTTCAGGTCTTAGATAAATTGTAGCTGTACTATCTTCTGTAACACCTTGAAATGTTTTAAACATTAAATTAAACTTTCTAATATCTGTAAAATTAGTTTTACCACATTTTGGACAAGGTATTTGATTTTCTTTTATATAGTTTACAAGTGCTTCATCACTCATACCATCAGCAATCATATCATGTCCTTGGTTATGAGCCCACTCTTCAATTAATTTATCTGCTCTGTGTCTTGTTTTACATTCTTTACAATCTATTAATGGATCACTAAATCCACCAACGTGTCCAGAAGCTACCCAAGTTTGTGGGTTCATTAAAATTGCAGCATCAAGTCCAACATTATATTTACTTTCTTGAATAAATTTTTTTCTCCATGCAGCTTTTACATTATTTTTTAGTTCTGAACCTAAAGGACCATAGTCCCATGTATTTGCAAGACCACCATAAATCTCAGATCCAGCATATATTATACCTCTATTTTTACATAAGTTTACTATTTTTTCCATTGAATCTACCATATTCTTAATTGCCCTCCTCATTTTTTTGAATCTCTATATCAATTACATCATTACTATCTACAATATTATCTGAATCTCCATTAAATACAATATGAAATTTTGAATCTTGAATATAGAAATTCTCAAGTCCAGTTATTTCATAATTGTATTCTGATTCTTTTATATATCCAGCATTAACGACATAATCTTTTACTTGTTTTTTTAGTGTATCTTTATAGTCTTTTCCTAATAAATCTAGTAACACGTCAGCTTGTGCTAAAGTTTTCTTTGCAGATAAGTCAACATTATATGTTGTTACTTTTTCAGATGTAACTTTTTGTGAATCAACATCAATAATTTGTTGCTTAATTACTAATGAAACTATCTTCTTTAGTCCAACAATATTATCAAAATAAGTATATGTTACATTAAAAGAATAATTACTTTCTGCTTTTGTCATTTGCTCTTTTAAATTATCAAATCTGGTAGTATATTCAGCTTGAATTTTGGCATTCAATTCAGTTATTTCCTTACCATCAACGTATATTGTTGGTAAATGAATGTCACTTACAAAATTTGATGTACTTTTATCTACACTACTAATATCTTTTATCTCATAGTTTAAATTCATCGCTTGTGCTAATTTTTCAGCATCTGTTTGTCCAACATTTTCGAGTCCATCACTCTCTGTTGGAGCTTCAATTGAAGAAAAACCTAACATTTTAGGATTATCTTCATTATTTATAGCATAAGCAACAAAGCCTCCTCCTATTATTAAAAAAACCATCACAATAATAGCTGGCCACTTTGTTGTTTTTCTTTTCTCTGTAAATCTAATAGTCTCCATTTAATCACCCTCGCGTACATTTTACTACAAATACTTTTCTATTTCAACATTTTTTACTATTTTAATCTTTCTTTATAATAGATGTAATATTAATGTCTATTCCAAAAAGATTAATACCAGTCATAGTATCAATGGAATGTATTGTAGCATTTTGTACATTTTTACTAATAGATTGTATATTTTTTCCAAACACAATCTGTAAATCCATTTCTATTCTCATACCATCTATATATTTTTCTGTAAATACTTTTAAAACTTTATCTACTCCATCTATCTTTTCTACAACATAAGTAATAATTTCTTTTATAACATTATCTGATATTCTAAACTTTCCTAAATAGCTATAAGTAGGGCGAATTATTGTTTTCTCTGAACTTTCTGCCTCATACATATTACTACTTTCTCTTCTATAAATATCAAACATTCTAAGTGGATCCATAAAGTATCCAGAAAATTGTTTTTTAATTTCAAATGTTGGAACTGGTACTACATGTTTTCCCTCTTCAAATCTAGATTTTCTTGCTTCCTCTATTTTTTCAGGGCTTGCTACATCCTCAATATATATTGTTTTTTGTATTTTTCCTAATTTTAAATTTTCAGCTATTTTTTGTACCATTTCATCTGATGTTCCAAGAATAAGAATTTTATCTATCTTCTCTTTTTTAATTGCAGAAATCATCTCTTTTCTTCTGTCTTCATAAAAGAAGATAGCTGCCTTAACTGAAGCAATCTTACTTGCTTCAGTTTTAGCAGATTTTCCAGCTATAACTTTTGTTTCTTTTATTAATATAGCATCATCTATTATATATTTAATATCATATGATTTAGCTACTTTTAAAGCATTATAACTTTTTCCTGTTCCTGTTTTACCAACAAATGCATATACTTGCATCTAAACACCTCTAAACTTTCATTGCATCTTTAGCAGAAAGACTAAATTTTCCATCTTCCTTACCAATTTCAATTACTTTTACTAAAATTTCATCTCCAACACTTAATACATCTTCAACTTTATTTACTCTATCTTTAGAAATTTTAGATATATGTAATAACCCTTCTTTTCCAGGTAATATTTCAACTAATGCGCCAAATTGGAATATTTTAGTTACTTTACCCATGTAGACTTCATTTAATTCAACATCTCTAGTTAAAGATTCAATTATACTAATTGCTTTATCTAGCATTTCTTGATCAACACCAGCAACATAAACTGTTCCATCATCTTCAATATCTATTTTTACTCCAGTTTCATCTATTATTTTATTAATAGTTTTTCCGCCAGATCCAATAACATCTCTTATCTTATCTGGATTTATTTTTATAGTTTCAATCTTTGGAGCATATTTTGAAACATGTTCTCTTGGCTTATCTATAGCTTTAAGCATTACCTCATCTAAAATATAATTTCTTGCTTTATGTGTTCTTGCAAAAGCTTCCTCTATTATTTCATATGATAAACCATCAATTTTTATATCTACTTGAATAGCTGTAATTCCTTTTTTTGTTCCAGCAACTTTAAAATCCATGTCTCCAAAGAAATCTTCAATACCTTGAATATCTGTTACCATTATATAATCATCTGTTGAACCATTCTTAGTAAATAATCCAGTAGAAATTCCAGCAACGGGTGCTTTAATTGGCACACCAGCATCCATTAATGCTAATGTTGATCCACATACACTTCCTTGTGAAGTAGAACCATTTGAACTTAATACTTCTGAAACCACTCTAATTGTATATGGGAATTCTTCTTGAGATGGTATCACAGGTTCTAAAGCACGTTCTGCTAAAGCTCCATGTCCTATTTCTCTTCTTCCTGGGCCACGAGATGCTCTTGCTTCTCCAACACTATATGGAGGCATATTGTAATGATGCATATATCTTTTTTGATCTTCTTCATCAAGTCCATCTAGTTCTTGTACATCTGATGCACTTCCAAGCGTTACCATAGATAATACTTGTGTAAGTCCTCTTGAGAATAATGCGCTACCATGAACTCTATCAAAAAGACCAACTTCAGCACTTAATGGTCTAATTTCATCATCTTTTCTTCCATCTACACGTTTTCCTTCAAGTATAATTAAATCTCTTACAGCTTTTTTCTCTGCTTTGTATAGAGCTTCTGCTACCATAGATTTATTTTCTTCATAAGTTTCTTCACCATATTTTGCTTTATATTCTTCTATTACAAAGTCATTTACTTTAGAAACATTATCATCTCTTTCGTTTTTATCTGCAGTCTGAACTGCTTCCTTCATCTTATCATATGCTATGTCTTTGATAAAATCTGCTAGTTCTTCAGGTATTGCAAATGATTTATATTCAGCTTTAGGTTTTCCTATTTCTGCTTTAATATTATATATAAATTCGCATAAATTTTTAATTTCAGCATGAGCTACTTTTATTGCTTCAAGCATCTTATCATCAGGAACTTCGTTTGCTCCAGCTTCAATCATACATATTTTTGTTGGTGTTGCAGATACAGTTAAGTCTAAAATAGATTTTTCTCTTTGAGCTAAATCTGGATTTAAAACAATTTCCCCATCAACAATACCTACTTTAACTGTTCCAACTAATGTATCAAATGGTATATCTGATATATTAAGAGCGATTGATGCTCCGACAGAAGCTGGTATTTCTGGTAATATATCTGGGTCAACAGCTAAAACTAGAGCATTTATTGCTGTATCATTTCTATAGTCCTTAGGAAATAGTGGACGAAGTGGTCTATCTATTACACGAGATACTAATACTGCTTTAGTTGAAGGTTTTCCTTCTCTTTTAATATAACCTCCTGGTATTTTACCAACGGCATATAATCTTTCATCATAATCTACAGATAATGGTAAAAAGTCTATGCCTTCTTTAGGTTCTTTTGACATGTTTACATTTACAAGTACGGCAGTGTCACCATATCTTACTAAACATGATCCATTTGAAAGATTTGCCATCTTTCCTGTTTCAACTACAAGCTTTTTGCCTGCAAATGATGTTTCAAATTTCTTATACATTTTTATTCCTCCCTAAAAAATTAATTTGTAATCCATAGGTTTGTAATAATAATTTCTAAGCATAGTTTTATACTCACAAATTATTACTACAATTACTCCTATAGATATTCTTGTATAATTATACTATAAATGACATTATAGTTCAAGTTAAATAAGGTAAACAAGCATATTTTTTATGTCAAAAAATATAAAAAGAACTAGAGCTTTGTCTAGTTCTTCAATATTATACTATTTTCCTTCTTTAACTTTTTTTATTTCTTCAAGAGCAATTGCTAATTGATCTGGACATGAAGTACCTCTTACACCACATGGTACTCCTTTAAGAAGTGTTATTACTTCATCAATTTTTCTTCCAACTACCATACGAGAAAGTCCAATTGTATTTCCTGGACATCCACCCATAATTCTAACAGATTTTATTGTATCAGTAGTCTCATCTATTTCAATTACCATTTGCTTTGAACATGTACCCTTAGGTATATAAGTGTATTCCATTTCTACCTCCTATGCTTTTCCAGCACATCCTAAAACATTTTCAATTTTATGTTTTACCATATCTTTTACAGCTGTTCTTGCTTGACCTAAATAAGTTCTTGGATCAAAAACTTCTGGCTTATTTGTAAAGCATTCTCTAATGTTTGCAGTCATTGCAAGACGAATATCACTATCAATATTTATCTTACATACAGCCATTGTTGCAGCTTTTCTTAGCATATCTTCTGGAACCCCCTTCGCTCCCGGAATTTGACCGCCATATTCATTGCACATTTTTACAAATTCTTGTGGAACTGAAGATGCACCATGTAAAACGATAGGAAATCCTGGTAATCTATTTCCAATTTCTTCTAAGATGTCATATCTTAGTTTTGCTTCTCCTTTAAATTTATATGCTCCATGGCTTGTTCCAATAGCTATTGCTAATGAATCACATCCTGTTCTTTTTACAAACTCAACTGCCTCGTCTGGATTTGTGTACATTGCATCATCTGAAGATACATTTACATCATCTTCAACTCCGGCTAGTTTGCCAAGTTCAGCTTCTACAACTACTCCTCTTGCATGAGCATATTCTACAACTTTTTTAGTAAGCTCAACATTCTCTTCAAATGAATATTTAGACCCATCAATCATAACTGATGTAAATCCACTATCTATACAATCTTTACAAGTTTCAAAATCTGGTCCATGATCTAAATGTAATACTACTGGTATATCTTTTCCAGATTGTTTATTGCATTCAATTGCTGCTTCAACTAATTTTTTTAAATATATTGGATTAGCATATTTTCTTGCTCCAGCTGATACTTGAAGTATAACTGGTGAATTTGTTTCATTTGCTGCTTCCATTATACCTTGTACTATCTCCATATTATTTACGTTGAAAGCACCTATTGCATATCCTCCTTCATAAGCTTTTTTAAACATTTCTTCTGTTGTTACAAGTCCCATAATAATACCTCCTTAAATTCTACCCATTTGGTCTCTTGTTTTGTTTTCTATATCTCTGATATTCAGTTTCTTGCTCTACTTGTTCTTTGTATGCATTTTCTTTTATTTTATCTTCTGCATCTCTATTTCTATCTTCAATTATATTTTGTAATTCTTCTGATGTTTTATCTTCTATATTATTTACTTTTCTCAAACTTGCAAAGAAATTTGAATCACTTCTCTCTTCTTCTTTATCCACATCTTTCTTTGTTTGTGAAAGTGTAGATTGTTCAGGCATTTTTTCTATATTTTCATCATATACCCTTTTATCTCTTTGTGCATCTCCAATTTTTTTGGCTGTACTTAAATCTCCTTTTTCTAAAGACTCCCTTTGTTCAATACTTGATTGTTCAAAATTTCTAGCATCTCTTTGCTTTTGTGTTTCTTCTACGTCATAAACTTTTTCTGCCATCTTAGATTCTGTAACTGTTTGAATTTTATTATTTTTTTCTTCAAATCTACTATTAATTGCAGTTTTTTCTTCTAAATGTGCCTCTTTAGCAAGTTTTTCATTTTCACCTTGTATTTGTAAATCCTTTGTATATTCCGCAAGTGATGGAATGTTTTGTATTAGATCCAAATTTGCCTCTTTATATGCTTGTTTATATAATGCTTTTTCATATGGCGACTTAGTAGGATCTTTCAATGCTTTTATGTACTTTTTATATTCTTCTTCTCTTCTTACATATAACTCATTAATTCTTCTTGCCCTTGCGTCTGTATTACTTTCAATTCCTTTTTGATTGTAATCAAACTCAGACTTAAACTCAGCTTTTTCATTTTTAATTTTTTCTACTTGTGATATATCTTTTCCTGTATGATTATGATATAACAAATCTATTTTTTCTAAGTTTTTTTCCATAGCTATTATTTCAATAGCCTCTTTAGTACCAAGTCCTATAGCCATACTCTCAAATTGTGCATTTTTGATTTTCATAACATTTGAAGCATAATCTTTATACATTCTTTTATATGTAGCTTCATAAATTCTTGATTGAAGTTCTTTTTTCTTGTCTTTTGTATCAGGTAATTTACCTTTTTGTTTTTGCTCTTTTTGCTCTTCAACTAAATCTTTTTTAACTTTATCTTTTGTATCTTTATCTACACCCTCAAGAGATTCTTCTACTTCTTTATCTATTACATTTTTTTCATTTTGCTCTTGTTCTAAAGCAAATTTATTTAAATCATCTTGGGATAGTTTTAAATACTTTTTCATTAATTCTGCTTGAATGTCATGGTTATTAACTTTAGCATATTTTTCAAGTATTTGATCATTAATATCTAGTGTCTCTTTAAATTTTTTACTAGTATTTTGCCCTATATCTATATATGCTTCTTGAACTACTTTTCTTCCTCCATACTTTGATATAATCTGCTCATTAATGCTATCTATATTAACAGTATTTTGTCTATTAAAAAATCTATCAAAAAAGCCCATAATATCCCCTCTTCTTTCAGTCTTATTCTACTATATATACAATTAAATTTCAAGTGTTAATTAAAACTCTAAATCTAATTCTATTGGACAATGATCACTTCCAAAAACTTCTGTATGAATTTTGGCATCCTTAATTCTTTCTTTTAAATTTTCAGATACTATAAAATAGTCTATTCTCCAACCAATATTTTTTTCTCTAGCTTGTCTCATATAAGACCACCAAGAATATTCAATTTTTTCTGGATATAAATATCTATAAGTATCAATAAATCCAGATGAAAGTAACTTAGTCATTTTTTCTCGCTCTTGATCTGTAAAGCCCGCACTAAAATGATTTGTCTTTGGATTTTTTATATCAATCTCCTCATGTGCTACATTTAAATCTCCACAATATACAATTGGCTTTTTTTCTTCTAATTTTTTAAAATATTTAAGCATTTCATCTTCCCATACCATTCTGTAATCTAATCTTTCTAGCTCTCTTTTAGAATTTGGGGTATAGCAACAAACAAAATAGAAATCATTATACTCAAGTGTTATTATTCTTCCTTCCTGATCATGTTCTTCTATTCCAAGTCCATAAGTAACACTTAAGGGTTTTTGCTTTGTAAATACCATTGTTCCAGAGTATCCTTTTTTTACAGCGCTATTCATATATCTATAGTATCCATCAAATTGAATTGTATCTGCTTGTTCTTCTTGAAGTTTAGTCTCTTGTATGCAAAATATATCTGCATTAATTTCGTTAAAAAAGTCATTAAATCCTTTAGCAATACATGCTCTTATTCCATTTACATTCCATGATATTAATTTCATTTATTTTTCCTCCTTTATAAACTTAGAACAAAAACTTGGTCTATGAATTGGGGTAAGTCCATATTTTCCAATTGCCTCAATATGAGCTTTTGTTCCATATCCCTTATGTTTGGCAAATCCGTATTCTGGATAATCTTTGTCCCATTTTATTAGCATTCTATCTCTTGTTACTTTAGCAATAATAGATGCTGCAGCAATTGATTCAGACTTTGCATCACCAGATATAACAGTTTGTGCATTTATATCTACATCTATCATTTGATTTCCATCAATTAAAACAAATTCAGGTTTTATACTTAAATTTTCAATTGCTTGTTTCATAGCTATTTTTGTTGCATTTAATATATTTACTTTTTCTATAGTCTCTACGTCACTAATTCCAACGCCTACTGCGAGTGCTTTTTGCATTATGACATCATATAATAATTCTCTTTTTTTCTCAGATAATTTTTTTGAATCATTTACTCCCTCTATTTTATCTTCTGGCTTTAAAATTACAGCAGCAGCTACTACAGGACCACATAAAGGACCTCTTCCCGCCTCATCTACACCACATATTAGCTTATATCCTTTATAATATAATCCTTCTTCTATCTCTAACATATGTTGTAGTCTCTCATCCTCTTTTTCCTTCATAATTATACCTCACAATCATTTTTCATTATATAACAATATTTGAAAAAAGTATATAATTAAAAAGAAAAAAAATAAAAGTGTCTAAAAAATATTAGACACTAATTTGTTATAATTCTATACATTTTTTATACACTTCATTTTTATTTACACCAAGTTCTTTTGCTACTTTTTTTATTGCTTCTTTCTTATCTATTCCGTCATTCATATATTCTTTGACAAGCTCTATAGGATCAATCTTTTCTAATTCTTCTTTTCTTTTTTGTTCAAGTTCAATCTCAGATTTTCCTTCAACAATTAACACTATTTCTCCTTTTATTCCATTTTTTTCAATATTTGAAATTGCCTCTTTAAATGTAGTATGTTTATATTCTTCGTGTATTTTGGTAAGTTCACGGCAAATGCATATATTTCTGTTTCCAAGTACTTCATACATATCCTTTAATGTATATAGTATCTTATGTGGTGCTTCATAAAAAATCATTGTACGAATCTCATCTTTTAATTCATTTAGTCTTTTAATTCTTTGCTTTTTGCTAACAGACAAAAATCCCTCAAAAGTAAATCTAGTAGAATCCATGCCTGAACGTACAATTGCAGTAATAAGTGCAGTTACTCCGGGCACTACTTCTATATCATATTCATTTTTTACTAAATATTTAACCAATCCTTGTCCTGGATCAGATATGATTGGCATACCTGCATCTGATACTAATGCAATATTTTTTCCTTCATCTAATAAAGAAACAACCATTTGTACTTTATTTTCTTCATTATGTCTATGATAACTAATCATGTGCTTTTCAATATTTAAATGATTTAATAATTTTAAAGTCTGCCTTGTATCCTCAGCAAGTATTATATCTACATTTTGTAATGTTTCAATTGCTCTTAATGTTATATCCTTTAAATTACCAATAGGGGTACCAACTACATATAGTACTCCCTTTTTATTATTTTGCATTATATTCACTCCCATATATATTTAAAATTTCTTTTGTGTAATTACCATCTTCATCGTATTCGATAAGTGGAGGTAAAACATCAATTTCATTTCCTCCATAATATACATATTCTACCAATACTATACTTGGTTTATTATTTATAGTAGGATAAACAAATCTTATTCTTTTTGGCTCTAAATTAAATTTTCTTGCTTGAGATAATAAGTCAACAAGTCTTTGAGGTTTATGTACTAAATATAATTTTCCTTTTTGCTTTAAAATCCTAGACGAGCATTCAAACACATCCTCTAAAGTACATTCTTTTTCATGACGTGCTATATATTTAACATCATTTGTATTTTGAATACCCGTTCCCACTTTTTTATATGGTGGATTACATACCACAATATTTGCCTTTTTATCTAAATTAAAATCTTTAATATTAATATTAAAAGGTAATATTTTATCTTCTAAAAAATTAATTTTAATATTTCTAGAAAGTAAATCATACATTTCTTTTTGAAGTTCTACTGCATATATTTTATCGTACTTTTTCTTTTGAGAAATAATTACTGATATCACTCCACTTCCTGAGCACAAGTCTACAACTATGTTTTTGCTACTATTTGATTCAATAAAGTTTGCAAGTAAGACACTATCTATTCCAAAGCAAAAATAGTCTGTATTTTGTATTATCTTTTTACCATTTAAATTTAATTCATCAATTCGTTCGTTATTCATATTTTCCTACTTTCTTGACTATATAATTATACAATATTTATATCTTTTTTTCAATAGAAATAGAAATTGATAAAATTTGTACACTTTTTTTGATTTTTCTCTTTACATTTTAAAAATATGGTGCTATAATATAGTTACATTAATGTAAAGTACCCAACATACTTTACACACACACCATACTTAATCCCAACATATTAAGTATGGAATCCTATAAAGAGTGAGTGGAGTTAAATCTACTCACTCTATTTTGTAATTTAAAGGAGAATAAATGGAAATTAAATATACTGCTTTAGAAATAGATGAAGGAAAAAATTTAAAAGATATATTAAAAAAAAGATTATATATTTCAAGCGAGCTATTAAAAAAGATTAAATATGCTGATTGTATATTCGTAAATAATAACAAAGAACATACAAATTACATTGTGCATACTAATGATAATATATTCGTAGATTTAGAAAAATATCTTTCAATGAAAACTACTACTAAATTTGAAGACAAATTTGAATTAATAGATAGACCATTAAACATTTTATATGAAGACGACTATTTACTTATTGTAAATAAGCCAGCAAATATGCCTACTCATCCAAGTGCAGACAACTATACCAATACTCTATCTAATATAGTAGCAAACTATTTAAAAAAACAAAAAATATATAATATACATATTATTACTAGACTAGATAAAAATACAACAGGTATATGCATTTTTGCTAAAAATGAATACATACAAGAATTATTTGTAAAAAAGAAAAATAAAATATCATTAAAAAAAGAATATTTGGCAATAGTAAATGGAATAATACCTCAAGAACATGGAATAATTGAAAAAAACATTGATAGAATGAAAAATACTATATTACTTAGAAAAACCGTAGATAGTTCTTGTGGAGATTATGCAAAAACAGAATATAACGTTATAAATAGAAATTACTCTTTAAACTATAGTGTTGTTAAAGTTATTCTACATACAGGAAGAACTCATCAAATAAGAGTTCATATGATAGATATAGGTCATATTCTTTTAGGAGATACTTTATATGCCAATTATTATAACATAAAAGACATAAATAATCTTATTAATAGACAAGCTTTACATGCACAAAAAGTCTCTTTTTATCATCCAATAACAAATGAGTTTTTATGTATTGAAGCTTCTATTCCGGAAGATATGAAAAAGCTGCTAATATAAAAAGCCAGGATAATTTAATCCTGGTTTTATTCATCTGTAAAGATACTCTTCACTTTTTTTATGTTTTCAAACTGAATACCTCTCTTTTTAAAAATTTTATTTGCTAAAGAAATAATTATACTTACTACTCTGCTCTTTCCAATATATACATATGGTGATCCAATCTTATAAGAATTAATAATATCATCAGATAAGTTATTTCCTATAACACAAACTTCTCCATTGTATTGCTTAACCATTTCTTTAAACTTTTTCTTCTTATCTTTTTTAAGAACTATCAGTTTCAACTTTTTCTTGTTTTTAATATCAAGTCCAAGTATATTTTTACTAAGTAGATTTTTAGCATATACATTTTTAGTTACTATTGCAATATCGTAGCCCTTATCTATTATACCAGACAAAGTAGTATTATATATACTAAGTAGCTCCGTTCTTGCAATTTTATCATATAATCTGTTATATTCTTTTTTGCATTCTTCAAAAGTATATTCACTAAAAAGTGAATAAAATGCAAGTCTAAGTTTTAAGCCTGCATAGCCGTTTCCAAATAAATCTAATCTATTAATTTTCCATAAGATATTATCTATTGAATTAATAACTCTACTTTCTGGAAATAAACTAGCGATTATTATGTTATCAATTTTTTCAAAGTTTATTAACGTACCATCAAGATCAATAATTAATAACTTTGATTCCTTAAGCTTGTTTACTGTATCTTTATCATAGTTAGATAAATAATTAGAGTTCGCCATATTAGACCACCTCTTTCCCTAAAAAATTACTTTTTGATTATATCATTTTTTACATAATTTTTCAAGTATTCATATATGAAATCATCTATTTTGCCATCCATTACAGCTTGAACATTACCTGTTTCATATCCTGTTCTGTGGTCTTTTACTAAAGTATAAGGGCAAAATACATAAGACCTTATTTGGCTTCCCCATGCATTATCTGAGGTTTCACCCTTAATATTATTCATTTTTTTTTCATAATTTTCTCTTTCTAATTTATATATTTTAGCTTTAAGCATTTTCATAGCATACTCTCTATTTTGCATCTGAGATCTTTCAGTTTGACATGTAACAACAATACCTGTTGGTAAATGTCTAAGTCTAACCGCAGAAGATGTTTTATTTACGTGCTGTCCTCCTGCACCACTTGCTCTGTATACATCCATCTCTATATCTTCAGGCCTAATCTCTACAACAATCTCATCAGATATTTCTGGTATAACTTCAACTGCTGCAAAAGAAGTATGTCGCCTGCTATTTGCATCAAAAGGAGAAATACGAACAAGTCTATGAACTCCAGATTCTCCTTTTAAGTATCCGTAGGCATTTTCACCTTTTACCAAGAAAGAAACAGATTTTACTCCTGCTTCCTCTCCATCTTGATAATCTAATACCTCTATTTCATATTCATTTCTTTGTGTCCACCTTGTATACATTCTATATAGCATTAAAGCCCAGTCTTGCGATTCAGTTCCACCAGCTCCTGGATGTATTGTAATTATCGCATTATTTATATCATATTCTTCACAAAGCAGAGTTGTAACTTCAAGTTTTTCTAAATCATTTTCAAGCTTAGCTATTAAATTTTTAGCTTCTTTAAAAGAATCACTATCATTTTCTTCTTGAGCAAGTTCTAAATATGTTGATGCATCTTCATATTCTTTCTTTGCATTCTCATATTTTGATATATCATTTTTTAAAAGCTTCATTTCCGATAGTATTTTAGATGATTTTTCATTATCATTCCAAAATCCACCTTTTAATGTTTCTTTTTCAAGCTCATTTAATCTATCTTGTTTTTGAGAAACTTTTATAGCATCTCTTAAAGTAAATAGTTTATCTTTTAGAGAATCTAATGCTAATCTAATACTATCAAAATCCATTTTTATATCACATCCCAAATTTTATCTCTATTTTCTAAATCAGTTGGATTAAAATCAAACTCCAAATACTCGTCTTTTGTTGGATGAAAGAAAGATAAATAGTGTGAAAATAATGCTAAATTTTGTCCCACCTTATTTACCTTTTGACCATATTTTATATCACCATATAAAGGATGACCAATATTTGCAAATTGTACTCTTATTTGATGATGTCGTCCTGTATGTAAATCAATATCTACAAGAGAATAGTCTTTTCCATTATATTTAAAGTTCTTTAACACTTTGTATTCAAGTATTGACTCTTTAGAGCCTCTAGTATCTTTATTTACTACCTTTGACATATTAAGCCTTTCATTTTTTATTAGATAGTTTTTTAATTCTATTTTCTTTTCTG
Organism: Clostridia bacterium; assembly: GCA_051886195.1. Lineage (GTDB taxonomy): Bacteria > Bacillota > Clostridia > TANB77 > CAG-465 > CAG-465. Next base: position 28,273 of record JBJEXW010000043.1, read on the forward strand.
ATACTGGAAGAATTCCATTTATTATAGCATAGTATTTCTTTTTTACATTTTTCTGCCTTATATATTCAGAAATTCTTGAAGCAGCCTTTGATGTTTTTGCAAAAACCATTACTCCTCCAACCATTCTATCTAGTCTATGTACTAATCCCAAATACACATTTCCAGGCTTATTATATTTTTCTTTTAAATACATCTTAATAATAGTTAACATATCTATATCCCCAGATTTATCCCCTTGAACAGGAATTCCTGGTTGCTTTACTACAACTATTATGTGATTATCTTCATATAATATTTTCAAATCTTGCATAATACACTCCAAAATACGAAAAAACTCCACCATAGTGTGGAGTTACTTTTAAATTAAGCGTTTTCTTTTTGTTCTTTAATTTCAACTACTTGTTTTTTATTGTAATATCCACAAGAAGGACATGCTTTGTGTGAAAGTACTGGTTCACCACAATTTGCGCAAGTAGATAAATTTGTTTCTTCTAATTTCCATGTTGAACGTTTTGTATGTGTTCTTTGTTTTGACCATCTTCTTTTTGGTTGTGCCATCTTATATTCCCTCCTTAAAAGCCTTATACGACTATGCTTAGCATAGGTATTATCTTTAGAATTAATTTGTTACTCGTATATTATATAATAGTTAAAATAAAAAGTCAAGATTTACTCTAAATTTAATTGCATTTTTTATAATTATTATATTTTTAAATTATTTTATCTAATTATAGAATAATTTATATTTTTATGTAAATTTATGCCTAATACTTTATTTTTATTCTAATATATTGTATAATAATTAATGAGTTTTTATGTTTAATATCTAATTTTAATAAAGGAGGTAATTATATGCTTACAAAAGAAAGAATTGAAGCATTATTAAAAATTAATACAAAAAATAAACAAGATTGCAGGGCAATTAGAATTATGTCATGTGATAATCCAATAAAGGAGTTATTCATATATGAACTAGGAAATATTAAAAATGAATTTAATGAATATCCAACTGAGTTTGAAAAACAACTTGCACTTTGTATATACAAGTTTGATAAAGAACTTAATCTATATTTGAATAAAAAGCCAAACAACATAAACATAAAAAACTCTGCTTTAATACTAAACTCAGAATTAATTAAAAGAGCAATTTCAGAGCTCAACGAGTTACATTACTTACTTTCAAATGTTGTAGAAAATAATGTATTTAACTCAGGTATTCTCTATGATATTCTTAATTTTAAGCCAAATAATTATATTGCTATTTTACAAATTTGTGGTTTAGTAGATATTAGCAATGATATATTTAGATCTAAAATATTATCTAGAATTCTTAATATTAAAGAACAAATCGTAAATTACAAAAATGGCAGAATGAAAAAAGAAAAATTAATCTACGAATTTGAATCTCAGTTACAATATATTTCTTCTCAATTATACACAATTGAAAATACCAATATGTATGAAGAAGATTTTCTAATTTATGTTATTATGTTTGATATTCGGCCTTATAAAGCAAAAAGTAAAAACAAACTACTAAAAAATTGATTATTTTAGATTTATTTTATATAATAATTGAAATGGGGTGTTATTATGAACTTTAATGTTGAATATTTAAAATACTTTCTTATATATTTTCTTATAATAAATATTATTGGCTTTTTATCTATGGGATTAGACAAATACAAAGCAAAGCATAATTTATGGAGAACACCAGAAAAGACATTACTTCTTATACCATTATTTTTGGGAAGTATTGGCTCTTTAATTGGAATGTATATATTTAGACATAAAACATTGCATCCACAATTTAAATATGGTATTCCATGTATTTTAGTAATCAATTTAATTTGTATCTACTTTATATTTAAGAAATTTATTTTAATATAAAATAAAACAGCCTTGAAAACTCCAAGGCTGTTTATTTTTTACATAATTTTAAATAGTAGATTAGATACAAAAACTAAAATAAAACTATATGCAGATATAGTAAATGGCTTTAAAAGTAAAATTATTGCAATATACTTTTTTATACTAATGTCTGTTACCCCAGCAAGATAGCATAGAAAATCGTCAGGAGCAACAGGTAAAAATATTGCAATTGCAAAAAATATTTCAAATTTCTTACCGTTATTTATCCAACCTATATACTTATCTATAAGTTCTTTTCTAAACATTTTTTTAATAAGTGGCATTCCATACTTTCTCGCAATAAAAAATACTATAATTGAACCTAAAACTATTCCTACATAATTATATATAAATCCCCATAATGGTCCAAAAATTAAAACTCCAACTCCTTGACTTATTCCACCAGGTATAATTGGTATAACAACTTGTACTATTTGTATTATGACAAATAAAATTGGCGCAAAATAGCCACTTTTTTCTAGAAATAGTTTCATTTTTTCTTCTGAAGTAAAAATTTGCTCTTTTAATGCAAAATAGAAAAAAATACACATCAGAATTGTACCAACAATACTTATTATATTAATAACTCTTTTAAAATTTCTATCTTTATTTTCCATTAACATATTCCTTATATTTTACACAATCGTTGTAAAAATCATGCCACATGCTTAAAACATTCTCCTTGCTATAAAATATATTCCCTTCTTTAGATTTTAAAGACATTTTGTTATAAAATTCTTTATCTGAATTAAGTTTGTTAATAATTTTTTTAAATTCCTCATTATTTTTACCATATAAATAAAAATCAAAAAGTATTCCATTATAAATATCTAAATCTCTTGTTAAAACTGGTAAATTAACACACATTGCTTCTAATATACACATTGGAAATAATTCTTCATACGATGGTAAAAACATCACATCAGCTAAATTATATATATCATTCATTTTTTCTCTATCCACAAGTCCTAAAAAGTGAATGTTTTTAGGTAGATCGCTAGTTAGTAAATTCTTTATCTCATCATATCCCTCACTCATTTTTCCAAATACAGCACTTCCAGCCCATACAAATTCAACATCAGGCATAGATTTTGCAAGTTTTACAAAATCAATTACACCTTTTCTTTTTTGTAGTTGCCCAACTGATAATACTACAAACTTATATTTTCCTATATTGTATTTTTCTCTAATTTTTTTCTTTTCTTCTATAGATTTTTTAAAAAAGTTCTTGTTTGAAACATAATTAGGAATATATTTAATTTTTTCTTTATTTATTCCATAATCTTCCAAAACATCTATAAAGTATGGATTAACTACAACTAATTTATCCATACTATTGTAAAATCTTATTAAATATTTATAAAAAATATGTTTAAATGGCTTAAATAGATGAAGACTGTCTTCCAACGTTTCTGGAACAAAATGAACATACGCTACAGTCGTTGATTTTTTCTTTAAAAAAGGTAGCCATAAAAAATATTCTAGATTAACAGTATGAAAATGTGTTATATCACAAATATCTACTTTATTCTCTTCTATATTAAATTCTTTAATTTGCTTTACTAATTCAACTTGTTCATCATGAGCAGAAAGTACTCCTTGTCCTTTTATTTTATCTGCACTTGACATTATATTAATTGAAACCATATATTTTCCTCCTAAATCTAATTTTTTCAATTTATACTAAATATAGTATACCACCAAAAAATGACATTTAAATAACTTTTGTATAATTTATTAAAAAAATTAAAAATCTAATTTGTTTAATTATATTTTTTTTGTAATATTTAATTTAATATTGTCTTCTTACAAAAAAATTATATATATTCAATCAGTTGCATTCTACCAATTTTTAGTTGTTTTTTGTAAATTATTAGTTGCATTATATTATTTTTAGTTAAAATAATATTTTTTATATTATAAAAATACAAATTATGATATAATCTCTTAAAAGGAGATAAAACTATGGAAAAATTAAAAGATAAAATATTAAAAGATGGAATTGCTTTAAATCAAAATGTTTTAAAGGTAGACAGCTTTTTAAATCACCAAGTAGATGTTAATTTAATGGAGGAAATAGGTAAAGAATTTGGAAATTATTTTTCTAAGAAAAAAATAGACAAAGTAATAACAATAGAATCTTCTGGGATTGCTCCAGCTTATGCTACTGCACATAAATTAAATGTTCCACTTGTTATACTAAAAAAACAGCATTCAAGTATATTAAATAACGACTTATACGAAACCACTGTACATTCTTTTACTAAAAATATAGACTATACCCTAACTTGCTCAAAAAGGTTTCTTAAAGAAAATGAAAACGTATTATTTATTGATGACTTCCTTGCAAATGGAGAAGCTGCAATAGGTGTTTCTAAAATATTAAGCATGTCAAAAAGTAATTTAGTTGGAATTGGAATTGTTATTGAAAAGTCATTTCAATCTGGAAGAAAAAAATTAGATGGAGCTGGATTTGATGTATACTCGTTAGCTCAAATTTCTAAACTAGATAAAAATACTATAGAATTTAAATAAGAAGCTAATTAAATAGCTTCTTTTTTAAATAAAAAAAGAATCTCATAAAATGAAATTCTTTGTGTATATGTGAATATTAATTCATAATATCTAAATTGCCATACATCCATTTTTTCGCATACGAGATAATTCTACTTAAATAAAATTCAAGTAATATGAACTACTGTATGTCTTTCTAACGCGTACTTAAATCGGTTAAAAAGATATTTTTATCCCAAATTATAGGATATGATGCAGGAACTGTATATCAATATACTATACTAATTATAGTATAATCAAACCACTTTCTTTTATTGATATACACAATATCATAAATGCTCACAATCACAAATCATTTCATATATAAGATTCTGATTGTACTTGTTGCTATTTCGTTCAAATCAAGTAATTATAAATAATCTCTCCCATCTCTAGTTCAAGACTAATTTAATACATTAACAGTTACAGAAGTTGTTGCAGTGCTTACGCCATCTGCACCAATTACAACAGGTGTAATAACTGTTGCTTCTCCAGGTGTTGTGTTTACAGTTATATAACCATTAGCTTGTGTATAATTCAAGCCTTCAAGACCTTCTATAGTCTTAATTTCACCTGTAACTTTGAATTGAACGGAATCTCCAGCAATAGCATTATTTCCATCTAATGGAGTAATTGTAACTGGAGTTTTAACAATCTCAGTAGGTTTATTATCCTCTACTGGTTTGTCATTTTTGTTTAAATCAGAATCGTTGTTTTCATCTTGCTTAACCTCATCTTTCTTTTGGTCATTCTCTGTAATAGATGAATTTTCTTTTTTGTCTTCTTCTACGTTGTTATTATCTTCTTCCTTATTTGAAGAATTTTCATTTTTGTCTTCCTCTACGTTAGAATTTTCTTCTTTATTTGAAGAATCTTCATCTTTACTTGGTGTTTCAGGTTTTGTTTGTTCTGCCGCCATCTGATCAAGTTCATCCCCTGTTGGAATTTGAGCATCTTGCTTTAATTGCTCATTGTCTGGTAAAGGATCAGGTATTTTTTCCTCTGTCTCTCCAGAAGGAACTACAACACTTTCTTCCTTATCCATTTCAATTTTGTTTGAATCATCTTTAGGAGTTTCTTCTTCCTTCTTTGGAGTCTTATCAATTACAGCTACAATATCTCCATCAAGATCAATTTTTTCAGCACCATTATCTAGTTTTTCTTTTATTTTTTGATCTTGTTCTTCAGATTTATTATCTGGACATATAATAGTTGTAGTTTCGTCAGCTGTAGTTTTGGCCACTCCTTGGTTTACACTACTTCCTGAAGAATTTCCTCCAACATTAGAATAATTTGGAGCTAATACTTCTGTGTCTTTTGGTTTAGCAGCATTGCTTTTACCATAATATAGACTTCCTGCTCCTGAATTTTTTGATCCATCACCTTGTGCATCATTATTATCTGTCTTATCTTCTGCATTTTTGTCTTCGTCCTCGTTGTTTTTTTGATCTTCTTGAACAACTGTTTGATTATCATTGTTTTCGTTGTTCTCATTAGTCTTCACTCTATAAAATAGAGCTCCTATCACAAATAGGATTAAAATAGCAAGTATAGCTACAATTCTACCTCTCTTGGTTGCATCTTTATGAAAAATTATCATTGTTGCCCAAGATACCAAAGCTAATGTTACGATTGTAATGAATATTTTATTTGTTAAAACCCACATCAATAACACTAAGATACCGGTCAACAAGTTTGCAGCATACACTCGCTTTTCTGAATAGCACTCAACACTCTTCATATCTGATCATCCTTTCTTAATAATTTTTTTTGAACGAAATACAAACAAAGCACTAGTGTTCCTATGCAATTTACGTAAACTAGTCAATTAAATTTAATTGAAATCATCGCATCAGAAACTATTCTTTTGCTCTTAATATTTCATACACATCTATTATAACACAAGGTATTTTTAAATGCAATGTTTTTTTCACTTTTTTGATAATTTTATGTAATATTAAAGTCAAAAAAAACTATATAACAATAATTTTGTTATATAGCTTATCTAATCTTTTTAATTATTATACTTATTTGATGCTCATTAAATTTTGGCTTAACATTTTTTATATATACAATAAATTTCCTTATTTGTTCAAAAGACTCACTATCTTGGATTTTTTTATCAAACTCTACATTAAAATACCAATTCAGTTCGTCTTCATATATTAGAAGGTTTATAGTTTTATTTCCTTCACTAATTAATAATTTTATTACTCTACAAATTACAAAAATGACATCATTTAGTGGTCCACATATATATGAACCAATTTTTATTTTCTCATTTATGTTTAATATTACACCAAACTCCTTTAAATACTCATCTAAAATTACTTTTATAATTTCTTCAATATCATTACAATGCATTACTGACTCTGAAGATATACTAGTAGCATTAGAAACAAGCTGCAATAGCATATTTGATTTTTGTAAAGCATCATCATTTTTCTTATATAAATTTTCAACAACTTCTTTTTTTTGATTACTCAAATTTAATTCACTATTTATCATCTTTATTATATCTTGACTAGCTCCAAGAACAAGTAAGTTAGACTGAACTTTATGTGAAATACTTTCAACTAAATTTCCTACAATCTCTAACTTATATTTTTCAAAATCTATTTTTTCCTCTTTTTCTATTAACCTAATTAAATATATTACTTCAAGTTTAATCATATCAACATTTATATCTTTACAAGGATAGAAAATATATTTTATATTTTTGTTTATGCTTTTAACTTTATCTATTTCATCTTCATGTTCAAATAAATAAACTAAAATTTTAATCTTTTTCTTATTTAAATCTAAATATAATTTGTCTAAATTATTATATATTTCTACTTTAAATTCATCTTTTTCTATATTTTGAGCTACTTTATTTAATATATCTGCTTGTTTAGAATAAATAACAATTTTGAAATTTTTCTTTACATCATCATATATTATCATAAATTTTTTCTCCTATATAATGATTATATATTAAAGAAAAAAAATAATAAAGTATAATCTAAAAATTTAATTATACTTTATTATAATTTTTACTCGCCGTATTTATATGTATCAAGTATAAGTGCAGCATCATTTGCACTTATTACTATATCTATACTTAAATCTCCTTTTACATAGTATATATATACATTATATCTTAGTCTTTTTTATATCTATTTTATGATTCCTACAAACATTGCAATAAGAACTAATATACCAAGTACAATTCTATAAACTCCAAATGCTTTAAAATCATTTTTCTTAATATAGCTCATCAAGAACTTAATTGCTATAATTGATACTATAAATGCAGTTAATAATCCAACCACAAGTATAATCCATTCAGAACTTGCAATTACAGCTCCTTTTAAAATAAATTTTAATAATTTATATAAGCTTGCTCCAAACATTACAGGTATTGCTAAAAAGAATGTAAATTCAGCAGCTACCTCTCTTGATATACCAATAAGTATAGCTCCAAGTATTGTTGCACCTGATCTTGAAGTTCCTGGTATTAATGCAAGCATTTGAAAAGCACCAATAATCAATGCATCTTTTATTGTAATAGAATTTAATTCTTTTACTTTTACCTCTTTACCTTTATTTCTACGTTCTACTAAAATAAATAATATACCATAGATTATTAGCATTAAAGCAACTGTTATTGCATTATATAAATAGGTATCTAAAATGTCATCAAAAAGAAGTCCAACAATTCCTGCAGGTACACAAGCAATTAGTACTTTTCCCCATAATATCCATGTATCCTTATTTGATGTTAACTTATTTTTTCCGTCAACTTTTTTAATTTCAAACGGAAATAGTTTCTTAAAATATAATACAACTACTGCCATTATTGCTCCTAATTGTATAACAACTAGGAAAAATTCTTTAAATTCTTCACTTACTGCTAATTTAATAAAAGCATCTACTAAAATCATGTGTCCGGTACTACTGATTGGAAGCCACTCAGTAATACCTTCAACAATTCCTAAAAAGATAACTTTAAGTATCTCTATAAAATCTATCATTTTTTTATCTCCTTCTAATTGTCTAATAATTTTGTTGTTATAACTTTATTATTTGATGTTCTTAAATATACTGTATCTCCCTTTATAGCTTCAAATGTAACATATTTAGATAATTTAGCTATTCTTTTATATGGATTTTTACCAGTTATATTTAAAATATATGTTGGATATATTAAATAAACATCCCCATATTCATTATATGTTGTTACTAAATCTGAATCACTTAAATATATAGTATCTATTAATCTTGAACCACTCACCACATATACTTTGTCATTAGTTTCTGTATCAAGATAATATAGTTTTTCATTGTCATCAGCGCTCTCTAAATTTGAGTTAATTCCAATTAGTTCAACATCTGCATATCCAAACAAGTAATTAACTGCAGCACCTGATGTATATACTCCACCTTTTGTATCTCCATAATATAATCTATCCACATGTTGTAACATTCTTATTTTACTTATAATTGTTCCAGATCTTACTTGTGACATAGAATTAAACAAGTCAATTTTATATACTATGTTATTTGTTGATATAGCAGATTTTGTCTCAACATTTATATAAATTATATTAACAAGTGGTGACATTGTAATATCTTTTATTCTTGAAAAATTTGTTACATCTATATCATTATAATCTGTAGTTCTTTTTGTGGCTATTTCATAAGTTCTTAGAGTTAATGTTGTATATATTCCTGACGTATCTTCTATAAAGTACATAATTAAGTTTTTATCATATAACATATAATAATAACAAATAGGATTATCTTCTGTTATTACTGTATACTCTTTTTTATCCTCAATTGTATTTATATGCAAACTTCCATCTTCTAAATATGCATAATATTTATTATTGTATGAAAATTGCAATTGTGTAGCATTTTCTGGAATAGTAATAATATCTTCACTCTTAAGTTCTACCTCTCCACTAGTTCTATAGGTATCCACTTCTAAATAACTTGATTGTGTTATTTTATACAAGTAGCCATCTACAAGTTTTAAAGTACCGAACGTTATTAAGGTTCCAACAACTACACATACAAATAGTCTCACTAAAAATTTTTTCATTTTTCTACCCCTTTTCATATGTTTAAATTACTTAACAATAAATGCTGTAGGAACGTAACGTTCACCAGCTATATCACTTGGTTTATTAACAAGTGCTCCATCAAATACCATTGTTGAAGAAGCTCCTCCATCTAAATTAAAAGCATTATATGCACCATAATTTAATAATATATCCTGAGCATTTTTTAGTGTTGCTCCTAAACTATCTGTCTGTCTTCCATCAATAACTAAAAATAAAACAGCTCCATCTTGTCTTTGACCTATACATGTACGAGGTTGTATTCCCCATCCACTACCACTACTAATTCTTGGCTGTCCATTAACTATAAGTACTGGTCCAAAAGATATAGCACACCTTAAATTTAAACTTTCAGCCTGCGCAGCATTAGAGTTATCACTTACATATAATATATTATCTTGTGTAAATCCACACATACTGCAACCAGTGTAATATCCATTTTCATTTTCGAATATTTTTCCATTAGTTATAAGTAAACCTGTTGGCATTGCTCCTGTTCCAGCAGCATCATCCGCAAGTCCTCCTGCATTGATACCAGCAACAGCATTATATGCATCAACAATTTGAGATGTTGTAGATCCAACAGTGGGAACTTTTGGCCCAACTACTAAATCAACACGTGATGGATCATCTATAATCATTAAATATGCTTTAAAAGAGTCCGTACTAACATCAACAACCTCAATTCCTTCTGTATTCTTTTGGTTAGTTGGCGCTGTAATTGTTACCTCAGTTAGGTTCTGTTGTACATCTTCATTTATCCCTCTAGTTCTTGCAAGAATTTCTTGTATCTTCTCATCAGATAAAAACCATGTAGCAAAATATTGATGTGTCATAGTAGTCATAGATGTTGTTACAATCATATCCCTTGTTGTAGTAAACATTTCAGTATAATAAATTAAATAAATACCAAGTCCTAAAATATATACTACTTCAAATATTAAAACTCCTAATATCATTGCAAGTTTTTTTAAGAATTTTTTCATCTTTTTCCCTCTCTTTATTTTTTATCTCTTAATATTACTTTTTTTATTCTACCAAATAATATATTAATTTTCAACATATATATACTTTTTTCACTAAAAATTCACATATATTTATATAATAGTAAAAAATAGCAGTACATTTTACATAATTTCGTTTTGTACTGCTACTTTAAAAATCTATTGTGCTACTCCATTTCTATATATAATTACACCGCCACTTCCTGAGCCAGCATGATTTCCATTACATGTTTCTGCTGGTTTCATATAAGACCAGTCAGCAGAATATTGTCCCTGTGAAGGTGTGTAATCTCTTACTAAGCATGATTTCTTTGTAGTGCTCTTACAAGCTGCAGATGCAACCTTTCCTGTCACATTACATATATTTACAAATTGATGCACAGTACATGTATCTGTTGGTATAGAATCAACTGCAACATAATCTGATAATACTCTACTTCCTCTTGGGTCTGATTTGCAAGCATCAGTAGCTACTTTTCCAGAATCTCTACAAAGTTCAACTTTTTTAACAGATGCTGGTTCATTTAAGAAAGATGAACCTGGTTTATCTGCACAAATTGCATTCATAACAGTATTAAATAGCTTTGTAGAATCATATGGATATCCTCTATTTATTGGTTGAGCTTGATCATATCCAGTCCAACAAGCTATTGTATAATATGATGTGAAACCACAGAACCATCTATCATGGTCATTGTTTGTATTACCTGTTTTACCAGCACATTGAATTGCTCCACCATTAATTCTTACTGCTCCATAAGCTGTACCAAATGGATCACTAACAACACTTTCTAAACAGCTTGCTAGCATAAATGCAGTAGAATCCTTCATAACTTGTTTTGGTTCAGCTTTTGTATTATCTAAAACAATATTTCCATTTCTATCTTCAACTTTTGTATATAGTTTTGGCTCTGTATAATATCCTTGATTTGCAATTGTTGAATAAGCGCCAGCAACTTCAAGAGTAGTAACACCACCATAAAATCCACCAAGTGCAAGAGAAGCTGCACTCTTATCATTTTCTGTTAATGATGTTAAACCACAATTTCTAGCAAAACTTAAACAGAAATCTTCATCGTTTACAAGTAGATTTGCTCTAAGTGCAGGAATGTTCATAGAATCTTCAATAGCCTCTCTTACAGTAACAAATCCATAGAATGAATGATACCAGTTTACTGGGGTATAATTTCCAATTGAGAATTGTGTGTCATCAAGCCCAGCACCAGGAGATAATAATCCTCTTTCAAATGCAGGTCCATAAGCTCCAAATGGTTTCATACAAGAACCAAGTTGTCTATATGTTTGAGTTGCTCTGTTTAATGTTAAATCACCAGTTTTTTCTCCAGCACCACCAATTAATCCTCTAACTTCACTTTTTTCATTATCTATTACTACCATTGAACCTTGAATTCTATTTCCATCCCAATCTACATAGAAAATACTTTCGTCTTCAAAAGCTTTATCTATTGCAGATTGAACAGCTGGATCTTGAGTAGTATATATTTTGTATCCATCAGTATAAATCATTTTCATAGCAATACCTCTAGATACGTTTCTTTGCTCCATTAAGTCATCTATTACTGCTTCAACAACAGCATCGACAAAATATGATTGTGTTCCGCCATAATTTACATCTTTCTTTTTAAATGCTAACTCATAATTTTGAGCTTCATTATATTCGTCTTCACTAATCATTCCTAATTCTTTCATTTTATCTAGAACTATTTTTTGTCTTTTGATTAATTTTTCTTTAGCTTCATCGCTTTTATATGGATTTGTAACCTCTGGTGACTGAATCATTGCTGCAATAGCTGCAGATTCTGCTAAATTTAGTTCTCCAACAGATTTTCCAAAGAAATGATTAGATGCAACTTCTATTCCATAACATCCATCACCATAATATATTGTATTAACATATGACTCAAATATTTGGCTTTTATCTAATTTTGTTTCAAGAGAAATCGCTCTATACCATTCTCTTATTTTTCTTTGCCATGCAACTTCATCATCTGCTGTAATATTTTTAACTAATTGCTGTGTTAATGTACTACCACCGAATGTTGAATCTCCACCATTTGCGACATATGTAACTATTGCTCCTAATGTTCTTTTAATATCTATACCATGATGTGTAAAAAATCTTTCATCCTCAATAGCAACAACTGCATTGACTGTGTTTTTAGGTATTTCATCATATGTAACCATTATTCTGTTTTGACTATCATATAATGATGCAAGTTCATTTCCATTCATATCATACATAAAAGAAGTCTGTGGTAAAAGTTCTAGTTCATCTAAACTAATACTTTCAGTATCATCTATTATACCAGAAATAACTCCAAGTACAATTCCTGCTCCAACTATGCATAAAGCAAGTCCTATTAGAAGAATAGCTCTAAATATCTTCCAACCAATCTTTTTGTTCTTTTTATTTTTGTTTGGTTCTTTATTCTTAGGATTTTCTTTATCATTCTTCTTATTTACTTTTTTTATGCTACTCTTAGAAACGCTTTTCTTTGAATCTCCTCTAAGTCTTACATTTAAAGGTTTATTAGTATTATCCATTTTTTCCTCCTGAATATTTCATTCCACTTAAAATATTCCCATTCCTCGTATATTTAAATTTTTCTTTATTGCCTCTTTAATATTTTTTAAATCTTCGTCACTAACTCTAGTAATTTTCTTTAATAATCTAGATTTATCTAACGTTCTAATTTGCTCAATTAATGCTATAGATTTTCTTTCTAAGCCAATTGTACTACTAAGAGGCACATGAGTTGGTAAATTTCTCTTAGATAAACTTGAGGTAATAGGAACAACAATAGTAGTGGGGCTATATCTATTGCCTTTATTATTTTGAATGATAAGCACTGGTCTAATTCCACCTTGCTCACTTCCAACTGTTGGCGTCAATACAGCATAAAATATGTCTCCTAATTTTATTTTCAAATATACTTTACCTCCTTTATTATACACTATTATGTTTTGTTAGTAAATAGCTAATTTGTTATTTTTTGACTATAAAAGACTTAAAAACCATTGAATATAGCTCTTTTTCTTCTGAATTATACATTTTTATTTCAATAATCTTACAATTATCTTTTAAAGTATATATTTCTATCTTTTTTACCTTCTCTATATATGGTTCATCTGTTATTATATAATATATATATTTATTATCTTGCTCTATTCTTTTTATATTGCCAGCTAATTCGTTATTTGTTACTCTCCTAAAACACTCAATTATACTAGAAAATGACATAACATTATTTTTTAGTATTTCATTGTTGATTATTACATAATCATTTTCCATATTTTTTTTTAATATTTTAGTGTCATTTGACGAAATTGTTATATTTAAAGAATCATCTATTATCATATTATATATTTGATTTTCAAAGTCTACATTTTCTTTTACATTATAACAATTTGTTGTTCTATTACCACTTACTGTAATATCATATTCAGCTTCATATTGTATAGCACTTATTATTTCTTCAATTTTTTTACTAGTATTCATATTATCATTATGATTTTTATCTATACAAATAAAATAAAAAGAATAAGCTATTATCATTATAGCAATTAATACACAAATAATAATTAATATTTTCACTTTAGTATCAAAGGTAATATTTAATATTTTTAAATTATTTTTCATTCTTTCACCAATAAAATTATATGAAGAAATACATAAAAAATAACTAGCATTATCATGCTAGTCATTTATACTTATGTTTGAGCATTTACATTATCTATTGAATCTTGAACTTCTTTTAGTTTTTCTACAATAGTTTGTAAATATTCTGTATCCACATCGCTCTTTAAGTTTCTCTTAACATTATTTGTCATTGTATCAACTTCTTCTTTTAAAGAAGTCATTAATTCTAATATATTATATCTTGTAGCTTTATATGAGTTCTTTCCATCGGATAATAATGTACCATTAACATCATATTGTTCTTGATAAGCAGGAATTATACTATTTATTTTAAATCCTTGTTCAATATACTCTTTTAATACTTTCTGTGCTTCTTTTTCACCATGAACAATAAATATTTGTTCTGGCTTTTTATTCATAGCACCAACCCAATTTAAAAGTCCATCTCTATCTGCATGACCTGAAAAGGCATCAAGCGATTTTATTTCAGCCTTAACAGCAATCTCTTCGCCAAATATCTTTACTAATGGTTCACCATTCATTATCTTTCTACCAAGAGTTCCCTCTGCTTGATATCCAACAAATAAAATTGTGCATTCAGATCTATACAAATTATGTTTTAAATGGTGCTTAATCCTTCCAACCTCACACATTCCACTTGCAGATATTATAATTTTAGGTTCCATATCATCATTTAAAGCTTGTGATTCTTCACTAGTTTCTACAAAATGTAGATTATCAAAAACAAGTGGATTATCCCCTTTTAATAAATAAGATAATGCTTCTTCGTCATAATAGCTATGTTGACTTTCAAATATTCTTGTAGCATTTACAGCTAGAGGACTATCTACATAAACTGGTACTTTTGAAAGTTCATCTTTTACTCTATCATCTGTTAAATATTTATTAATTTCATATAGAATCTCCTGAGTTCTTCCAACTGCAAATGAAGGAATAATAACATTTCCTCCTCTTCTAATTGTCTCTAAAATTATTTGTATAAATTTAGAAGATTGATCCTTTATACTACTATGTAATCTATCTCCATAAGTAGACTCCATAACTAAAATATCCGCACTATCAATTGTTACAGGATCATTAATTATTGGAAGATTCTTATTTCCTAAATCTCCTGTAAATACAACTTTCTTTTCTTCTCCATTTTCTTTTAAATATAGCTCTACAATAGCAGATCCTAGCATATGTCCTGCATCCTTAAGTTCAAATGAAATATCATCATTTACTTTTATTCTTGTATTATACTCCAACCCCTTAAATATTTCTAAACAATCTATTGCGTCTTGTTCTGTATATATAGGATCATTAGGCTTTTTGCCTGCACGCATTCTTTTTCTATTTACCCATTCTATTTCATTTTCTTGTATATGTCCACTATCTGGCAACATTATCTTACAAAGTTCTCTAGTTGCACTTGTGCAATATACTGGATTTTTATATCCTGCCTTATATAATTTAGGTATTCTTCCACTATGATCTATATGTGCATGTGTTAGTATCATAAACTCAATCTCTTGTATGTTAAATGGAAATTCTTCATAGTTTAACATTTGATCTGTTAAATTTCCTTGGAAAAGCCCACAATCAATTAAAAATTTATGTCCTGCAGCATTGACCATATGACATGAGCCTGTAACGTCTTCTGCAGCTCCGTAAAATGTAATATTCATTATTCATCAACCTCTCATATCTTTATATTATTATATTTTCAAACTTTTTTCAACTAGAATTAAATAAATGTAGGATTTTTAGTAATAGATAAAGATGTATCTCTTCTTTTTTTAGTATTAAAAATTTTTATTTTTCCATATATTTGACTATATATTCTAGTATTTAATTTTGCCTTTACCATTACGTTTACTCTAAACCTATTATTTAATTTTTGTATAAATGGTGATTTTGGAGAAAAAACTCTATATTCATTCTGATTATTATAATTTAATATATTATACATTTTCTCAGCATCATCTTTAACATCTTGTAAATTTTTACCACTTATCTCAAATAGAAGTATATCGATAAACGGTGGATATCCAAATGTTTTTCTGTATTCAATTTCCTTATTAAAAAATTCTAAATAATCATTATGTTTTACTGCCTCTAATATATAGTTATCTGTATCACTTGTTTGAATTAATACTCTTCCAGGCTTTGTACTTCTTCCTGCTCTTCCTGACACTTGATAAATATTTGAAAACGCTCTCTCAGAAGCACTAAAATCATTCATAGCAAGTAGCGCATCTGTTCCAATTATTCCAACTAAAGTAACATTTGGCATATCATGCCCTTTACTAATCATTTGGGTTCCAATTAATACATCAACTCTACTATTTTTAAATTCATCTAGTATTTTTTGCTGTGAATCTCTTGCTACTGTTGTATCTGCATCCATTCTAAGTACAGAAATATTTGGAAAACATTCTCTTAATTCTTCTTCAAGTTTTTCGGTTCCTAAATTATAGCTAGATATCTCCTCTGAACCACATTTTGGACAGATATGTACGTTTTTTTCAACATGTGAGCAATAATGACATAGTAACAAATTATTACTTTTATGATATGTCATAGCCACATCACAATTAGGACAATTAAAAACATAGCCACACTCTTTGCAAGTTAAATATGAGTTATATCCTCTTTTATTTAAAAACAACATTGTCTGTTCTTTATTGTCTATGTTTTCTTGTATTGCCGCTTTAAGTTTTAAGGATATGCTAGATGTATTTCCCATAATCCTATCATCTTTTAAATTTACTATTTCAACTTCTGGAAGCTTAGCATTTGCTGCTCTATTTTTCATTTCAAACAATTCTACATTACCATTTATTGCTTTGTTATATGTGCTAATCTCAGGTGTAGCACTTCCTAATACTAAAACAGCTCCCGATTCTTTGCAAATATATGCAGCAATATCTTTTGTTGAATATTTTGGCTTAGTTTGAGAATAATAACTTGTGTCGTGCTCCTCATCTATTATTACAAGTCCAATGTTATCTAATGGTGCAAATATAGCAGATCTTGCTCCAATTACTATATTTACTTTTCCCATTTTAATTCGCTTGTATTCTTCTTTTCTTTGAGCAATTGTCATTTTACTATGAAGTATTGCAATATCATTTCCAAATCTAGCTACAAATCTTTCTACAGTTTGATATGTCAAAGAAATTTCTGGTACAAGTACAATAGCTTTTCTTCCTTGAACTAAAACTCTTTCTATTAGCTGTAAATATACTTCTGTTTTTCCACTTCCAGTTACTCCATGAATTAAACACTGCTTATATTCTTCATCAAAAATAAACCTACTAATACCATCAATTACTTCTTTTTGTTCGTCTGTCGGAGTAAGAGCTGAAGTTTTTTCAACTTTAAGCTCTTTTAAGAAGTCATTTTCCTTGTCCACTTCTATAATATCTATATATCCATTTTTCTTTGCTGTATTAATTACACTTCTAGAAATTGAAAGACCATCTACAATATCACTTATTAAAACATTATCTGTATACATTAAAAAAGATAAAAGTTGTATTTGCTTTGCACTCTTTATAACATTAGACTCAATATCTTGCATAATTTCATCATTGGATTTAACCAAAATTACTTTCTTATCTTTTCTAGTATCTAAACTTTTACTGCTATTTTTAGACTTTGTGCCTGGTGGCAACATTAATTTTAATGCATCATAAACATTACAAAAATATACATAAGCTATATATTTAGCAAGTTTTAATCTATTATCATCAACATATGATACATCATCTAATATACTTTCTATTTCTTTTAGTTTGTACTTTGGCTGTTCATATTCGTTTTCTAATTTTACAATAATTCCTTCTTCTAGTTTTTTTCCTCTCCCAAAACTTACTTGTACCCTTTTTCCAATTTCAACATCATTTTCTAGTTCTTCTGGTACTAAGTAATCATAAACCTTATTTAATGTATTTACGGATGTATTAATTAATATTTTAGCTAACATTTCACACCTCTTATAATATTATATATTAGTACTTTTTAAGTGTCAAGAATAAAATAAACATACGTTTAAGAAAAAAAGATCTAAGAAAAAATCTTAGATCTTATATTTTTACTCTTTATCTTTAAGCCATTTTTTATATTCATTTAAAATTATATCTGCAACTTCTTTTGGATCTTTATTTGTTGTATCAATAACTAAATCATAGTTACTCATATCGTCACGTTTTACATTATATGTTTTAAGATATCTCATATTTTCTTGTTCATATCTATATTTAATATCTTTCATCGCTGCTTCAATAGATTCATATTTTTCAGTATCTTTTCTTAAAGAATCATTATATGCACGTTTAGCTGCTTCCTTTAGTTCAACTTTTAAATATACTTTAAAAGAATGAGGAACAGCGTAAAACCCAAGTCTTGCATCTATTATTAGGTTATCGTGTTCCTTAGCATATATTGATGCACTTTTTTCAACTTCTCTATCGATTTCTTCATGAGCATTTAAATACTCTTGGAACTCAACAATAGACATATTCATATCTTTTGCAAGTTTCCTAACATATTCACCGTTTTTATAAACTTCATATCCCAACTCTTGTTTAAGTAGAGAGGTTACTGTTCCCTTTCCACTTGCTATATCTCCAGCCATAGTTATAATATGTATATTCATAAAACTTACTCCTTGCTTGCTTCTTGTGCTTCTCTTATTTCTTTTTCTAATTCTGCTTCAGGAGTAACAGCATATTCTCCATTTATTTTTATATATACTTTTCCTTCTGTAATTTCTTTTGATGCTCTATCTACTGCATCAAATACATATTCGGAATAATCTTCTTTTCCTTCTTTAATTTTATCTCTATTTTGATTATATTTTTCTAATCTTTCAGCTTCTAGTTTTCTAGCTCTTTTTGCTATTGCAAGTACAGATTGATATCTGTTTCCAACTTTAGGCATAATTTCTTTAACGTTTGGTTTTGATAACATTTTATTTCCCCCTTTAAAATTATAACATATATTATATACTAATTTTTAATATTTGTAAATATCTTAAAATACATAATCCATATATTTTTCAAATTAAAATTCACAAATTGTAGTGATACCACACGGTAAAAATTCATCAGTATTCTTTTGCTTTAATCCTATTTCATCAAAAGATATATTCATATTTTTTCTATTTATAGCATGTCTTATTACATTAGATATTATTGTGCCTGAAAGTCCACCTGTATATGTGTTTACAATCATAAACATAGCATCATCAGATAAAAGATTTGAGCATAGTTCAATTAATTCAAAAATGTTTTTTTCTATGCTCCATACTTCACCATTTTTTCCCCTACCATAAGAAGGAGGATCCATTATTATACAATCGTATTTATTGTTCCTTCTAATTTCTCTTTTTACAAATTTTATTACATCATCTACTAAAAATCTAACAGGCTTATCTTTAAGACCACTTGAAGCCAAGTTTTCCTTAGCCCAATTTGTCATTCCTTGAGATGAGTCAACATGACATACACTTGCACCAGCATATGCACAGGCAACTGTTGCTCCACCAGTATATGCAAAAAGATTTAAAACCTTTACATTTCTTCCCTTTTTTATTTCTTCTGAAATTTTTTCTATCATATAGTCCCAATTTACTGACTGTTCAGGAAAAAGTCCTGTATGTTTAAAACCCATAGGTTTTAAATTAAATGTTAAATCGTTGTACTTTATGCTCCAACTATCCTCCATTTTTTTGATTTTTTCCCAATGTCCGCCACCAGTTGAACTTCTAATATATCTAGCATGAGCCTTACTCCATAATTCTGGATTTTTCTTATCTGGCCAAACAATTTGTGGATCAGGTCTAATTAATATATATTTTCCCCATCTTTCTAATTTTTCTCCATTTGCCATATCAAGCAATTCATACTCATTTAACTGTTTACTATAACGCATATTATATTCTCCTTCTTCATAAGTATTATTATGATTAATTTTGATAAAAAAATATTAAAAATAATAATATTATTTATTTGTTTATTATGTATCTTTTGTTTTCAAAAAACAAATTATATTTCAATAAAAAATACAATTAATATCTTCTTGGAATCAGTAATGCCATCACTATTTCCATTCATTTTATTTACAAACATAATAATATTAAGCAATCTTTCTAAAGCATTAATTAAGTTGTCTAAAAAATATGGATATTTAATTTATGCTGGAATTATTGGATTTATATGTGGTTATCCAATGGGAGCAAAAGCCACTTATTCTTTATATGTTGAAAATAAAATAACTAAAAAACAAGCTTCATTTTTAATGTCTTTTGCAAATAATTGTAATCCTATTTTTATTATTTCAACAATAGGAATTTGTATATTTAATAATATTTATATAGGAATAATCTTACTTTTTAGTCACTACATTGCTGCTTTATTAATTTGTATTATAAATTTTACACATAATGATATTATACACGATAATACGCAAATTTCAAATAGTTTTAGTAAAAATATAGATAAAAAGTTACATAAAAGTATGTTTGAAATTGTTGATTTATCTATAAAGTCTACCTTCATTACATTAGGAAATATTCTAGCTTTTATTATAATATTTAATTTAATTTTTTCAATACTTGAAACGTTACTTATTAAATTAAATATTTCAAATAATATTATATATTTAATATCTGGAATATTTGAAGTAACAAATGGTTCAAGGCTCATTTATTTAAATACTGATTTTGATTTTAATATTATTATATCCTTAATTTCATTTATGTTATCTTTTAGTGGATTTTCTATTATATTTCAAATATATTCATGTGTATATAAAATACCAATAAAATTATGGCATATAATTAAATACAAAGCAATACAAGGAATTTTATCTTCAGTCATCACATACTTTATTTTAATTATAATTAATATTAATGCATCACAAAACATGAATTTATTGCACTTTAATGCTCCTTCATACTTTTTAATTATTGCTTCATCTCTTTTTATTTTAGTTTGTTCAATAAAAAAAGTAACTCGAAAATAACATAATTTCCAAGTTACTCTATATAAATTAAAGAAGGGGGGTAAACTTTAAGTCTACACTAATATTATATACAATTTAATTTTTTTTATTCATAAAAAATAAAGGAGGTGATAAAATGGATAAAAACCAGCCTTTTTTCGATCCATATAACTTTAATACGCAACAAGTAAATAGTAATATTCAGCAACAAAATATTGATCCTGTAATGGACACTATGGCAAATCCAATGATGTACTACGAACAACAGTATATGTATTACAGATATCTTACACAAGTACTTGAATATAAAATAAAATTAAAAGAATATGAAAAACTAGCAAATAACAATATGCAATAAAAAAAGAGCACTAGCTCTTTTTTTATATTACTAGCCCACCATTTGGACTTATTACTTGTCCTGTTATATATCTTGCTTCATATGATGCTAAGAATTTTACTGTAGCAGCTACATCCTCGACAGCTCCAATTTTTCCAAGCGGTATTTCATCTTTTAATACTTTCATATCTTCTTCTGTAAGTGTAGCAAGCATATCTGTTGAGATGGCTCCAGGTGCAACAACATTAACAGTTATATTTGATGGAGCAAGCTCCTTTGCTAAAGCTTTACTCATGCCAATAATTGCAGCTTTAGAAGTCGAATAGGCTACTTCTAAAGACGCTCCTACCATTCCCCAAATAGATGAAATATTAATAATTGTGCCATCCTTTCTTGGAAGCATTGATTTTTTTAAAACTGCTTGTGTTGTATTAAATGTTCCCATAATATTTACATTTAGCATTCTTTGAAGTTCTTCTTCACTTATATCAATAAATAATTTATATTCACTAATTCCAGCATTATTTACAAGAACATCTATATTTCCAAATGTACCTATAACATAATCTACCATTTTATCTACTTCTTCTCTTTTAGTTATATCTGCCTGATATATTATTACACTACAACCATCTTTAGAAAGCTCACTACAAAGTTCTTTTGCTTCTTTTTCTGAAGTATTATAATTTATACATACATTATATCCACTATAAGCGAAATCCTTTGCAATAGCTCTTCCAATCCCTTTAGCAGCTCCTGTTATTATTACTGTTTTATTCATTTTCATCCCTCTTTTTCATATATTATTATTTTAACATAAAATAAACTAAAAAGTACATACTTTTTTAGTATGTACTTAAAATTTATTATTTTATAATGATTTATCTTCTTGAGATTTAGTTTTATCTTCAACATCTTTTGCTTTATCGTCTTTAATTCTATTTACTTCTGCTTCAACTCTTGCATTTTGATCATTTACTAAATCTGACATCCATTTTTCATTTTCTTTTTCTCTTTGTTCTCTTGAAGAGTCTTCTGGTTCAAAGAAGTAATTGTTAACGCCTTCTTTTACATTTCCAGCTGCTTCTACTACTTTTCCTTTAACATTTTCTTTAATATTTGATGCTGATGTACCAAGAGCCTTAATACTTTGTTTTCTTTTACTTTTATCTGAAAGAGAATCCACAAAGCTAAGAATTCTTGTTCTTAAAGTTTTAATTTGATTTGTTGAATCTTTAAATTGTTCAACACCTTTCAAAGAATTATATTTCTCTTCTATTTCATTTTTTTCCATTAGAAGGTTTTGAACTTCTTCAGAATCCATTTCTTTACCAGAACTTACATAATCTTTTAATTTTTCTTCTTTTTCTTTAAGATTATTCTCAAGTTCTGATATTTTTTCATTAAAGCTTTTATTTACATCTTCAATATTTTCAACTCCAATTTTATTTAAAGCCTTTTCCATTAATGGTCCATTTGCTAGTTTAAGCAATTTATCTCTTGTAGCATTAAATTTCCAAGATTTAAATGGATTTCTATTATTTCCAATCATTGTAATTGCTTTTAATATCATATCTTTACATTTCGGATCATTTAACATTTCAACTCTAGTTAAATCCGTAAAGTCACCTGAAAAATTTTCTAAAAGAAAAACTGCACTTTTATAATTTAATGCATTGTCTTCATTAAATCCAAGCATAGCTAAATAATCTGGTTTTATATCTTTATCATCTAAAGTTTTTCCAACAGAATCTCCTTGAATCGATTCTGAAGGAATAGTTCCATTTTGAACTGCTTGCTTAACAGCATCTCCAACAGCTTTACCAGCTGCTGCAGTTCCTGCCGCTTTTCCAGCATTTTCAAGATTATCTTGTTCTTTTTCTTGATTGTCTTGTTTCTCTTTTTCTTCTTTAACTTGCTTTTCAAATTCTTCTCTTTTGTTTTCAGGAATTATTTTCTTTACTTTATCATTATTATATACTTTCTCTTTAGGATAAATTAAAGCCATTCCATTTACTCCGTTCATTCTTCCTTCATCATGATTTTTAATTGCAGCAGTTAAATCTTTTCTAACTGGAGATTCTGAACCCTTTTCTGGACCAATATCATCCATTAGATTTTTCCAACCATTAAGTTCTTCTTCTAACGCTTTTATCTCATCGTCCTTTAATTCAGGATTCTGTAATTTTTGAGTTATTTCCTCTACATTTTTTTGTGCTTCATTATATAAATTTTGAATTCTGTCTTCAAAATTGTTTATATCGTCATTTCTTGATGTTGTAATATCTTGTATTTCGCTTGCAGTTGAATCAACCAATTTTTCAACTTCATTTTCTGGTAATTCAAAAGCCTCTAGCTCTCTTCTTTGCGCGACAGTTAAATCATCATATGATTCTATTTTTTTACCTGTTCCTTCTAATTCACTATTAAGCTTTTCAAAATATAACTCTTGTTTTCTTGCTTTTAAACCGTCATCTGCTTTTTTTAGAACATTTTCTATTGTGTTTCTATCTTTTTTTGTATTAGATTTTAATTCTGCAGCCTCTTTTTTTATATCTGGTATGCTACCATTTTTTGTTACCTCTGCCATATCTTTTTTCCTCCTTTTTTAATTAATATTTATTTACATATTGTTTTAAAGAATTAATAAACTCCATATGAGCATCTACCTCTACTTCTTCTTTAAACTCTTTAATATCATTTTGTAATAATTCAAATTCTTTTTTTGCTTCATCAAGTGTCATACAACCAACCCCCTATAATATCTCTTATAATAAAATTATATAATGAAAAAAAAATAAAGTCAATAATCTTGACTTTATTTATATTATTTTACATAATATTTTTAAAATTAATGTAATATTATCTTATATTTATATTTTTTTATGTATACCATCTAAAAAATTTAAGATTTTTTACTTTGTGTTAATAATGAAATTTTGATAATAAAAAATTACTCACTTTTCTTATTTTTTATATTTCTACATGAAATTTTTCCTTTTATAGCTCTCATATTTTCTAAGAACTTCCAACCTTTTGAATTAATAATTTGTGCTATAAAATCATCTAATTCTTTTATTCTTTTTTCTCTTTGTGCAATCACTTCATTTTTTTCGTCTATAGTTTTACTCAAAGATATATTTTTTTCTTTTAATTCTTCCATCTTTAATGTAATTCCGTCTACTTTATCTTTTTTCTTGATTTCTTCATTTATTTCTCCATTTTTATTAAATAAAAAATCACATATGTTTTTACATCCACCATCATTTAATTTTCCAAACCATAATTTTCGTTTTTCTTCCATTTCTTCTTTAAATTTATAGTTATTACTAAAGCTGCCTTCTATGCCCTTTATCAATTCATCTAATTTTTTAGCTTTATACCCTGGCATCCAAAAATTTGGTTCACTAAATATTATACCCCTATTATTTTGATATTCTTCCTCATCTGTATTAATGTATAATACTGGCTTATTTAAAAATAAATACTCAACCCCTAAAGATGAATAGTCTGTAATCATAAGGTCTGATGCATCAAGTATTTCATTTATAGTAATCATATTATCTGATAAATCATTTTCATGAATAGTTATTATATTTTCTCTATCTTTAAATCTAGATTCTAATTCTTCACTTGGATGTTTTTTTATGCACAAAAGATAATTATTTTTCTTTAAGAAACTATCTAAATCATCATCATTATATGCTTCTATATTTATAGCATTGTCTACATTAAATTTACTTTCTTCAGAAGCCCTAGCACATCCTTTTCTAAATGTAGGCATATAGTATATTATTTTACTATATGCTGAAACATCTCTTCCAAGGACCTTAGCTAAATTCTCTTTGGCTTTAGGATTTTTAAAATAATCTAATTTTGGATATCCAATTGGTATAATCTTACTATATTCACAATTTAATATTGTTGAAAAAATAACTCTCCAAAAATCTGATGGTAGAATTAAATAATCTATTTTTCTACCAATTTCAGAATACCATTTTTTGTCATCATTTGAAACTTTATCTGATAGATATCCAGATTGCTTTGATCCAATCCCATGCCACAATTCTACATATATAGAATTTAAATTTTTTTCACCAACTATATTTGCATGAGTTGTGAAGAAAATATCTACATTTTTACAATAATCAAAATACTCTTCTGTTCCTATCTTATATGCTAAAATTTCCATTTTACGCAGTTTTTCTACCATTTCTTCGGAACTTACAGCCCAAACCAATTCCATTTTATCTGAGTATTCCTTTTTCATATATTCATATAATGGCTTAGCATTACTTGAATAGTCTGGAAAACTGCAAAAAATCACTCTAGTTTTTTTCATATTCTCACCTACAATTATTAAAATAAATCAATATCAATATAACATTAATTTACTAAATAATCAAGAAAAAGAAGTAACAAAATACGATTTGTTACTTCTTTTTTCGACATAATATTTTATCATCTTATATTTTTAAATAATGCTTATTTATTTTCAAAATTCCATGCATCTCTACACATATCTTCAAGAGATCTTTTGGCTTCAAAACCTAACTCTTTTTTAGCTTTTGTAGGATCTGAGTAACATGCTGCAATATCTCCAGCTCTTCTAGGAGCTATTTTATATGGTACTTTAACATTATTTGCTTTTTCAAATGCATTTACCATATCTAAAACACTATATCCAACACCTGTTCCAAGATTATATATATGCATACCTTTTTTATCTGCTCTTAATTTATCTAAAGCATTTAAGTGTCCAATAGCTAGATCTACAACATGAATATAATCTCTTACACCAGTACCATCTTTTGTGTCATAGTCGTTTCCAAATACAGATAATTCTTTTAACTTACCTGCAGCAACTTTTTGAATAAATGGCATTAAGTTAGCAGGTATCCCTTTTGGATCTTCTCCAATTAGTCCACTTTCATGTGCTCCAACTGGATTAAAATATCTAAGTATTGCAATATTCCATTCATTATCTGATTTGTATAAATCTTGTAATATTTGTTCAACCATTAGTTTTGATGTTCCATATGGATTTGTAGTTCCACCAACTTTGCATTCCTCAGTAATTGGCACAACTTCTGGATCTCCATAAACAGTAGCTGAAGATGAAAATACTAGTGTTTTAACATTATGTTTTTTCATTTCATCTAAAAGTACTAAAACTGTAGAAACATTATTTGTATAGTATTCTACTGGTTTTTGTACTGATTCTCCAACAGCTTTATATGCAGCGAAGTCTATAACTGCACTTATATCATTTTCATTAAATATTTTTTCTAATATATCTCTATCAATCATGTTTCCTTCATAAAGTTTAACATCTTTTCCTGTGATTTTTTTTACATTTTCTAATGCTTCTGGTGAGCTATTTGAAAAGTTATCTAATACAACAACTTCTTCTCCTTTATTTAATAGTTCAACACATGTATGTGTTCCTATGTATCCTGCTCCACCTGTAACTAATATTTTTGACATAATAATCTAACCATCCTTTCATCCATTTTACATTAATATAATATTATATCATTGTGGTAATTATATAATAATATTGTGAAAAAATCAAATACTAATTTTCTACAACAACTTTAGATTGTTTCAAATAACTAGCAAACGTAGACAATGACATACTTCTATTTGCATATATTCTTGTGATATGATACATATCCTCTATATTATCCATATTGCAAATTCCACCAAGCATTTCTAGTCCAAAATCATAATAGTCTTTTATTATCTCTAACGTATCATTATTATATCTTCCACTTGGATAACAAAAAACGGATACTCTTTGACCAGTTAGAGTTTCTAATCTTTCTTTTGACTCAACAGCTTCAACAACTTGTTCTTCATATGTCATTTGATCTAAATAACCATGAGTTTTAGTATGAGATTCTACTTTTACTAGTCCACTTTCTGCAATTTCTTTTATTTGTTCCTCAGTTAAGTAATTTTCTCCATTTATATAATCTGTAATTATAAATATTGTAGCTTTTTGATTATATTTTTTTAATAATGGAAATGCATTTTCATAAAAGTAAACAAAGCAATCATCAAAAGTAAGTGCAACTGGTTTTTCATATTTATATAAATCATCCATTTCATCTATAAATATTGTCTGATAACCATTTTCACTTATATATTGCAATTGTTCTTCTAATGTCTCAGGCTTCAAAAAATTTTCCGTATCAGTATATTCGCCATAATCATCAAGTATAAAATGATACATAAAGATTGGCACTGTAGCATGTGTTTTATTAGGAACAACTATTTCGTCCGCCAAAGCTTCTAAATTAACACTTGTATTAATATTCTGAACTAAATTAATATTGCTTAAATCTATATTTGCTTTTCTTTTAAGTAAAAAATTAATTCCAAATATAACTCCAATTATAATTAATATTAATAATATAAATAGAATTATTATAGCAATATATTTTTTGTTATTTTTCATATAAACCTCCATCTATTTTTCTAAAATCCTTACCCACTCTTTAGCAACATTATAGCTATGATATTTTTTTACTTCTTCTAAAGAATTACTAGATAATTCTTTCCATCTTTCCTCATTGCTTAAAAGACTGGTTATTTCCTCTGCCATTTTTTCTTTGTTTCTCTCCTGTATAAGTATTCCATTATATCCAGATTTAATAATTTCTTTTGGGCCTACTTCAATGTCAAAACATAGACTTGGCAATCCACATTCCATTGCTTCACAAAGTACAAGAGAAAAACTCTCACATAGTGATGTTAAAACAAATACAGATGAAGATAACAATTCTTCCTTAACTTTTTCTGAAGATATTCTGCCCGTAATAGTAACAAAAT
This sequence comes from Clostridia bacterium, assembly GCA_051886195.1. Classification (GTDB taxonomy): domain Bacteria; phylum Bacillota; class Clostridia; order TANB77; family CAG-465; genus CAG-465. The sequence goes on from JBJEXW010000043.1 coordinate 56,689, forward strand.
CATTGAGTCCTAATTCATTCACTTTTCTTTCAATAATTTCTCGCTGTGAACCTTCCCCAACAATTTTTAATTTTGCCTCTTTATTTTTTTTATGAACAATATTAAATACATCAATTAAAGTAGGAAAATCTTTTATTTTTTCTAATCTACCTACACTAATTATTGTGTTTGAACTAAAATTTGCTATTTCAGATTCATCCGTTTTCTCAATCATATTAGAAATATTATATACTTTTGCATTACTATTTGAATCTATAAGCCAGTTCTCATATTCTTCTTTTGCTTTTTTAGTCATAACTACAACATTATCTATATTTTTAAAGTATTTCTTTACTTTTTTTATATACTTAGGCGTTGTAATATATGAATGCTCCTGAGAAATATTTAATGTATCTCTTCTTTTTATTTGCTTAGAAAATTCAATACGAGAAGAAACTATAATATCTGTATCTATATTCTTTATATATTTTCTTAAAACACTACTTTTATATATACCACATTTAATCATTATAATAGCTTCTTTTATGAGTCTAAATATTTTAAAATGCTTTAAAGCATAAAAAAACTCCTTATGATGTGGTCCAAAATTTGCTAAAAATTTAATCTTAACTTTTTCATCTATATTATAAAAAGAAGTTCCATTAAGTAAATCATATACAGATACAATTGTTATATCGTATTTACCTGTTTTTGCTAGCTCATTTATTAATGTAATAGTCTGTTTTTCAAGGCCACCATAATTAAGATGTAACATTAAAAAAGTTATCTTTTTCACATTTTTCCTCCATTTTTAAGTTAACCAAATTATATAATAAAAGCTAAATGTTTGTCAACATTTAGCCTTTCATCACTTTTATAAGTTTCTTTCTTTATCTACCATTTCTAAAGCTGCAATAATTACTTTGTCCATATCATAATATTTATATTGTCCAAGTCTACCGCCAAAAATAACATTTTCTTCACTTTCAGCTAATTTTTCGTATTCTTTATATAAACTAGAGTTCTTTTCATCATTAACAGGATAATATGCTTCATCACCAAGCTTCCATGCATCAGGATATTCTCTGGTAATAACTGTGCCTTCACAATCATTAAATTCAAAATGTTTATGCTCAATTATTCTTGTATAAGCTTCATCATGAGAATTAAAATTCATAACAGCAACTCCCTGATAATTATCCACGTCCTTTAGTAATTCATTTTCGAATCTCAATGTCCTATATTCAAGATTTCCTAATTTATAATCATAATACTCATCTATCATACCAGTAAAAAGAATTCTTTTTGCCATTTTATCATACTTAGATTTTTCTTTTAAATAATCAACACCAAGTTCAACATCTGAACCTTTTAACATTCCTTCAATAATAACATTATATCCACCAATAGGTATTCCTTGATATCTATCATTAAAGTAATTATTATTATATGTAAATCTAACAGGTAGCCTTTTTATAATAAAAGGTGGTAATTCTTTGCAATCTCTTCCCCATTGCTTTTCAGTGTACTCTTTAACAAGTTTTCTATATATATCTTCTCCTACTAAAGATATAGCTTGCTCTTCAAGATTTTCAGGTTCTTTTCCTTTTAATACACTTTTTTGCTCTTCGATTTTAGCCTTAGCTTCTGCAGGAGTTTTAACTTCTGGCCAAAGTTTAGTAAATGTGTTCATATTAAAAGGCATATTGTATAACTCCCCCTTATAATTTGCTATTGGAGAGTTTATATAATTATTAAACTCTGCAAATTGATTAACATATTCCCATATTTCTTTATTACTAGTGTGAAAAATATGCGCGCCATACTTATGTACATTTATGCCATTAATATTTTCACAATAGATATTTCCTCCAATGTGATTTCTTCTATCAATAACCAAACACTTCTTTCCTATTTTTGTCATTTCATGTGCAAAAGTAGCGCCAAAAAGTCCAGCGCCAACAATTAAATAATCATATTTTTCCATAAATTTTTTCCTCCTATTTTACCTTAAATATTTCTCTATTAGAATTATAATATTCTTTCATTGCATTTGTTTGTGGACCATATGAAAAATGTCCTGCAACTGTATTTTCAGATACAATTATAGCTTTACTTTCTATCATACAATATTCACATAATTGAACTTCGTCTTGTCCCATATTTGTTCCAAGTCCAACTCTAAATCTTCCCATGTTTTCCCATATTTCTCTTGAAAATAATATTGCACCAATACTAAATCTTATTGAGCATATTGAATATGAAAAGTCTTGTTCAGAGAACTCTTTTGATAATTTATCAATATCTCTTAATTTTTCTTCAGTTTCTCCCCACATAAATTTAGCTATATCTGGATTTTTTATAATTGGTGCTTGTCCATCTCCATCGTGATATGCTCTTCCAAACTTTTTGTCAAATTTTTCTATCAATCCTGTTTTTTCCAAAAAGTTTACGTTTGCATATCCATTTATTGGTAATAATGGAGCTACAAAACCTATATTATACCTTCCATCTTTTTCCATTTTATCGTATGTTTCTTCTAATTGTGTAAAGAAATTTTCTGTTATGAATATATCTTCGTCTAATTTAAATATTTTTTTAGCATTAGGATGTAAATTTATTGCTATATTTTGTACTAGTGTAACTTTATTTTGTTTCACACTTAAATAAGACCAATTATTTTTTTCTGCAATTTGGGCTAACTCTTCACTATATAATCCTGAGGATACTATACAAAAATCAACATTCTTTGGTGCATATTTTTCTATTCTGCCAAATACGTCTTCCCATAAGAATTTTTTATATCCCGCTAAAATAATGCACATTTTTTCATTATCTTTTTTTCTGTCTATAAATTTATAGTTTCCTTTTATTCTCTTTTTTCTTTGGCTATCTGCCCTCATTTTTTTGGCTTTTCTTACCATCTTTATGCAAGTTTGGTTTTTTTCCATTTTTTCAATTAATCCCATTAGATTTCCCCCTTAATTTATCTTTTAATCCAGCTTTTATTTGATTAAGTATACTATATAAAAATTCATATTTCAAAATTAATAGCATTACTAAATATACAATTCCACCTACAGCAATTTCTATAATTGTATTTAATATACTAACTTGCATTAAGCCAGTTACTAATTTTACTATTATAAACATTACCATTCCACTTATCAAGCATTTTATTGAAAGCTTTAGTATTTTTTTTATTGAAAAATTATCCCTTAAATAATATGCCTGTATTGCAAATATTGATAATTCTGATACTACTGACGAAATAGCAGCACCTGTCCCATTAAAAATACTAATAAATATCACATTTAATATAACATTTATTATTGCTCCTGCTACTACAGATATAGTAAATTCTTTTTGCTTTCCTGTTTGCACTAAATATTGAACTCCTGTTATTCCATTTAGTCCTATTGCTACTATTATTGGAGCTGTTACAATTAAAATTGGCGTTACTCCATCAAATCCTTCTCCATAATACCAAGGAACAAATTTTGAAGCTATTGCTATTAATCCAAACACCATTGGAATTGTAATAAGCCAAGAAAAATTAAATGATTTTTCTAAGCACTGCTTAATTTCTTTTGTATCATTTTTTGCATATGCATATGCAATTCTTGAATTCATTACTGTTTGCAATGCTCCTACTATAGTAAGAGTAGCTTTAACTACTTTTTGTGCTTGTTCATAATATCCAACTTCTACCATATCATTGGTAATTGTTCCTATCATTGTTTTGTCTAATATAGTATATATCTGAATTGCTATCTGTGGAAGAAATAGTGCTATTGCTGGTTTTATATGTTTTTTTAGTTCAAATTCTATTACATTTACTTTTTCTAAATATTTTGGTAAATAAAACCATAATGTTATATTTCCTATTAATTCTGATCCAACATATATTGCAAAATATTTCCAAAGATCATTTGGCGTTTTTATAACAACAAAAATTAATACTAAACTTAATAACTTAACAATTAGATTTCTTACAACGGTTTTATCGAATTCTTCAATTCCCTGAAATAGCCAACTTATATCAAATAAATTTGCCACTAATTGCACTATTAATATTCTATAATATAAAGCATACTCACCACTTCTACCATAAATCAAGTAAAATACTAAAATTGATATGCTAAGTGTAATAGTTCTTATTGAAATAATCTCCCAAAAAGTTTTACTTCTTTCTTTTTTATTTTCACCTTTATAAGCAATTTCTCGTTGACCATACATTGAAACTCCTAAAGTTCCAAATAATATAAAATACGTAACAATAGAAATAGTATAACCATATATTCCAATTGATTCTGCACCTAGCACTCTTGATAAATATGGTGTTGTTACTAAAGGTAACAGTATTGTTAGCATTTGATATATCAAATTATACACATAGTTTTTAGCAATGCTTTTTTTCATTTTATTTTTTTCTTCCTCTCTTATTGTATTTTATTGTATTTGCTATTTTTTTTGCTGTTACATTCCATGAAAATTCTTCTTTTACTTTTCTTTCTATATTTATTCCCATATTTACCATTTTATTTCTATCATTTATTATTTTTTCTATTTTATCTTGTATTTCTTCTGTTTCAAAACCACATATATAACCAAACTCTTCATTAGATATTATTTCTACAGTTCCTCCCATTGGTGTCGCAACAACAGCACACTTCATCATTCCAGCTTCTAATATTGTTGTCGGCAATCCCTCTGAAAAATGAGATGGATTAACAAATATATTGGTTCTTGCTAATAATTTTAGTACTTCTTCATGTGATATTTTTCCTAAGATTTTTATATTGGCTATTTTCTTATTATCTTGGATTACTTTTTCTAATATAGGTCCATCTCCAGCTAAGTTCAATTCTAAGTTAGGATATTTTTTATCTAAATTTTTAAAGGCATTTATTAATCGTAACACTCCTTTTTCTTCTATCATTCTTCCTGTATATGTTAAAACTATTTTTCCTGTATCTTTATTAATATATTTACTATATTTTTCTATCTCATCAGTATTAACAGAATTATAAAATACTCCTTTAGCCTCAATATCAAAATGTTTTAGCCATTCTGTGCATCTTTTGGAAACTCCGTAATAGTCTTTCACCCTCTTTTTTATAGAATTTGTTAATTGGTGTTCATATATTTCCCCAAAGAAATCTAATACTTTATTATTTACTGTAAAATGTGTACTTCCATGTTCAATTAAACACGCAGGTATATCATTTTTCTGTATAAATTTCGCAGCAATATATGATGTTGTCCAAAACCTAGTCTGTATTATTACCGAATTAATATTTTCCTTTTTTACAATTTCAAGTAATTCTTTACATCTCTTATTAGGTTTATTTATCGGATATCGCTCTGAAACTATTTTATATGTAGGTAACCTTACTATTTTAGCATACTCCGCCTCTTCTACTTCTTTTAAATCTTTATTATATCTGGACGTAATGATTATGATTTTATATCCCATACCATTTAACTTTTTAGCTAAATTATATGTGTACCTTTCAACGCCACCTAAATGTGGCAAATAGTATCCTGAAAATATAGCTATTGTTTGCATTTATTTTATTCTCCCCTATTTTTAGTTTATCATTAAATATTGGTTATATGGTCTTCTATCTGTGTTATATACCGGCATTTTTTGCACTTTAAGTTCTTTGTGTTTTAAAAGCCAAACGTTAAATAATCTCTCTGACATAAAGCCAAATAACCTTTTATTATAATCATCATACTGACTTATATCAGTTCTTTTTTCCAACTCAAATAAAATATCAAATAACCATTTGTAATATTCATCAAAAATTTCTTTTCTTGCAATAAACATATTACATATGTATAGAAATCTACTTTTAGAAAATTTTTCAAAAGCTTCCATATAGTCAGGATATTTTTCTGATATAATCTTTCTACACTCATCATAGTCCTTTTTTATATGTGTTTTTTCCCATGATTTTTCTGCATTATGTTTTATGATAAATGTTGAGTTTGGAACTATTATATCTTTATCTTTTAGTATTTTTCTAATATCTTGCTCACTTAAAACATTTTTCAGTTTATTATTTTTATATTTTTTAAAGAAGTATCTACGATAATGAGTCAATCCTACTATATCTGATTTATCATTTTTCATTATCCAATATGTCGCTGTTAATTCACAAAAACTTTTATTCTTGTTTGATATATTTTCTCCAATATCATCCCTTTGATATCCAAAATCATCACTATTTAAAGCAGCGCCAACTCTTATTGGTTTATATATGCTTTCTTTTGGAAATTCAGCTTTTTTATGTGTCGCTACATATATAGTTATTTTTTCACTCATTCTTATCCTCCTTTTTGAATACAACTACTTTACTCAATAAATAATTTGATAAAACTACTAATACTTGTGAAAATATTTTTAATATTTTGTCATTAAAATTCAATATAGTTACTCCTATAAACATTATTATCATATCCATCAATAATGTTGCTAATCTTGAGGTTACAAATTTGCCAGCTTCTTTTATTTTGTTTTTTTCCTTACTTCCAAATACAAATTTTCTATTTGTGATATATGAAAATATAACTCCATTAATCCACGAAAGTATATTTGCTATTTGTAATTGAAAACCATCATTCGGATTTAAAAAAGTATTTACGCTACCATAATATGTCCCCATTGAAACTATTGTTGTCAACACTCCAAATATTAAATAATTAATTATTTCTTTGTATTTTATAGTCAATTCTTTTATTTTTTGCATAAATAATATTACCTCTCATTTATTTTTTTTCATTATATTCTTTTAGTGCTAAATAATGATCTAAATCTTTTATTTTTTCGTTTAATAGTGTAATATGTAAATTATCTATAAATACTTGTATTAATAAAAATGCAATCATTATAAGAAACACAAAATTTACAGGTGATACAAAACCTAAAAGATTAGAAATATATCCAACTGCATTTGCAAATATACTCATTAATATTAAAATAAAACTACCGAGCATCCATGTTACTGCATTTTCCACTTTTAATTTAGATTGTTTTATTTTCATAACACATAATAAAAACGCTATAAATGAGCTTATTATTAATATAACTCTTAATGTTATTGACATTTTATACCTCCTACTTTTTCTTTCCTGTAAATGATCTAATAAATAAAATTGACATCATCATATTTGCCATATATTTTACAGATTTAAATGCATTAAGATAACTTTCTCCAAATTCTCTATCCCTCATTTGAACTTGTACTTCTTTTATATTTAAACCCCTTTTAATCATATAAACAATAGTGTCGGGTTCTGGTGTTAAGCTTGCATTGGTACAGAACATGTCTATAGCTTTTTTATTATATGCACGCATACCTGATGTTGGATCTGTAATTTTTTTCCATGTCGTTAACTTAATAGCAATAGAAATAAGTCTACTTCCAAGCATTCTCATTGTAAATGTTTTCTTTTCATCTACAAATCTTGAACCAATTGCAACATCTACACCATTTTTTTCTATTTCATCTACTAATTTTTTTAAATATTTAGCATCATGTTGTCCATCACCATCAAATTGAATTGCAATATCGTATCCGTATTTTTTGGCATATTTCATTCCAACTTGAATACCACTTGTAAGACCATAGTTAATTGGTAGTGAAATCATATTAAAGCCATTTTTTTCACATACTTCCTTAGTATTATCTTTTGAACAATCATTGATTATGACATAATCATAATTGGTATTTGTAGTTATGTCTTTTATTGTTTTTTCTATATTTAATTCCTCATTATATGCAGGCACTATAACTAAAACTTTTATTTTAATCTCCCCCTTTATGTATCTTTTCTTTTCCATATTATATTATATTTATTTTTTGTTTTCAATTAATTTAGCTAAAAAACATGATAATTGTAGTAAATGCTACAATATACGCAATAGATATACATATAGTATAAAATTTTTCTTTTTCATTTATTTTTAGCTTAATTTTGTCACTTGAACATCCAATGTATAAAAGTGCGGACGAAGCAACAAAATATCTGGCTTGAATACCATATACAGCATTCCTTCCAATCTCAGTCCATTGTGCAAAAGCTATCACATATACTATACCAATTATTGCTAGTCCAGAAAATATAAAGAACAGTCTTGGTAAAAGTTTTAAATTTTCATCTTCTTCATCATAACAGAACAATAATAAAAAGTACATAAAGTTAAGCATTATACAAAATATAGGTTCATTCCAAATTGTAGAATATCCAAAACAATCAAAAAAAGATTTAAATATATCTTGATCTAATCTATTTATTGCAGTTCCGAAAAGTACAATTAATGAATCTATTGGATTTGTAAATAAATACTTAATACTATATACATTTGTGGCTTCTTGTGACACAGCAACGTTTGTATTATATGTAACACCCAAATTCACCATAAAAGATATGCATAAAGTAAATACAAAAGCTAGTCCTTTAAAGCAGTTTGCAATTTTTCTATTCTTAAATTTTTTACTAGGAATCAATATTGCAAGTAATACTATTGGAAAATATCCAAATTTTACTACCGCAAGCACCAAACAAATAAGTCCAAATATTCCAATTTCTTTTGCTCTAACTTTTTCTACGTCATATATTAAATAAAAAATATATGCTATAAGTAACAATATAGTTGCATTAGTTAGATAATCCATATTAATTGCCATTCCCTGTTGAATAAATATAGGAAATAAAGCAACAACTAACAATACTTTCTTAAATCTTGGTGTTATTTTAAGTGCAAAGTAACATAGTACTGATGTAAGTATTAAATCAAACAATCTACATAGTAGGAACAATACTAAGGTTGGTGCACCAATATGTCTACCAATAAATAGAATAATTGAAGATGGTAAATATGCTAAAAAGAAAGCATTCTTTACATTACCATAATTAGTTAATCCTGTACTTAAGACATTATAATCTGCAGTTTTAAATACTTCAGAAATATAATTTTCTGCATAAATTTTATTTGCACCACTATGTAAATTACGATTAAACTTAAACGTAAAATCAATTACAGCACTAGGAAATCTCCAGAATCCCCCATCATCTGTATTTCCAACCAAAAGTGAATCTTTATATGCCCTATAAAAATGTGATGCTTCATCTGGTACATTTGTGGGTGCCATAACATATATCATACTTATTCCAACTGTAACAATAAAAGTAGCATATATATACCACACGCTTTTGTTTTTCATTTTAATTATTACATATACATTATATATTAATAAAGCTATTATTGGGATAACGACAAATTTTCTTAAAACAAGCATTAATAAGTAATAATTAAACATATATATAATAAACATATCTATCAATGCCAAAATCATATTATATGCTTTAATTTTTCCATCCATTATCTTAGCATAATAGTTATATAAATAATAAACTAAAGCAAACATGATAACAGAAAAAATAATTGCAATAGGTATAATATAGCCATTAATAGAATTTTTAAATATCTCTGCTTTATTTACTAGATATGTGTATTCAAAGTTATCAATCTTTTGTATTTGGTTTTCTCTATAAATAACTTTATCTGTTTCTATCAAGTTTGATTCATTATCATAGCATACATAAAAATTATCTATAACTGATGCTGATAAAGTTATCTTCTTTCCCGGAACGTTTGAATATAAAAAACCATCATCATTTATATCTAATTCATTATCTTTAAATCTACTAAGTGGTATATTACTTGTATTTATACCTATTGTTTTTATTTTAGTATTTTGACTAAATTCAATAGTATACTCTACTTGATTTTTAGCATAATTGTACATCAAACAACTTATACTAGAAAAAACAGTCAATATAATTGAAATTATACTAATGAATATTATATTTTTTTTATTTTTCATATATAAACTCCTTTAATAAAAAGAACTTGCTAGTGATGTAAATATTGTAAAATACATAATTAGCATAGATACAACTTGTACTATATCTTTACGTTTTTTATTTATTTTTAATATATCATTATCTAAGGACATGTATAATAGCAAAGCTGGTATAATAAAATATCTCGGTTGTAGTCCTGATACTGTTTCACTGCCCTTAACAGTCCAAGTAAAGAATAAAGAGCAATAAATAACTCCAAATATCACTCCAAAAGTAAGTAACAAAAACATTCTTTCAACTGGTTTTATTTTTTTCTCATCTTCATTTTTGGCAGTAAGTATTAAAATTAAACATATATTTCCTACAATAAAACTAGCAATACTATCCAACCACTTAGTTGATATACCAAATCCATCAGATAGTCCAGAGAGCAAATCTAATTTACCTCTTTGCACAAAAGTATTCCAAAAAATCTTTATAATTTTAAATGGATTTTGAATAGCATAACTTAAAGCGTAATAATTACTTTCTGATTCAACCTCTGCAGCATTGTTTATAGCGCCACTATTTTGCAAATATGCAATAAAGGCAGGCACTAAAATGACAAGTGTTTTAAATATAATACCTACTTTTTTATTTTTAAACTTATCATTTGGTATAGCCAACGCTAATAATGTAACAAAAAAATACCCAAATTTACAAAAAGCTATGCTTACAGCCATTATAAATAAAATCAACATATTCTTTGTATCTACTTTCTCATATAAATATTTCATTTTAATTACATACGATATAATCGCAACTCCCATTGCATTTGTTAACCAGTCTTGGTTAAGCCCCATTCCTTGATGTAAAAATATTGGAAGTAATGCAACTACAAAGAATATACTTTTAAATTTAGGAAGATTTTTTATTGAATAGTAGCAAATTATTATCATAATCATTAAATTTGCAAATCTTCCAGAGAAAAACAAGATAAATGGTGATACATTCATAATTCTAAAAACTGCGAATGTAATTATTGAAGGAATATACGCAAGTACAGGTAAATTTATTGTATTACCATATCCTCTTGTATTATTACTTATTTTTTCGTAATTTCCACTATCAAATAAATCTGAAAAATATGATTTAAAATTTAATTTAGCATCATAGTCATAACTTCCATGTTCATATTTATACCTAAAGTTTTCGACAGACTCAGGTAAATTGCATTTTGCATATTTACTAGTCTGATTTAATGTATATTCAAAACTCTTATTAAAATGAGCTCCTTCATCTGGCACATTAAATGGTGGTATTATAAACATCATTGTAATACCAAAGATTGTTGCTAAAATTAAGTATGCCTTTTCTATTTTTTTATTAATATCATCTTTTAAATAAAATAGCATGCATGAAGCTGCTAGCACTATACAAATAACCATTACTACACTAGATATATACATACAAAAATAAAAATCAAATAAGTAAAAAAGGAAAATACTTAAAATAAATAATATTATATCTATCAATTTTGCTTCATCATTTTTTAATTTAGCCAAAAATTTCTTTATATATATATTAATTCCAAGCACTATAGGTGACAATATAACAAATAGTAAAATCACATAATTCATATTATTTTTTAATACATCTATTCTTCCTATAACTCTATTATAGTACCCATCTCCTGTATCTACTTTAGTACCATTTAAAAAAACATCTACGTTTCCGTCAAATTTTATGTATAAATCATCTATAGTAGATAACATTATACTAAATTCTGAGTACTCTTCTTCTGTTATAATAATTTCTTTCTCATTTTCTGAATCTTTTTCTTTTTCAGTTGATAGTTTTGAAGTTTCATTTAGATATCTTTCTAAAGGTATATCTGCTTTATTTATAACTACTTTTTCTATACTAGTATTTTTTGAAAATTTTATGTCATATTTATCGTATTTTCTACTTTCAATTGCAACACTTAAGCTTGAAGCCATTGCTAAAGAAATCAATATTGTCACTATCAATAATGATATTTTATTTTTCATTTTTCACTTCCCACTTAATGCTTTATTTAAGACATTTATTGCAGTAATTAATACTAAAACACAAGTTGTTGCACATGTTAAATATATCACACTTGCTGTAGCTACACTCATTAAATGTACTAAATTTGCTACAATTATTACTGCTAAAAATATATAATCCATTTTTTTAGTTATAGCTACATTTATAGCAACTAAACATAAAGATATAGCTAACAATGTATTGGTTAATATTCCAACATTATTTGTTGTATTTTTTATATTATTAAAGAATACTTGTTTACCTGCATTAAACTCAGTGATAGCACTCTTGTCTTGATTTGCAATTTGATTATATTCTTCTACATTACTATCAGATACTATGTTTAATCCTACATTTACTTCTTTTATATTATTAATATTTGATATTCCAAAACTTAAAGCTGTAAATAGTATTGCAGCAACAATATAAGATATTAAAAAGCTTTTTATTCTTTTTGGTTTTACCTTATATGATTTAAGTTTAATCATTATAAATATAAAAGTAGCAACTGAAGTAATAATACCCATTGCTGGATTTACTAAAATCATAAGTCCTAATACTATTGCATATGGTATTAATTCTAGTATTCTGTATTTAAATTTCTTTTTAATTCCTAGATGTATAAAATATATATTAACCAAACTTAAAATAGTAAATATAGCTATACCACTTGGAATAGCATTTACCAGTTGAATAATTGGGAAAAATGCTACAATAATAGTCATTAACATTTCGACTATATATAGTACTCTTTCTCTTTTTTTAAACTTATTTGTTTGTTCTAAATTTAATTTATATGGTTTATACTCCTCAGCATCTGGATCTACATTTGTTAGATCGTCCAAATAACGATTTAAATCTATACTTCTAACTTTAGAAGTAATGTATGTCCACACCATAGAAAAGCCTAAAATTTGCCAAACTGATTTACCTGTAATATACAGGTTATTGTATACTGGTTTTATCGAAAACATAGCTAGTAGCATTGTTAAAAACATAACCAAAAAAATAGTTATATCTCTGTAATTGCTAAAAAATTTAATCTTATTTTTTAAGCTAATAAAGAAATCTATTACATATACAACCCATATCATGTTTTTTCTTTTCATCTTAGTTTTAAATTTTTCCATAGGACTAATCCATGTTGCATCAAAATGATGAATCATTACTGAATTATCTGTAAACTTATTGTTTTGATAATCATAGCTTAGTGGATAAAAATACTCCATTGGATATACATATACCTTATCGTCATCAAAAGTTTGTATTTCATCTTTTTGACCGTCAAATCCAAATTGTTCAAAATACTTAGTTAAAACTCTTGGAACACTTTCATCATATAAGTCTCCTGTTTCATTAAAATGTTCTTTTGATTCATATATTTTTACAATATCTTGGATATGTGGATTGTGTGGCTCTTTTGCCCAAACAACAGCAGCATTAATCATTTTTGAATCTTCTACGCCTAAAAATAAGTCTTTTTCTAAAAACTTAGATATATCTGCTGTTATCTCCATATCTGTATCAAGATAAATTCCTCCATACTTTTCAAGGACTTTAAATCTAGTGTAATCTGCAACAAAAGCCCACTTTTTTTGCTCATAAGCTTCTTTTACAAATGCACATTGATTAACATCAAATGTTTTTTCGTTCCATTCCATTATTTCAAAATCAGGTAAATATTTTTTCCAAGTTTCAATACATTTTTTTGTTAAATCAGATAAAGGATTTCCACCAAACCAAATATAATGAATTATTTTCTTATTTTTTTTATCCACTAATCTTCCTCCTATTTATTTAAAAACTCTTCTTTTAATCTAATAACTTCTTTTGAATATTCTTTCTTCCATTGTCTATACAATTCCATTATTTCATCTTTGTTTTCTATTGCAAAATTTATTTTTTCATAAATTTCATCAATACTATCTTCTTCTTTTACTACAACCATTTCATTTAATTTGCTATTTTTAAAGAAATCTGTATTATTTCCAATAACACAAGGTACTCCTAGTTCAAAACTTTCAAGTGGAATCATAGGTGAACATTCTGTGAAAGTAACATATAAATTAACTGTATTTTTAGCCATTCTTTTTAGAAGTTGTTCTCTTTCAACCCCCATTAAGCATTCATCAGTTAATCTATTTATATTCATTAATTTACAAAAACTAGAAGCAAGCTTAGTTTCTGGAATAATATCTACATATGCATCTTTTATCATTGCACATGCACTAAGCTGATTATATGTATTTTTCTCCCATCTATCTCCTGAAGAATATAGGCCTATTTTGATTCTTTTATCACTTAAGTCTTTATCATAATTATTTGTTAATTTAACATCGTTCATTAAAAGACATGCATTATATCCTTTTTCACTATAAAATTTAGCCATTGCACTTTTAAAGAATCCAATAGAAGAAACTACTCCTCTTTTTTGTAGTTGTAATAATTCTTCTAAGAATTTTTGTTCATTATAATTTACAAATAAAGAATGTGATCCATGCCACATAAACTTAATTTTTATATCAGGATTTAGTTCATGTATTTTTTCAGCTAAATCTTTATAGCCATAGGCCATTGTTGCAAATAATACTTGCTTAAATCCTTTATTTACTATAGCATTTGCAATATTAATTATTTGCTTTTTATTAAATATTTCATATAATTCTAAGCTATGATCATTACCAAATAGCTCAATTGTAGCATTCATAATTCCTTTAGTCTCAGGATTATAAATAGCTACAAAAGACGTATCTTCAATATTATTAATATTAATTATCACATTATTAGTATATCCTTTTTGATAAAAGAATATAGAATTAATCTTTTTTACGTGTCTATTCATATTCCCTCCTACATCTCTAAGAAATCTATTACGCTTTGTACACTTTCAGCATCATTTTGCTTTTTCCATTCTTTATATAATTCAAAAATTTCTTCTTTATGCTCTAATGCATATTTAATCTTATTTTCTATGTCTATTAAATCATCTTCTCGCTCTACTACAAGTAAATCATGTAATCTACTTCCTTTAAAATAATGATGATTATGTCCCATTATACATATTGTACCTGCTTCTAGTGCTTCAATTGGAAGCATTGGCGCACATTCTGAAAATGTAACATATAATACAACATCTCTTTTTGCCATTTGAACAAGTAAATCTTCTCTTTTTAAATGAGACTCAGAACCAACAATTTCAAGTTCGTTATAATATGCTAATTTTTTCAACTCATACTTTAATGGTACAACTTCAAGTTCTGCATTTTTAAAACTTGATGCAGCCATTACCTGATTAAATGTATTTTTTCTCCAATCCGTACTTGCAGAATATAAGCCGAATTTTAATTTACCATTATCTTCTTTTGTAACTTTAGATATTTTTTCTTTTACTACATCTGTAAGTCTAACTGTATTTTTTAAGAAAGCTGTAACATATCCTTGTGATTTATAAAAATTAACAAGACTCTCTTTGCATGTTCCCATTACATCAATTATTCCAGCTTTATGAAGATTTATTACCATTAAATTAGTTCCCCAATTTATATCTTCAATTACTTGAGAATGACTTCCATGCCAGAAGCTCTTTAATTTAATTTCTGGAGCTCTTTCTCTGATTTTAGTTGCAATTTTATCCCAACCATAGTTGAAAGCACTAAAGATAACTTGTTTTGGTGAAACTTCTATTATTTTATTAACAATATTATCTACGTTAGAATTTAAAAATACTTCTTGCATTGGAAGATAATTTTCAAAAAGTTCCTTTGTAGCACTTGTTACACCTAGCCATCTTGGATTATGAACTATTAAATAATCTGGGCCATTTCCTTTAGATTTTTCTTCAATATACTTGTCTAAAGCTGACATTGTTTCATCTATACCCGCATCTTTTTTTACAGAAAATTTAGATTTAATATTTTGAACCATTATATACTTTTTATATCCTATATGATTTTTAATAACTCTCATTCTTCCAAAAAAATACTCACATGCTGTTGGTCCGATTTTTCTTAACATATAAACCTTATATCTCTGTCTAAATCCTAATTTCTGGGTATTACTAAAATAAATAGCTTTAATATTATCTGTATACCCTTTTCCTACTCTTTCGTAGTCTATTGGATAGAAAAAATCATATGGATAAATAAATGAATTATCTTCAAATTTTAAAACATAATTATAATTATTATGAAGATCTTTTCCTACGACTTCAGATAACACGTCTGTGATATTATCTAATCTATCTTCCTTTATTATATCCATCACTTTTAAAATAACATCATTATTTTTATTTTTTGAGTAAATAATATTAGTAGCTATATTTTTATCATCAGAAAAACCAATAAAAAAATCATTTTCAAAAAAACTATTTATTGAATTAATAAACTCAAAGTTTCCATCAAGCAATAATCCGCCATTTTCATAAAGATATTTAAATTTGGCATAATCATTAAATAATTTATTTGTTTCTTTAACATCTTTTTTTGCTTCATTGGCTAGTGTCTTAAAATTAACACTAACCAATTTAGCAAAACTAAATTTTTCTTTATATTCTTCTTCAAACTTTTTGTCTGAATCACAATAACTTATTTTAATATTATCTTTCATAATATCTTACCTTTCTTTTAGCCTTGTTCTTTAATATATTGTTCTAAGACTTCGTCTGTAGTTCCATCCATAACAATTTCGCCTTTTTTAATCCATAAAGCTCTGTCACAAAAACTTTTAATTTGAGAAGTATTATGTGATACAAAAACCATTGTTTTTCCTTGTTCTTTTAACTCTTTCATTTTATCTAAACATTTCTTTTGGAAATGAGCATCACCTACAGCAAGAATTTCATCTATTAATAATATATCTGCTTGTACATTAACTGCAATAGAAAAAGCAAGTCTCATATACATTCCAGAAGAATAAGTTCTAACTGGTGACTCAATAAATTCACCTAATTCTGAAAATTCAATTATGTCATTAATAATTGGATCTACATCTTTTTTTCCAAGTCCGTACATAGATGCATTAAAATATATATTTTCTCTTCCTGTAAAATCTGTATTAAATCCAGCTCCAAGTTCAATCATACTTGATACTTTACCATTTATCTGAATTGTTCCTTTTTGAGGATAAATTATTTTATTTAATAATTTCAGTAATGTAGATTTTCCACATCCATTTACTCCTACTAATGCAACGGATTGTCCTTTTAAAATATCTACAGATATATCTTTTAAAACAGTATGCTTTCTCTTTTTATTTCTTCCTAAATGTCCAATTTTTTCTTTTAAGAAATATGATTTATCTTCATATACAGTAAACTCTTTAGTTACATTTCTTACAGAGATTGCAACATCATTTTTTGATTTCTTAGCCATAATTATACCTCCTCTGCAAATCGTTTTTGAAGTTTATTAAATATTAACCAACCTAAAACGACTAATATTATAGATATACCAAATGTAATTCCTAAAGATTTAAAATCTGGTAATGTTTTATTGTATAATATATCCTGATATCCTTGTAATATAGATACCATTGGATTTAATTTGTATATACTCAAAAATTTCTCTGGTACCATTGAAATGCTATATAATATTGGTGATGCATACATCCAAATCATCATAATTGGATTCATCATATATTGGACATCTCTTACAAAAACATTTGCAGCTGAAAGCATTAATATAAGTCCAAAAGCAAATGTTATTTGTACTAAAATAATTAATGGCAAAAATAGTGCATTAAAAGATAAACCAATACCTGAAACTAATATTGCAATTATAGTTATAACTAAACTAAAACAATATTGAATAGTATTGCTAATAATTACAGATAAAGGCAATACCTCCCTTGGAAAATACACTTTTTTTAATATACTTGCATTATTTGAAGCACAAGTTGTACCACTACCTATCATACTATTAAATGCGTTCCAAGGCATTAAACTAACAAATAGATATATAGGATAGTGTTCTATTCCTGATTTAAAAACAAATTGGAATACAATTGAATAAATAAGTAACATGAATAATGGATTTAATAATGTCCATAAAAAGCCAAATATTGATCCTTTGTATCTTCCTTGCAAATCCTGCTTTACAAGAGTAAATAACATATGTCTATATTGATAAATCTCTTTAATTTTATTTACAAATTCCATTTTTATCTCCCTTCTTATCCATATAAAACCTTCTTTTTTTTTAGAAAATTTATCAACGTAATTATATCATAATATATTTTAATTTTAAAGCATTTTCAACAAAAAATACTATTAATAACTGACGAGTTTTCAGTGTTTTCACTTCGCTATCACAAAGTATTCACACATATCAATTAGATGGTTATATTTTAGATTACATATAAATGAAAAAAGAAGATAAAAAATAATTTTTTATCTTCTCATCTTTTTATATTAAAGACATAAATTCTTCTTCAATAGCTTTTTCATCTTCCGGAGTAACACCTTCAAATCTTGCTGTAATATTTGGTCCTGTATTAGATGCTCTTACTAAAGCCCAACCATTAATAAATTCTGCTCTTACTCCGTCAATATCATTTACTTTATATCCTTTTTGTTTACAATATTCTTTAACTTTTTCAATAACCTTAAATTTCACATCATCAGATGATTTAATTATTATCTCTGGACTTGCATAATATCTAGTTACACCATCTAAAAGCTGAGATACAGTCTTATCTGTCTTAGAAAGTATTTCAACAAGTCTAAGACCAGCATATAGTCCATCATCTATGTTATCCCATTTATCTCTAAACCATACATGTCCTGATAGTTCTGAGCCAAATGGGAAATCATCATCTCTCATTTTTGCTTTCATATATGAATTTCCTGTCCTATAACATACTGGTGTTCCACCTAGTTTTATTACTTCATCTGCTAAAGATTTAGAACATTTAACATCAAATAGAGCTTTTTTATTTTCTACTTTATCCATTATGTCTCTCCATATAATAATAGCATAAAAGTCCATGAAAATCATATTTCCTTTTTCATCTATAATGCCTACTCTATCTCCATCACCATCAATTCCAATTCCAACATCTGCATGTGTTTCAAGCACTTTTTTCTTTAAGTCTTCATTATTTGACTCTACACTTGGATCTGGATGATGATTAGGGAAATCCGGATTTGAATCAATATATAATGGTATTAATTCAATATTTTTAAACATTGAATAAACTTGTTTAGCAATAATTGATGCAGTACCATTAGCAGTATCTAAAACTACTTTTATCTTTTTTTCTCCCATATCAATAGATTTTTTTACTTCATCTAAATATTCTTGCTTTATATCGTAATTAGTTATTTTTCCATCACCAGTTTTAAAGTTTCCATTTTCAGTATAAACTCTAAAATCTTGGATCATTTGACCACATGCATTTCCAAAGCTATCAAAAGCAATTTTAAATCCATTATATTCTTTTGGATTATGTGAAGCAGTTATCATAACTCCTGGATCAATTTTTAACTTTTTTTGGGCATAATAATACATTGGAGTTGTACATAATCCAAGATAAACAACATCAGTTCCAGTACTTGTAATACCAGTAATAAGTGCGTCTGCAAGTGGATCAGATGAAGTTCTATTATCATGACCTACAAGGCATTTTTCATAACCTTTCTCCCTAATATATGAACCAAAAGATAATCCTATTGTATATGCTATATCTTCATTTAAGTCTTGACCATATATAGCTCTAATATCATATCCTCTAAATATATTTGGGTTAATATTTTTGTAAATATTATATTTGCTCATATTTTCTCACCCCATAAAATTATATCATATCTTAATTATTTTGAAAAGCATTTTATAGTAAAAGAAAAGGCAACATTGACTATGTTGCAACTTTTCTACACTTTATTTTTTCTTTTTTACTTTTGTTTTATCATTTTCCTTATTTTGTTTTTTTTCTAGTTTTATTCCTTTTTTTAAATCAAATACTTCGTCAGAATTATTAGCAATGTTTTGTGAATGTGTAACAATTATAACGCATTTATTCTGCTTATGTGCTAACTCTTTAAATATTTCTAAAATATCATTTTCTGTGTCATGATCTAAATTTCCAGTTGGTTCATCTGCAAGAATTAATTTAGGATTATATGATAAACTCCTAGCAATAGCAACTCTCTGTTGTTCACCTCCAGATAATTTTAAAATTCTTCTATCTCCTTTATCTTCTGATAAACCGACACTTTTTAAAAGTTCAATTGCTTTTTTTCTCTTATCATCTACTTTAACTTTACTTATATCCATGGAAAGAATTATATTCTCTATTGCAGTTAAATGAGGCAATAAATTAAATGACTGAAAAACTATTCCAACACATTTGCTTCTATATTCATCTAAATTCATTTGATTTAGTTCTTTTTCTTCATAGAATATTTTTCCTTCATTATATCTTTCTAGTCCACTAATTAATGAAAGTAGTGTTGTCTTTCCTGATCCACTTTTACCTATTATTGAATATATTTTACCTGCTTCAAATTCAAAATTTATATCTTTAAACACATACTCATTTTCTGGAGCATCTGAATATCTATATCCTAATTTTTCAATTTTTAATATTTCATTTTTCATATTTTAGCTCCTTTCCTTTAAAATTGTTAATGGCGAAAATCTTTGAATGCTTATCATAGAAGCTACACTACTAATAATAGTTAATAAAATGCCTATTCCAAGTAATTCAAATAATACTTTAATATCAACAACAGCATTAATTGATGAAACTGGTTCGATATTACTTACTCCATTGAAGCTTGTTTTTACATTCATCATTTCTTTTCCAGATTTTTGACCAAAATTACTCATTACATTTTCTTGTGTTTCTTGAGAAGACTCTATTTCATTTTCTAATAATTTGTTTGCAGTTGGAACACTGATTAAGGCTCCAATTGCACATCCAATTAAAAGTGAAATTAAAGTCACAATGAGTAATTCAATAACAAATTGTAAAGTTAAATTAAATTTACTCATTCCTATTGTTCTAAGTACTCCTATTTCATATTTTCTTTCCTTTATATTTATCATACTAATTACAAATAAAACTACTGCTCCAATTAATAATGTTATAATTAAAAATACCAATGCAAAAGTTTTTAAATTTGATATTGATTCTGTTGAACTTTCTACACTCTCTAAATTAGTAGTTATCATTAAATTTTCATCTAATCCTTTATTTTTAACTTCATTTGTAAATTCATCTATTGCTTCTTTACTTGTTAATACAAAACTTGGATTAATACTTTTGCTTATATTGCTATCTTTTTTTACTATATTCTCAATAGTATTTGTATTAGTTATTATTGTATTAGCAGAACTACTAAACATTTGCATTCTAGTATCTGCACTATTATCTGTATCCTGGAATATTCCAGTTACTATTAAATCACATGTAATGCTCTCATCGTTAGGAGATACAAACTCAATATTATCTCCTATATTTATACCATTAATAGTAGCTAACTCAGAATTGATAACGCAATAGTTTTTAGTAAAATCTTGACTTACCTCTCCATCTATTATCAAATATTTACCAGATATAAAATCTTCCATAGCCTCATAAGAACTATATCCTATAATTGTAAAATCTGAATTACTTTTAGTACTACTTTTTAAATTCATCTGTACTTGACTATCAACTTTTCCAGATATACCTAAGCTTTGAGATGTATTATTTTCTATACTTGCTATTTCTATTGAATTAGAATTTAAACCAACAGATTCAGTGTAATAATATGATTTAACAAACTCACTTTCACCATATTCTATAATATCATCTATTGTTATATCTGATATACTCTCGAACGACTCCCTTATGTTTTCTTTACCAGATGTTCTATCGTTTGGATTAAAATTTTTCATAAGTGATTCCCTGTTAGTTTGAATAGTTGCTATTATATCATATTTTTCTTCGTATGATTTAATTATACTATTTGCAGAATTTCTTATTGCTAGTGTTACAGATGCTGCACATGAAACAACCAATATTATTATACCTATTAAAACATTTCTTCCAATATTTCTTTTAATAGATATAAATGCATTTTTTAATATGTACATATATTATCCTCCTATCATTTTTACGAGATTATAATACAATTTAATTTTGATATTTTTGTGAACAAAAGATGAAATAATATCATTTTTTATTTATAAAAAAGCTAATACTATAATTATAATACTAGCTTTTTTTGTCATTTCATCAATTCTTTTTTAAAGTATTCAAATGATTTTGTATAATTTATTATTTTTTCTTCTATTTTATTTCCTTCAATATAATCAATAGCATACTCTAATGCAATTGGTCCTTTGTATCCAATTATTTTTAGTTTTTCTAAAGCACAAATTATTTCATTTAAATCATTTGATTTATTATTAATTAAATGATGGTCTTCATCATTTAATACGCTATGAATATGTACATTGTTTATTTTTGAAATCTGTAAGCTACTTAAATTAGATGGCAATTTATTATCATATAAATCATGTCCTATATCATAAGTAAAAGCTAACTCATTAAAGTTTTTTAAAATCTCATCTATTTTTGAAATGTTAATTCTTTTTATACCACCCCTATAATTTAGATTTTCTAAGGAAATAGTCAAATTTAATTTATATTTTTTTATATATTTTAAGAATTTATCTACATATATATTCGTTGCATCAATTTTTTCTTCGAGTGTATCTTGCTCACATAAACTATGAAGAACAATATTTATATTATATCTTAATTCTTTTGAAATATCGTTTAAACAATTTAGATATCTAGTAATTTCTATTTCTGTCATATCTACGAGTGGAAAATGACATCTAAAAATCATTTTATTTTTCTTACATAATTGAGCACATTTTTTTACATATTCTAAATCATTACTATTTATTTCTATGCCATCAATATTTTTATTTCCATATAGATTTATTATATCTACTACAGTTTCTATATTAATTTTTTTAAATTTTTTATCATATAACGAAAAAATAAGCTTATTTTCCATAATATCCCTCAATTTATTTTTTTAACTATTTTAAATAATTATATCATATTATTTTTTTATAAGAATACAAAAAACATTTAATTACTGTTATATTTTTGTAACAAAAAGAAGTATCATTTGCTTTGATACTTCTAAAATTCTATTTTATTTAATACAATATCTTGTGTTTTTTCCTTCTGTGCATCATTAGTATAAATATCAAAATACTCATTCGTTATTTCTTTTACCATTGTTGCAAGATAATATCCTTCTGCACCATGTTCAACAATTGCTACAACAGCAATTTTAGGGTTGTCATATGGCGCAAATCCAACAAATATTGCATTATTTGCTCCATTTGAAACTTGTGCTGTACCAGTTTTTCCTGCAACTTCAACTTTACTATCTGCAAATATATCAGCAGCTGTACCACCAGTTTCTGTTGTAACAGCATACATTCCTTCTTTAATAGCATTTATGTAATTTGAGCTAATATTTAGCTCTTTTGTTTCAAAATCTACCTCAGTAAATTCTTTGGTATATTCTGCCACCTCACTTAATGATACTGAATTTATATCATTTCCTACACTCTTTATAAGTGATACCTTATTTAAAGTTCCACCATTTGCAATTGTAGATATATAGTTTGCTAATTGAATAGGCGTAAATAAATTAGTTGACTGACCAATAGATGCTGATAGAGTATCACCTAAAGACCAAGTTTGAGCATTATCTCCTGCAATATTACCAGATGCTTCTCCTGAAAGCTCTATTCCTGTTTTTTGTCCTAATCCAAAATTCTTTGCCCATTCAACTATAGTTGATATTCCTATTCTTCTTCCTACTTCATAAAAATAGCAATTGCATGATCCCTTTAAAGCTCCTGCTAAATTAATATCTCCATGTGTTATATTATGTGATGTAAATATCCAACATTTTGGATTATATGAATATGGATATATTCCTGGATCAGTATAAATTTCATCTACTGTTATTCCACCTGATTCAAGTCCTGCAATTCCCATTAACATTTTATATGTAGACCCTGGTGAATAAGTTCCTGAAATTGCTCTATTGAACATTGGCTTTTGAGTATCCTCAATCAAAGACTTCCACTGCTTTGAAGTTATACCATTTGCAAAGTTATTTATATTGTATGTCGGATAACTTGCCATAGCAAGCACCTCACCAGTTTCAACATCAAGTACTACACAACTACCAGCCTGTGCTTCTGGTATTTGTTCTTTTCCTAAGCTTCCATTTTGTAAGCTCTGTAATGTATTTTTTAAAGCGTTTTCTACTACATTTTGTATTCTATAATCTATTGTTAAAGTAATGTTATTTCCTGATGCAGCTTCTTGAATTATTAATTCAGATGTAACATTTCCTAAAGAATCTGTTACTACTTTTTTTGTTCCGTCACTACCTTTTAAATATGGTTCCATAGATTCTTCAACACCTGATTTACCAACCATGCTATTTATAGTATATCCTTTATCTTTTAGCTCTGAATATTCGGTTGTGCTTATTTTACTAACATATCCAAGTATGTGACATGCAAAATCATCTGAAATATAATATCTTTGTGGCACAGAGATAATATTAAATCCATATAGTTTACTCTTTTGCTCTTCAATTTGAGCAACTGAACTTTTAGATATATTTTTTGCAATAATAGCACTATTAAACAAAGAATAACCATTTTGATTGGCTTCATATTTTACTTTAATAATTTTAATCTTATCTTCATAACTATAATCTTCTACAGCATATAAATCTGTATAATAATCTATTACATCATCAAAATTAGCATCTTCGCTAAGCTTTATACCCCTTAAAAATTTTTTTCTTATATCATCGTCTTGCAAATAATCATCTGAAAAATTATCTAAAGAATCATTGATAGGAAAAGTTGAATATATATTATCTCCATTCGAAGTCAATATATCTACTAAATCTCTAATTGCATTATTTGTAAGCTCTGTGCCTACTTTTGTTCTATATAATTCTATGTTATATGTCAATTTGTTTGTAGCAAGAAGTACACCATTTCTGTCATAAATTTCTCCCCTTGAAGCTGAAATTGTTTCTGTTCTTACGATTTTATTTTCAGCTTGTTCTCTATATGAGGCACCATTAATTATTTGTATATTGAATAACTGAATTATAAAAACTATACTTATTAAAGATAAAATAATAGAGAGAACAAGTTCTCTATTTTCTAATATCTCCATTATTTTTTCTAATTTTGATTTTAAAAATTCCAAACTTGCTCCCTCCTTTTTTACCAATATATTCTATTTTGTTTTTTATCTATATGTATTATTATTTTTCCAAATAAAAAGCACATTATAAATACCAATACTACATTCAATAATATACTTAAAGTTAGTTGCTTTATTAAAAAGAAAAAGCTAATATAGCTAGATGAAATTATCATACTATCAAAATATAATATAACTTCAAATACGATAACACTAAGTGCTGTAAGTACAATAGTCGATAAATAATTTTCTTTCATGTAATCTTCACTTATAAGTCCAAGTAACATCCCAATTATAGTATAAGATATTGTAAACATTCCTGATCCTCCAAAGATTAAATCTACAATAAATCCTAAACTAAATGAATATATTGTACTTGCATAAATATTAGTATATAAACTAACAACTATAATAGATATTAAAAGCATATTAGGCTTTACACCAAATAAACTCATATTATCAAATAAAAATAACTGAATAGCTAATGAAATAACAAATAAAAATATAGTTACTATTACTTTTAAAATTTTTTCCATAGTATCACCTAATTAATAATTACAGCCACTTCAGATATTTTACTAATATTTACACAAGGCTCAACTAACGCATATCGATTAACATCATTTTTATTATTTACAATTTCTACTATTCTCCCTACTGGTATAGAACTAGGATACATTACTCCTATTCCAGATGTATACAACATATCTGACACAGCTATTTCTGTATCAAGTGGTATGTATGTAAGTCTTAGTCTATTTTGAGATTTTAGCTCCAAATCACCATTTACAACAGCAGGCTCATTTATTGTACTTATATTTACACTTACAGATGATGATGCATCTAAAATAGTAGTAACGACAGCTGTTGTTTGAGTGACATTAGATATATATCCAACTAATCCATCTTTATGTACAACTGTTTGGTCAATCTCTATACCATCATTAGCACCAATATCAATTGTAAAAGTCTGAGTCCAATTATCATGTTCTCTATATATAATATTTCCCATTACAGTCTTATAATGCTGATATTCCTTCTTTATATCTAACATTTCTTTTAATGTAGTATTTTCATCTATTATTTTTTGTGTCTCTAAGGCCTGAATTTTTAATTCTTCATTTTCTTTCTTAAGCTCTTCATTTTGAGCTCTTAATTCATCAATATCTGAACTTGTAGAATCAGTTATTTTATTTATACCATTATAAACCACAGCTATTGGTTTAGAAATAAATGAAGCAATATTTGACACCATTTTATTATTACTATTTCTAAAGAAAAATGCAACAAACATTATTGCTAAAATAAGAAAGATAATAATAAAAATTATTTTCTTTTTCCTTCTTTGACTATTATTTGAAAAGTCTATTCCGTAATCCATTATATTTATCCTTTTTTACCTCTTTATTATTATACTCAAATTTAATAGCTATTAAACTTAAAAATTAAATAGATTATATTCTTCTACTCTTAACAGATTTTTTTAATACTTCAATATTATCTAAAGACATTGCAACACCACGTGAAACACACTCACTAGGTGACTCTGCAATGTATACTGGTATACCTGTTTGCTCATTTATGTATCTATCTAAGTTTTTAAGTAGAGAGCCACTTCCACTTAATACTATTCCTTTACTCATTACATCTGAAGATAACTCAGGCGGTGTATTTTCAAGTGTAGTCTTAATTGCTTTTAATATTATTTCTAATGAATCTTTTATTGCTAAATTAATATCAAAAGTAGTGACAGTTACTGTTTCTGGTAGCCCGGTAGATAAATTTCTTCCCTTTATATTTACTTTTTCTTCTGTCATTGCAGAACTAGCTGTGCCAATTTGTTTCTTTATTTCTTCTGCTTCAGTTTGTCCAATTAAAACATTAAATTTTGTTCTAATATATTCAACTATATCTCTATCTAATTTATCTCCTGCTATTTTAACTGAATTTTCTGTTACTATTCCGCCTAAAGATAAAACAGCCATTTCAGATGTTCCTCCACCAATATCTACAATCATACATCCTTCAGGTCTATCGATTTGAAGTCCTGCACCAATTGCTGCGGCCATAACTTCTTCCATTAAATATACTGCTTTTGCTCCTGCTTTATATCCTACTCCTTCAACAGCTCTTTCTTCAACATCCGTAATTGCTGATGGTATAGTAATTATCATTTTAGGTTTATAAAATAAACTCTTTGGTACTACTCTATAAACTAAATTTTGTATTAGCATTCTTGTTGCCTCAAAGTCTGCAATTATACCATCTTTTAAAGGCCTAACAGCAACTATACTATCTGGAGTTCTGCCAAGCATTTCTTTTGCTTGATTTCCTACAGCTAAAATTTCTCCTGTAATTTTATTTATAGCTACCACAGTAGGCTCAGATAGAATAGTACCTCTTCCTCTAATGCTTATTCTAGTACATGATGTTCCAAGATCTATCCCTATTTCCTTTGATATCGATTTCATATTATTTCTCCTTCTTATGCTTTATATTTTTAACCAACTTGTAATCCATTTAGATAAAATGGCAAATAAAACAAGACCAATTACGCCTCCTATGTTTATTTTACACCAAAACCCAAGTGTTAATTCAATAACTCCTAAATCTAAAGATAATGGATTTTGTAATCCAATACTTCCACCTAGAGATAACCAATTAAGTGCAGTTCCTGCCATTTGGTCACCTACAATTACACCAACTATTAACCCTAATGCACATAAAATAATTATTAATGCTTTTCTCATATATCTATCCCTCCAAATTTAACCTCTTTCAGATTATATAACTTTTTTAGTCTTTTTTCAAGATTTGAAACTATATTATTCCAATCATACTATCATTATCTATTTGATTTAAGACTACTTCTATTTCTTTACCTAAAAGTTCTTTATCAGTTTTTACTTTAACCATAACATAATTTGATGTATAGCCATGAACATATTCATTATCTTTTGACTCAACAAGAATTTTTACTTTTTTACCAATCATTTTTTCCATATAATCTTGCTTTAATTTATGTGCTACATTTATTAGTTCTTCACTTCTTTTTTGAGCAATTTTTCCTTCAACTTGATTTTCCATTTTCGCAGCCAAAGTCCACTTTCTTTTTGAATATTTGAAAGCGTGTACCTCATAAAACCCAATTTTTTTCACGCCTTCAATAGTATTTTTAAATTCATCATCTGTTTCACCAGGAAATCCAACAATAATATCACAAGTAATTGCTGGATAATCAAAGCAGTCTTTTAGCTTGTCTACAATTTTAAATACATCTTCTCTTGTGTATTTTCTATTCATTCTTTTTAGTACATCATTGTCTAAACTTTGAACTGAAATATGAAAATGAGGACAAAGCTTTTTAATATTTGCTAACCTTCTAATATTTTCATCTGTTAATATTCTTGGTTCTATAGATCCAAGTCTTATCCTCTTTAAGCCATCTATTTTTGATACTTCTTCAATAACATCTATCATAGTAATATTATTGTCTTCCAAGTCTTTACCATATGAAGCTATTTCAATTCCAACAAGCACTATTTCTCCAACGCCACTTTTTACTAAATCTTTAACTTCTAATAATATATCTTCAATATTTCTACTTCTAACTCTTCCTCTTACATACGGAATAATACAATATGAGCAAAAATTATTGCATCCATCTTCAATCTTTATGCTCTCTCTTATCTCTCTTCCTTTATTCAAATTTTCATCTTGAATATATCTTTTTAGTTCGCCAATGTTAGTTACTTTATATAAAACTTTATTTTCTCTTTTCTTTATATAGTCTTCTACAGCATCTACGACTTTATTTTTTTCCTGATTACCTATAATAATATCTACATTATTCAATTTTTCATTTCGGTCTATTTCTTGAGCATAACATCCAGCAAGTACTACTATTCCTCCCATTTTCTTAGCTCTACTTAAATATTGCCTTGTCTTTCTTGTAGATAAATTTGTAACACTACATGAATTTATAACATATATATCTGCTTTTTCTTTAAAATCACAAATTTCATATCCTCTCTCTACAAAATTCTTCATCATTAAATCTGTTTCATACTGGTTTACTTTACAACCAAGTGTATAAAAAGCTACTTTCATATTTTATACTTCTCCTTATCATTTATGAATATTTAAATACTCTTATCACTATATTTGAATTTTTAGTTTTTCTTATTTCTTCTATGAATTTTATTTTGCCACATTTTTTAAAAGAAATAATATCTCCTTTTGATATAATTGTATTAGGATAAACTATAACCTTATCATTTATATATAAGTCTTCCTTTATAATCTTATCTTTTACTTCACTTCTACTTAAATTATATACCTCACTTAATATTGCATCCACTCTTAAAGATGGTACTATGTATTCTTTTGATATAAATTTAAAGTCTAAGTTTTTAACTTCATTACTAAAAACATCAAGAATTTCAATGCTTATTTCTTGTTTTCCAACAGAAGTTAAATTTAACGAAAAATATTCTTCCACACTTTTCATACAGAAAAAATAGGCACATTCTTCTTTTGCTACTATATCACCAATAAATTCCCTTTTTATTCCTAAAGAATAAATTGCTCCCATATAATCTTTATGCATTAATTTTCCTTTAATTTTAGGTATTATTTTTATGCATGATATATTTTCTTTAATAATCTCATCTTTTTTATACAATAAATATTCTGGGATAAAAAAAATGTTTCTTTTTTCAATGTTTTCATTTGAATAAAAATCAACATAGTTTATTTTTAAGTAATCTAAAATTTTTTTTATAATTTTTGTTTCGTTTAAATTTAAGAAATTTGTAAATAATAAACTATCAGTCTTTTCAAATTTCATAGCCTTGTCTAAAACACTGGAAACTAATATTTTTTCATCTTTATTTTTTATATTATCTAATATCTTCGATTTAGTAATTTTATCTATCATGATTTTTCCCTTATTTTTTTACGTATAAATTATACCAAAAAAAGTACCATATTTCAACAAAAAACTACTCATGTATTCTATTACATGAGTATAAAATATAATATTGTATTAGCTAAAAAATTCAGTTAATATTTCTTTTACTCTATCAATATCTTCTTCTCTATTTATCATATCCTTTATATAAGTACTATTTTTTAGTCCTTTTAGATACCAAGCAATGTGTTTTCTCATCTTAAGCACTGCCTGTTTCTTACTTTCTTCGTTTTCAAGTGCATAATCTATATGTTCTAATATTACTTCTAAACGCTCTTCATTATCTGGAATATACTCTTTTCCTTCTAATATACTTTTAAAAATCCATGGATTTCCCTGAGCGCCTCTTGCTATCATTATACCATCACAACCAGTATATTCAAACATTTTTTCGGCACTTTCTATGTCTATTATATCTCCATTTCCTATTACTGGAATACTAACAGACTGCTTTACTGCTTTGATAATGTCTAAATCTGACTTTCCACTATAATATTCTTCACGAGTTCTTCCATGAATAGTAATCATTGATACTCCATATTTTTCACAAATTTTTGCCACTTCAACAGCAGTAATAATATCATTATTAAAACCTTTTCTAGTTTTAACAGTAATTGGCTTTTTTGAAATTTTAGTTGCTTCTTTTATTATCTCTTCAACATTTTCTAAATTTAACAATAATCCAGCCCCATCACCATTTTTTACAAGCTTAGGGGCAGGACATCCCATATTTATATCTATTATGTCTATTGTACTATCTTCATTTAATTTTTCAATTGTACTACAAATTACCTTCTTATCATTTCCAAATATTTGAACAACAGATGGTCTTTCATTAGTCATAATTTGTAGTATTTTTTCTGTCTTATTGCTATTAAATTCCATTGCTTTAGTACTAGCCATTTCAGTAAATGTAAGTCCAGGTCCAAATTTTCTACAAATTTTTCTAAAAGGTATATCTGTAACACCAGCCATTGGTGCTAAAAAAACGTTATTATTTACTTTTATATTTCCTATTTCAATTGGTTTTATGTAATTCTTAAGCATTTTATCTCCTTTTAAATCTATATAATATAATACTACATTTTGTATAAAAATTCAACAAATATTTTATTACAAATAATTTGTAATAAAAATTATTGTCTACCTTGTAAAAATAAAAAAGAATCCGGATATATGACTACTTTATTAATTAAAGCAGATGGTACTGCTTATGACATAGAAAAACAATTATCAAGTATTATAGAGCAATATAGAGTTAAATAATCGATATACAAATTTATATAAGACATAAATTTACATTTAAATACATGTAAATTTATGTTTTTTATTGCACTTTTTATACATTTAAAGATAATTTGTAATAAGAAAACATACTATATAATAATGAAAGGAGAAATTTTATGAAAAATATGTATAAAAAATCTAATGCTAAAGCATTCTTAAAAGGATCATCAAAATATCCAAATTTACATGGAATAGTAAACTTCAAGCAATTGAAAAATGGCGTTTTAGTAACATTAGAAGTATTTAACCTGCCTTTTAAAAAATGCAAAAACGAAATTTACGGATTTCATATTCACGAAGGGACCAAATGTACTGGTAATAATAAAGATGAGTTTGCAGATGTCGGCTCACATTTTAGTACAAATAACTGCAGTCATCCTTATCACTCAGGTGACATGCCACCAATATTTGGAAATGATGGATATGCCTATATGTCTTTTTTTACAAATAGATTTAATCTTTCAGAAATAATTGGTAAATCTGTAATAATTCATAGTAATACAGATGATTTAACATCTCAACCAAGTGGAAATTCAGGAGAAAAAATTGGTTGTGGAACAATAACATAATAAAAATCCACTTCACAGACAATCTAGAGGTTTTCTATTAAAAAAAGCTCTAATTATTTAATCAGAGCTATCAGATTGTTGGCAAACCCAGTATAATTTTTTACTGGATTTGATTGTTTTTCTATAATATATTCTTTATAGATTAATGTTGATAATATATGTAGTATCTTATATAATATTTATATAAGTTGAGAGGTTAATATATGAATAAAAAGAATATTATAATTGTATCATCTATTATTATATTAATAATAATATTTTTATTATGGAAGTTCGTAATAGGTTTTAAATTAAGTATGGAAAGTGAAATCAAAGATATTATAAAAGGTACTTCTGATATAAGTATGTATGTCGTAGATAACGATGAGGAAATGTTTGAAATTGACGATTTAGAAGATTTTAATAAAATTTTAAATATTTTAAGTACAGCTAAAGTAAAAAAATCAAAAAGCTTATGGATTGGTGGTTCATATAGATTAGCTTTTGTAAATAATAAAACAAATGATGTAACAATAGTAATTATACATCCAAATCAAATAACAATATCTAATAAAGTATTTGCTTTATTAAATGACAATGGGAATACATATAAAAATATTGAAAATATATTAAATAAATATATGGACAACGTAAATAAATTTAAAAGTTAAAACAACAAAAAAATCAAATTAAAGTGGATATAGTCAAGAAATTACAATACTTTATATGTATAAAGTATTAATATATTTCCACTAGCTTAGCTGAAGTGGTAAAATGAAAGTAGACACCAAAAATCTAATTTCATTTTACCACTTCAAACAATCTGGGAGTTTTCTATTAAAAAAAGAAGTACAATTGTACTTCTTTACAAACTTTATTTGCTAGTTTCATATTTTTTTAATATTCTTTCTGCTTCCTTTCTCTCTTCAAATTCATTTCCAATTTTAGTCGATCCTTTAAAAAATATACAAATAAAAAACAATATTAGAATGTATACTACAATTCCTATTATAATTTTAATAATCATTTTTCATTCCTCCTTTATTATCTCTTGAGGTATATATATTTTTATTGGGATAAAATAATACCACAGTAACTACTAAAACGCAATATTTTTACACTATTTTTTCAAATAAAAATCTACGGGTATAACCCGTAGTTTTTCATTGCGCCCTTTAAGGGACTA